>CAZDHT010000059.1:0-22957 GCA_964505325.1 uncultured Planctomycetota bacterium | reverse complement strand
TCAAAACAGCCCCAACCACACCCCCCTTCCCACTTCTACCCCACCTGCTCGACCTCGCCCCCGCCAAGACTGTCTGAATCACACCTCGCTCCCCTGGAAATGGTTGTCTCCGAAGGGGAGAGAGGATACCATAACCACTTGCCGAACGGAAGATTGCACGCGGACGAGTCCTTAGACCGTACGCTACGCGGCGGAGGAAACCTGCGAGGTCAAGTGAAAGGGACCAAGTCATGAGAGCCCTGTCCCTCTGCATCTGCGTTATCCTGGCAAACGCGGCATTGGGTGCCCAGAACGCCCCGCCGGCCTTCGCCAAGAAGCCGGCCGCCACCAAAGCGGGCGACAAGGTGAGAATCGAGTTCGCGGTGGACCGCGAGACCGACGTCTCGGTCTTAATCGAGGATGGGGGCGGCAAGGTCGTCCGGCACCTCGTGTCCGGCGTGCTCGGGAAGAACCCGCCGCCGCCGCTCAAGCCCGGCCTGGCCCAAAGCATCGAGTGGGACGGCAAGGCCGACTGGGGTAAGCCGGCCGGCAACGGCCCTTTCAAGGTCCGCGTAGTGCTGGGCCTCAGTGCGAAGTACGACAAGGCGGTCATCGCTGACCCGATGTCGATCGGCGGGATCCAGGCAATGGCCGCCGCCCAGGACGGCACGCTCTATGCCGTGGTTGGCGCCGGGGCGGGCGTGCCCAACTGGAGCGGCCAGCGCCTGGTGGCCCTCAACCGCGACGGCAGTTTCCAGCGGACGCTCGTCCCACTGCCGGCCACCGCCACCAAGGAGCAGATCGAGGCCATGGGCGGCATTGCCGTGCAGGTCGGCGGGCGGACGGTGCCGATGTACCTGGATCTGCCGCAGCGCCGGAACACGGCGTTCTGGTCGAACGACGGGGTGGCCATGACCCCCGACGGGAAGTTCCTCGCCCTGCATCCCGATGCCCGGATCGGGCTGGTGGACGTGACCGGCGCGAAGGCGCCGCCGGCCTTCCTCGGGCCCAAACTCCTGCCGAATGTCCCGGCGGCCAGCTTTCACACACTCAACCACCGCCAGTACCTGGCCGTGTCGGGGGACGGCAAGCACGCCTACTTCAGCGGCATCGCCCCGGCACGCAGCTGGTCCAGCAAGAAGATACCGCCTTACCCGGCGGTCTACCGCGTGAGGCTCCCGGAGCGTTCGCCGGCCCGGCCCTTCTTCGGCGACCCGGCCAAGGCCGGCAATGATCGGACCCATCTGGGCAGCCACGCCCATGGAATGGCCGCTGACGGCAAAGGCGGCCTCCTGATCTGCGACCCGGCCAACCAGCGCGTGGTGGTCGTCTCCGAGGCCGACGGCAAGTTCGCCCGCTCCTTCCAGGCGGAAAGCCCGGAACTCGTGGCCGCCGACCCACAGAGCGGCGCGGTCTACCTGCTCAAGGTGGGTAAGCGCGCTTCGGCCGAGATCGTCAAGCTCAGCGGCTGGAAGACCCCCCGGCCGTTGGCCTCCATCCGCCTGACCGCTCCCCGGAGCCACCTCCAGTGGCGGCTGGCGGTGGACGTCAGCGCCAAGCCGGCGGTCATCTGGGCCTCCAACGGCTGGCAATTCTTCCGTATTGAGGACCTCGGCGACAAGTTCAGTGACGCCAAGCAGATCGGGGGGCGCGACCTCGGCGACGGGGGATTCGTCAACCTGACCGTTGACCACTACCGCGACGATCCGGAGATCTACGTGCGCGCCGCCCAGCAGCGCTGGATGCGCTTCAACGAGAAGACCGGGAAGGTTGACGTCATCCAGGGCATGAACTTGTGCACCGCTTCCGCCGGCTCCTGCCTGGAGCCCGGCCCGGATGGCAACCTCTACATCCAGGGCTGGCCCCAGTTCCTCTTCAAGTTCGACCGCAACGGCAAGCCGCTCAAGTGGGGCGTGCCCTTCGCCCCGCCGGCCGGGGTCAAGCCCTACGCCAAGCCGCCCAATGCCATCTACACCCCGGTCTGCATGGTCTTCATGACCCACACGCACGGCATCCGCTCCGACGGACACCACTTCGTGTTCGAGGCCCGGAAGACACGCGGACCCAAGGCGCTTTACGAATATGCCCCCTCCGGGGCGCGCGTGGGAGGGCCGATCATCTGGAAGGTCTCCGACAACGTCTTGGGCCCCCGGTTCGATCAGGCCGGCAATATCTACATTGCCGAGCAGGTCCGGCCCCTCGACCGGTTGGTGCCGCCTGAGTTCGCCGGAGTCGTCGGGCCGGTGACGCCCAAGTCCCGCTGGGAGGGTGCTAACCCCAAGCGAACCATCGCCGTGATGTACGGCAGCATCCTCAAGTTCTCGCCCAAGGGCGGCATGGTGGACTGGGGCGGGGGCCGTTCGGTCCGGGGCAATCCCTTCGGCGGGCGACCCAACCTGGACCCCGCGTTGAAAACGGTGGCGATGGGCTCGATCGTGGACACGAGCGACCAGTCGAACGCCTACTGCACCGCGAAGGTCACCGGCGCCGAATGGGCCCACTTCGGCATCAGCCACCTGCCGCTCTTCTACTGCAACTGCGAGAACACCCGGTTCGACGTGGACCCCTTCGGTCGGGTGTGGTACCCGGACCTGGGACGCTACCGGGTCGGCGTCCTCGATACGAACGGAAATCTGATCACGACGTTCGGCAGTTACGGCAACGCCGAGAGTTGCGGCCCAGACAGCCCGGTGGTGGACCCCAAGACCGGCAAGGTTCGCCCGCGCCGTGCGGACGATCCTGCGGACCTGAAGAGCCCCTTCGCCGAGCCGGAGATCGCCTTCAGCTACCTCGTCGGCGTGGGCGCCACCGACAAGTACGCCTACATGGGCGACAGCCTCAACCGACGGCTCCTGCGCGCAAAACTGGTCTACGCGGCGGAGGAAACCTGCGACGTGAAGTGACCGGGCGGGGACGATCAGCCAACACAAGCAAAAAGGAGTGGCCATGCATCGGTTCACACTCGGGTGGCTGGCGGGAATGATGGTGGGTATGTTGGGATTGACAACGGCGTGGGCGAGGGAGGTCGCGGCGCGTCCGGCGGGCCCCGCCCAGTTGATTCTCGACGAGGGCAGCCCTTGGCGGATGTTCGCCGTGTGGAGTACGCCGGTGGTCCGCAAAGGCGCCAAGCTTCTCCCCGCCGTCGGCGCGGGGGCGATGTTCGCGGCCCGAACGCCGCCGCCGCCCGCCGGCTGGAACAACCCGGACTTCCCGGATGGAGGCTGGAGCCGCTGGAACTTGAGCCGCAGGCGCGCCAAGCAGTACGACTATGGTTTCGCACCGGCCTGGGGGGCCCCGGGGCCGACGTTGGGCCTGCTGTGCCTGCGCGGCAAGTTCGCGGTGGCGGATCCGGCGAAGGTTCGCAAGCTGATGCTCTCGCTGGCTTACCGCGGCGGCATCGTGGTTCATGTCAACGGGCAGGAAGTGGTGCGCGCTCATTTGCCCAAGGAAGGGAAGATCGGGCCGGGCACACTGGCCGAGGACTACCCTCCGGAGGTCTTCGTCCACTCGGACGCGACTTTCCGCGGGTCGCACTGCATTGTCGCCGAGTTCGGCCATCCCGCGAAATACAGGGACCAGTTGGGAAAGCGCATCCGGCGACTGGAGAGCGTGGCCCTTGACCCCAAGCTCCTGAGGAGGGGCGCGAACATCCTGGCCGTGGAGATCCACCGCGCCCCGTACTTCGGCTCGGGGCTGGACAGGGAGGGCCTGAACCACGAATCGGTGTGGAGCACCGCGGGGCTCGTGAGCCTGGCGCTCCAGGCCGAGGGCGCGGTCGCGCCCAACGTATCACGGCCGGCGGGGATACAGGTCTGGGTCGCCAGCAACATGTACCGCATGAGCCCGGCCAGCTACGGAGACCCGCTGGAAAAGGGCGAGTCGCTGACCCTCGTCGGCTGCCAGAACGGCGCATTCGACGGCAAGGTGATGGTTTCTTCGGACAAGCCGATTTCGGGAATCAAGGTCCGAGCCGGGGAACTCAAACAACGGGGCGGCCAGGGCCTCATCCCCGCGTCGAACCTGAGCCTTTTCTATACAATCCGCGATGACAAACTGGCCCTGCGGTATCGGGTCCCCCGGGGCGGCTTCTGGGATTCGCTGGCCGATGCGCCGCCGGCCAAGGCCGAAGCGGCTCCCGGAATGGGTGCAGCGCAGGCCATCGTCCTCAAAGTGCAAGTCCCCGCCGACGCTCCCCCGGGGGTTTACGCCGGCAAGCTCACCGTTTCCGCCGACGGACTGGACCCCGTCGAGGTGCCGGTCGCTCTCAAGGTCATCGGCTGGAAGCTTCCCAGTCCCAAGGACTTCGCGACCCACATGGGCATCATCCAGTCGCCGGACTCGGTGGCCATCCAGTACAAGGTGCCGCTCTGGAGCGAGGGGCACTGGAAGTACATGGAGGAGTCCTTCAAGCTGCTCGGGGAGCTGGGCAACAAGTACGCGGTGGTGCCGCTCATCTCGCGCACCAATTTCGGCAACGAGCAAAGCATGGTCCGCTGGGTGAAGGATGGGGACAAGTACAAGTACGACTTCACCATCTTCGACCGCTATCTGGACCTGGCCCAGAAGCACCAGAAGGTGGACGTGGTTTGCCTCTACGCCTGGGAGAGATACGCCGGCATGGTGAACTTTTCGGATAAGGGGGGCGGGGACATGCCGGGCGGCAGCGGGCTCAAGGTGACGCTCTACGATCCCAAGACGGGGAAGTCGGAGGACCTGGAGGGGCCGAAGTTCAGCGCGCCGGAGGAATTCAAGGCGTTCTGGGCGCCGGTCTACAAGGAAATCGCGGCCCGGATGGCCAAGCGCGGCCTGGCGGATGCGACCATGATGGGCATGAACTCCGAGCTGGCGCGGATCACAAAGGGGGCCGTCGTCGCCCTGCATCCGCTCCTGTCCAACGCTAAGTGGGTGACTAACGCGCACTCCGACAACCGCGGGAGCAGCATGTTCGGGCTGATCCCCGTCGGTTACAACACCCAGTATTACATGAACATGTGTCCGCCGCCGGACAGCGGCAAGCGTTTCTACGGTTGGCAATCGAAGGTCGGCTACTACGGCCGTTCCCGGGGGCCGACGGCCCCCCTGAGCCTCTGGCGCGTCAGCGCGGAAGCCGCGCTGGTGCACAACACCGCGGGGCTCGGGCGCATCGGCGCGGACTTCTGGCCGCTCCTGGGCCGGGGGAGCCTCCGGCCGGGCATCAAGCACTCCACGAGCATCGGCGGCCGCTACCCGGAAAGCTGCTGGGACCAGTTGAACCTGGACCGCGGCACCGAGGCGGTGTTCGCCCCGGGCCCGTCCGGCGCGGTGCGCACCGAGCGCTCCGAGCAGATCCGCCAGGGCATCCAGGAGTGCGAGGCGCGCATCTTCATCGAGAAGGCGATCCTGAGCAAGAAGCTCGGTCCGGAGCTGGCCAGGAAGTGTCAGGAAGTGCTCGACCAGCGCACTTGGCACATCCGGGGCCTCGGCGCCTGCGGCGGCGCGGGCGGGGCCGCCCTGGGTGGTCAGACGATCAACACCTGGTACGAGGGCGCTGGATCGGCCGGGATGGCCGAGAAGCTATTCGCGACGGCCGCCGAGATCGCCGCGAAGTTGAGGGCCGCGTCGTAAGGTGGGACGCCGACGGATCTCCCGACGAGAAGGCGTTCCTTGGGGGGTGTCGGGCGCCAGGATGCTGATGTTCGACGATCGTTAATGCCCCCGCATGTACCTGTGAGGCAACCCGCCGAGATACGGGATGGCGACCTCATCGCCTTCCGACGGCGGCTCGACTTTGCGGAGGATGGTCGAGTTCCCGGCTAGCAACATGTGCGTCCGGGATTCGTTCCGGGGAGCGGGTTCTCCGTGATGTTAAGATGGACAATCCGCGTCGCCCTTCCTTTCGTTCGCACGCCTCCGGAACCACCGTCGGTGACTCATTCGCCGCCGGGCAACAGCATCCTGACCGGCTTATCCTCCAGCACGACCTTCCGGCGTTGGGTCTTCTCGCCGGGGAACGTCCACTCCAAAGTGACCGGGCCGGCCTCCTCGACGCCGAAGAAGGCGCCCGGTGCGCCGGCCTCAACGTTCCAGGCGCCCAGGAATCGTTTGTTGAACCAGGCGCCGACTCGAATGGGCCCCGCAGTCCCGGAGCGAAGCGGAAGCACCGCTTCCGCCGCCAGCGGCGACTCATCTTCCCACGTCTCGCGCAGCAACACACGCACGGAGCCATCCCGCAGGACAAGCGCCAGGTCTTGTGCGCCGTCGCCGTTGAGGTCGGCCACCGTCGCTGCCTGTTGGCCGTCCTTTGTTGCCTGCTGAATCTCGTCCTTCCAGATCAGTTCCAGCGCCTTGCCCAGACTGCGGAAGCCGCGGTTGAAATAGATCTCGACGGGCTTGTCCGCGTAGGCGATCATCACGTCCTGGCGGCCGTCGTTGTTGATGTCGCAGGTCGCGCCGGCGATCCCGCCGTCTTGCGCGGTGTACGAGATCTCGCCTGACAGGCCCAGCGTCTCGTCGAACTTCAGCTTGCCGCGGTTCTGCCAGAGGCGGCAGCGGTCCTCCGCCACGCAGAACACGTCGAACCGGCCGTCGTGGTCGTAGTCGCCCAGGAACGCCCCCGACCGGCCTTTGCCCAAGGCGATCTTCAGGGCGCGGGGCTTGCCGAATCTGCCGCCGCCCTTGCCGGGGTACAGCGTGCTGCCGAACGAGAAGAGCCGCAGCAGGTCGGCGTGCCCATCGTTGTCGAAGTCGGCCACCAGACAGGGGCCGGCCAGTCCGACGCCTCGGGGTGTCATAGGACCGAGCGGCTGCACTTGGAAGCCGGCCTTCGCGCCGGATTTCGCCGGGCGCAGGAGCACCGGGCTGCCGTCCGTGGCGCCGACCAGTAGGCCGGGACGTCCCGCCACCCCCACGTCTACCACAGACAGGCTCGCGCACGCGCCCAGGAACTTCACTGCGAGGGTCCGGCCGGCGGAGGACTTGCCGTCCGCTGCCTGATGCCAGAGGCGAAGCGCCTTGCCGTCCCACGAGGCGAGATCGAGGCGGCCGTCCCCGTTGAAGTCGCCCCATGCGGTCACGCGCGACGCGCTCTTGAGAGCGTTCGTGGCGGTCACGTGCTTGAACGCCTTGGCTTTCTGGTCGTAGCGGAACAGCCGGTCGCCTTTCTCGCAGGCGAGGAACAGGCAGAGCTTCCCGTCGCCGGCCAAGTCCACGGCTCGCGCCTCGTGCACCTTTCCCTTCACCCGCGCGATGGTCTTCCGGTCGCCCCATTTCCAGCCCACGGCGACAGGGACAACGGGGTTGGGATCAGTGAGGACGTACCGGACTGCCCCGGCCAGTGTCTCCGTGCAGCCGTCCCAGGTGCCGAGCATGGCGATGTCGGTTCCGACCATCTGCCAAGTGTCGCCCTTGCCGCGTTCGAGCCGGACCCACGTCCGGTCGATGTGCAGGAACGCCGCCTTCGCAGCCGGCTCGTCTTCTTCACGTTGGTATTCGCCGGCGAACATCAGCGCCGGCCGATCGCCGCGCGTCGCTGCCTGTTCCTTGACTCTCTTGGCCCATGCTTTCCGCGGGGCGGCGCTCAGGTCAATCACGAGCCGCCCGTTGGGCTTCCTGCCTTTCAACGCCTGCATCACGTCGGCATGGACCTCGTTCTTCTCCTTCGGTGCCGAGAGCTTCAGCACCCATATACTCGCCGACTGCTTGGTCAAGTGAACGGGGGTGAACTTCGGATTGATCAGCCCACTGGCCGTCCCCGCCAGGCAGAGCCAAGCCAAAAGCGCGGGAACAAGGAACGGAACAGTTGATCGGGTCATCCCGCGCCTCTTCATGCGACCTCTCTTCCTATCGCTAGTCGGCCGTATGGTCCGTGATCTCATGCTTCCCCCCGGGTTGTCCGCCTCTCCGACGCCGCGCCCCTCGCTCGCGGCCCGACGCTGTCGCCGACCTCCCGCGCGATCGCCGCCTGCAGGTCCTCGATCCCTTTTCGCACCGCCCCTACTTCCGCGCCGGCGGGGTCGGAGACCGTCGGGAAGTAGGCGCAGGCAAGGGCAGCCGCTTCCTCCGCGTGGCCCCGGGCCCGCTCCAGGCACTCCACCACAGGCCCCGCCTCCGCCGCCCCCGCGTGATGCAGTCGCCGGGCCTCGTGAAACTCGATGAGGGCCCGACTCAGGGGCAACGTCACCTCGATGCTCTTGAGGACGAATTCAACGTCCTCGCGCGACGACGGACGCACGCCGGCGGTCAGCGCTTTATGAAGCAGCGCCGCCGACCGTTCCGACATCCGGCGAATCAGGTCCCATTGGCGGCCCAGGCGCGCGTGAAGCTCGGCCCGCGAAATGGAGCACTTCTCGAACCGTTGCGCGTACAGTTCGTTGCTGATCGCCTCGGGCCAGGTCTTGGCATCCAACGCCAGGCGTCGCCAGTGGACGGGGACCCCATACACCTTGTCGTAGGCCATGGGCAAGTACGCCTTGTCCCGCGCCTCACCATGTACCTGGTCGAAGGCCGCGGGCCGATCGGGCTTGTCCTCCATCTCGGCCGGCCTGAGCGGCTCCCACTCGCTGTAGTACCTGACCACGTGCGGGGCCGCCGCCTCGCCATACAGCCGCCGACAGATCCGGTCGAGCCAACCACCGGTTCCGAAGAGCGCCGCCGGTCTGTCATCGGTGTGGGCCAGCCGCCGCCAGGCCGTGGCGGCCTCGTTGTGTGTCCGCGGCTCCAGTGAGAAGCCGTCCGAACGGGCGTTCCAACTGTACTCGGCATTGAGGAGCTGCTGGGGTTCCTGGTAGGCGTCGCCGCTGGCGTTGTAGATGCCTTGGGCGCCGAGGAAGATCGCGTTCAAGGCGGGCGTGCCCACAAAGGGGTAGTCGTTGAGCCAATGGTCGCCCCCACCGGCAAAGTAGATCCATGCGCCGAGCGGCCGGCCGACGTCCTCCATGGCGCGGTTGAACGCATCGGTCCACCGCCTCCCGCCGGGCTCTTGAGGAAAGACCTCACGAAAACACGCCATCAGGTTGTCCGCCGGCGGAAGTCCGCGGGCGACGTTCTGCCAGAACCGCAGGGCATTGTCCCAGTCCTGCGAGGAAGGCGAACTGGGGATGTAGACCGGTGAGGTGAGGATGATGAGGCAGTCCCGAGACGCGTCATAGCCGGTGTCGCGGTTGCGGATGGTATTGATGGCCTTGACCAGCGAAGTGTAGCCGTGGGCGACGGCTCCGGCGGCGCCGTCGGCGGCCGCGGCTTGGTCATTCGGCCACCGCCGCCGGCACTGTTCGCAACGCTCGAGCCAGTACTTTTGCGTGGTGTCCATGCCGCCGAAGTCTTCGTGATGGATGTAGAGCGCGCCGGGCTCCACGGCCCGGACGAACGCCGCCAGGTCCCGGGCCTTCAGCCGATTGAGGTCCTCGTTGGAGCGGCAGGTCCCGAAGACGCCCGGGTCCAGGCCCGCCCGCGTCCGCGGATAGCCCATGCAGGTGTACGTCGTGCCGTCGGGATACGAGGTCCGGTTCTTCCGCGCGGTACCCTGGTACGGTGCGTCCTCGTAGAGCGGCCCCGGCTGGTAGGCCATGCCGTAGCCCGATCCGTATCCGCCGAAGAGGAGATGGATCCCTCGCTCGCGAGCGTAGGCGTTGAGCCGTCGCATCAGCGCCGGATACTCCAGGAACCTTTCCGCCAGCCCGAACCCGAAGCCGTCGAACACTACCATGTTGATCTTGTGGCGCAGGCAGCGCTCCAGTTTCCGCCGGCACAGCGCCTCGTAGGCATCCAGGCCCTGGCCGCGGTCGAGCGACCAGCGGTTGGCCTCCCCGTTCAACAGCCAGTCGGCGGCCGCTCGGTACTGGAAAGAGGGGAAGTCCCGGATGTAGATTCCGGGGAGTGTCTGGTCCCGCTCGGCCGGTCCCAGCAGTTGGAGCAGTGTCATCGCGCCATAGAGCAGGCCCAGTGGTGGCCCGACGACGGCCAGCGCGTGCTCGTTCAGCGTCCGAATTATGTAGCTTTGTCCGTGATGCCGCTGCGAAAGGACTTGCTCGTCCAGAGCGTTCAGCGGGATGCCGGCCGTCTCATGGCCCGGCCATTCGACAAGCCGGATGCAGAGAGCTCCTGCGTCGAGCGTCTCCGCCACGCTCACGGACCCGGCGAGCGAGGAGACCTGCTCCTCCAGCCCGTCCTTCAGCATTTGCGCCGCCAGGATCGCCTTTGGTGACGGTCTGGCGGCCACCACAATCCGGACAGGGCGCGCCCCGGACAAGTCCAGCGCCGTACCCAGCGGCTCGACGTGCTGGGGCGTCGGAATCAGGTCCCACCGGCTTCCGGCATTCGCGGTCTCATGTGGCATTGGCGATAGGTCCGTTGACGTGGCCGGTTTGGGCAGCGACTCCTCTTCGCCGGTCAGGGGACCGGGCAGCTCTCCTCGGCCGCGTGGGCCAGCCTGACCCTGACCACGCGCCGGTTGACCGTGTCGGCCACGTAGGCGTGAGTGTCGGAGACGGCGACATACACCGGCCAGGCCAGCGGGATGGCCGGCCTCTTGACCTTGGCCGCCGGCCCGCCGGAGTCCTCGTTGCCGTACTTGCCGAACGTGGTGATCGGGTTGTTGTTGGTGTCGATCACCTCCACGCGGAACTGCCCGAGGTTGGGGAAGAAGACGCGGCCGAACGGGTCCACATCGAACCCGTTGCCCTCGCAATTACACCTCCCGCCGCTCCCGGGTACGGAGTAGGCCGAGTAGCCGAAACGGATCCAGAGCGCCCCCTGGACCTCACCCTTGAGCGGGAAGCCGTAACCGCTGTCATATTGCGTCTTGAAGGGCACCTTGGGCTTGGCCAGGAGTTCGGCCGGCGGCTTGCCCACGCAACTCAGGGACAGTTTCTTCTTCGTGAACCAGATCGCCCCGCCCGAGGGCGGGAACTTGATGATGCTGGCGTACATTGCGCGGGTCCAGTAGAGGTCGCTTGAGCGGCCGCCCTTGGCCGGGAGCTTGCCGTCAAAGAACTTCGGGCAGGAGCGGTCCAGAGGCTTGACCGAGTCGGCCAGGTAGATGTTGCCCTTGACGTCGACGCGTGGCACGGCGCTGTCCAGGCACTGCCAGATCACCGTGCGCTTGGTCTTGCCGTCCTGGCCGATCACGTTCAGCGAGGTGAACCGGGCCGGCAGGTGCGCCCGGCCCTTCTTCGCTGCATTGTCCCAGGTCATCTTCTCTTCCAGAATCTGGCGGTAGAACGGAGGGACGACGACGTAAAGCTCGTCCACCGGCGCGTAGGGGCGGAGGGCCAGGTAACGCTGCTGGAAGTTCATGGTCCCCCCGATGGGGATCCTGTTGGTGTTCCGGCCCTTCCAGTTGAGCGGCTTGGCGTTGCGGTCGAAGCGCAACAGACCGGCACCGAAATTCATGGTGTACAGATTGCCGTCCGAGCCGGGGACCAGTTGCGTGCCGCTGGCGGTCGAGCCGATCCTGGGATCGAAGGCCTTCAGGACCTCGCAGGTCTTCTCGTCAAGGCGCCAGAACTTCTGGCCGTTCATCTTGCCGTAGTTGCCCTTGATGTAGAGTTCGCCGCGTACGCGGTCGATGGAGAGGTCCCGCGGGCCTTCGATCCACGGGGCCTTGCTGCGCGGGTCGCCCCTGTCCACGAACTTCTTGCCGGTGTCCTCGATGTATTTCAGCGACCACGGGGCGTACGTCAGCTCGGGCATCCAGACGCGCACCGGCCTGGCCGAGGCGTCCACCGCGATGCGGTGCTGGCCGGGGTTGGGACTCATGCCCGTCCGCGGCAGCTTCAACCGGTACAACTCCTTGGCATCCTCGAGGCCGCTCAGCTTGACCAACTCGGCCGGGCTCTTGGAGGCGTAGGCGCAGACGTAAACGGCGCCCGTGGCCGGGTCCACGCCGATGGACTGGGGGCTCTTGACCTTGATCTCCCCGGTCAGGGAGCGGTCCGTTTCCTTGAAGACCGCGATGCGGTCGGCGCCGGGGTCGGCCACGTAGAGCAGGCCTTTGGCGGCAGCCAGCCCGCGTGGAGCGGTGAGCAGGTCCTTCTCCTTGCCGGGCCGGCCGAGCTTGCCGACGAAGGTCTCCGCCGGGCCGCGGGTCCTGGCCGACACGCGGAAGACGCAGGGCAGGGGGCCGGCCCCGGCCGAGAGCCCCGCGAAGTACACATACTTGTCGTCGGAACTTACCGCCAGGGTCGGTTTCTCCGGCCAGTACTGAAACAACTCGCCAGCCAGCTTAAGGCCCTTGATTTCCTTGAGCAACTTGGGTCCCAGGAACTTGTCGTAGGGGATGCCGCCGTCGGCATCCACGGCGCAGAGCACCGGGCCGCGGACCAGCCAATAGACCCGCCCCTTGGAGTCCACGGCCGGGGAGGAGGCGGCATCGGGCATCGACCGGCCGCGTCCCCCGACGGTATCGGGATAGAAGTTGAGCGTCTCCCAGTTGTGCACGCGGGGCACCAGATCGCCCTCAGCCGTCCGGAATATGCCCAGGGCCTTGATCTTTTCCGGGGCGATATCTGCGGGGAAGGGCACGAGGACCTTCAGGTGCCTGCCGTCGCGGTCGTACACCTTGATCTTATGGCCCCCCATGTTGTCATTCGCCGTGTTCTCCGCATGGAACACGTAGAGCGTGCCGCCGGGCCCGACGGCCAAGGCGTTGACACGGCCGCTGCCGTACGGGTTGTGGAGCACGAACCAGTCGAATTAGCCCCGCATGCCCAGTGTCACGCGGACCTTGAAGGGGCCGCCGGCGGCCGGCTTTCCGGCGTTGTCCTTGCGATCCCAGAGGATCGACTGCTCGAGGGAATTGGGCTTGAGCGGAGGCGGCGGGTTCTTCCCGAGCACGCCGGCCACCAGATGCCGGACCACCTTGCCTTTGCTGTTCTCGATGAACACCGCCACGTCGGTTTCTCGATCAGCCGCGAACTCGATTCTCACTTTGTCACCCGCCTCGGTGGCGGCCGGCTTGGCGGTGAAGGACACCTCACCCGCTGCCGCCGCTGGGCCAGCCAGAATCAACACGACCGACGTCGCCGAGACGATTCTCATCTGTTCGTCTCCTTCCGGTCCGGCACGTCTTTCAGAGCTACCTTCTCCTCCGTGTGGTAGCCCAGTTTCACGCTGGCGATCCGTCTGTTGCCGGCGTCGGCTATGAACAGCCGCTTGTCGCTGTGCACGCCCACATAGCAGGAGTGCATGATGGCCACCTCATCCCCGCCGATCGAGCGTGTCTGCTTGGTCGCGGGATCTGGGACCAGCGGCTTCCCATCGTCCAGGTTGCCGTACTTCCCGATGCGCATGATCAGGTTGCCGTTGGTGTCCAAGACGGCCACGGTGAAGCGGTCCGGCTCCGGCGCAAACGAACGTGCAAAATAGTCCAGTGCAAAACGCGCGTTCCAGCAGACGCAGCGCTCGGTGCCGGAGTACCCCACACCACCGTACATCCATTCCGCGCCCTGGACCCACGCCGGAGATTGAATGAACCCGCCAATCTGCGGCCGGCCCTCCGGCTCCTGCCCCGGTTTCAGTCGGACGGCAGGTCTTTCGCCGGACGAGATGACCCTGCCCTTCTTGGGTTTGAACTTGATCAGCGTTTCGGTCATGCGATTCAACACGTGCTTGCCGCCCGGCATGCGCGTCGGATTGGTCAGCACGTAGATATTGTCGTCCTTGTCGATGGCGACCCCATCGGTAATCACGACGCCCGGCGTGGCGTCCTTATAGATGGGCTTTCCGTGCTTGTCCCAGACATGGATCTCGTTCCAGCGCTGGCGGCCCGGATAGAGCCGCGGAGTATAGGGCTTGCCGCCACCCTTCTGAATCGCCTGTTTCCTGGATCGCTTAAGACTTCGGTCGACCTGCGGGCCGCGATTGGAGCACTGCACGGCCAGGTGTCCCTTGGGCGATATCCCGAAGCCGCCTAAATGGCCCCAGGGCCCTGGAGGCGTGGCGGGGAGTGGAAGGCCCGCGATCATCCCCGATCGGCTCTCTCCGTAGTCCCACGGGACCTCGCGCCAGTTGCTCGGATCGTACCGCGCCACCATCTCCCAGGTGCGCAGGTAGGCCATGCCGTCGATGTCAAAACAGAGATCCTCGGCGGCGAAAGGCAGATTCACAAGTCGCTCCCTGCCCGTGTCCGGATCGATCTCGACGATCCGACCCGACGCCACACCTTCTTGGACGTAGAGTCTCCCCGTCTTGGGGTTCACGGTCAGGCGTTGACGGGAAGTGGTGGGAGCAAGATTGGCCGTCGCCTTGCGGGCCGCCGCATTGAAGTTCCTCTTCACAATCAGTTTGTCCCCCGCGAAGGTCATCAGCTTGATCCCCGCGTTCGGCCCGGAAATGACCCATAGCGTCGGGACCTTCGCCCAGGAGTCGAGTGCCATCCGGAACTGGGTGCCGCCCCGGTGGTCCCAGATGTTGAGCAGGCCCGAGCCGAAAGGAAGGGACCAAGAGCCAATCTTCTGGTGTTTTCCAAGCGGCCCCAACCGCGTCAGCGCGGCTGCCACCTTCTCTTTCTTTCCCAGCATCTCTTCGCTGCCCAACAACCAGGAAAATACGTAAATCTCACCCGTCTTCTGATGAACGGCGACATGTGCCGGCCGGTTGGCGGGGATACTTTCCTTGAGCGTGCCGTCGGGGGCGAACACCTGGATGCGATTGTTCAGGTAGTCGGCCACATAGACGCGTCCGTTTTTGTCGCAGGCCACGGAGACGGCACAGTTGAACTGTCCGGGGCCGGAACCGGGAGTATTGTTCGCGGCCCCTGCGAAGATCTTGGGCGCGGCCTGGCCGTCGAACTTCACGCGCCACACGGCGTGCAGCCACCGGCGACGGCTTCCGCCGGTATCGAAGTTGTCGTTCCAATTATGACCGGCCATATAGAGCCATTTCCCGTCCGGGCTGAATGCCGCTGTGCGGGGCGAGACATCGAACGAAAAAGGTGCAGACCAACCGCGACGCTCTGTTACTGGGATACCGATCTTGGGGCCGTGCAAATCCACGCCGCCGGCCTGCCCTGAGTCAGACCGCGGGCTGCCGCCGTCTGTCGCCATACGGACCAGCAGTCTTCCGGTCAACGCTACACGCTCGCCGCATACGGCAATGGCGGAGGCCGCGCGGAAACTGGGGAAGCCATCGTAGTGATTCAGAGCCAGGAGCCTGTACTTGCCGTAGCCGGTGCCGGGATCGTAGCCGCCATTGTAGCCGCTGCCGAGGAATGTCGCCTGGTGGGAGCCCTCCTTGAATGGTACGCTGACGCCGTCCTGGGGTGCCTGATGCCAACGCAAGCCCCTGACCTGCTTGAGTTTTCCGGACGGGAACGGATACACGGTGCGAACATAATTGCCGTCGTGGTCGAAAAGCCGCACGCTGTCCACCATGTCGCCTTCATAGACGTAGACGCCTTCCGGCGCCGGGGCGAACGCTGGCTGGGTGCGGCCGAAGCGCTTGTAGGGTGACTGATACAGCGACTTTTCGAACCGCGGTTTAAGCCCAAGCGATACTCGGACGATGATGCTATCCTTGTCGTCGACGTATTCGCCCTTGTCGCTCTTTCCGTCCCAGACAAGGGTTTGGCGGAGCGAGTTCTTCTGGAACGGTTCGGGCGCCTTGGCCCCCAACACCCCGCTCGCCAGATGGCGGACAACCCTTCCCCGGCCGTCTTCCACCGCCACGGTTGCGTCGCAAAACGCTTTCGAGGTAAACGTCACAGTGACAGTGTCGCCGTCGCGGACGACCTTCGGCTTCTCGGTGAATTCGTAAATTTCCTGCCGTTTCACCTTGAACTCGTCAAGGTCCGACGCTATCGCGCTTGCGGCAGACACAACGAGCAGGATACTGACTACCGCTGGCTGATGGCCGATCACTTGGCCTCCGCCACATTCTTCAGCGCCACTTTCTCTGTGGCATGGTATCCCAACTTCACGCTGACGATCCGCCCGTTGCCCACGTCAGAGATGAACAAACGCTTGTCGGTTTGCGTGGCCACAAAGTGGGCATCGAACAGGCCCACCTCGTCTCCGCCCAGCGGCACGGCGCTCTCGGGGCCGGCGCTGTCGGCGTTGCCGTATTGGCCGACCAGCAGAATCAGGTTGCCGTTGGCGTCAAGGACGGCAACATCATAGCGCCAGGCCTCGGGCACGAACGACCGGCCGAAGTAATCCACCTTGAACCGGCCGGACTTGCAGCAGCAGCCCCACTGCTCCCCGACGGGGGCGCTGCCGTAGATCCACTGGGCGCCTTCGACCCACCGCGCCTCGGTGTCCTGCGGGCGCTTCGGCGGGGCCGTCAGCAGGAACCGGTCGGGCACCAAGCCGCGGTCCGCGCACAGGATGCGGCTGGTGGTGAGCTCTTTCGCCCTCACCTTGATGAGGGCCCCGTTGCCCCACATGATCTTCCCGAAGGGCTTGCCGTCGAGGACGCGGCGGTCGCGCAGGGCAACGTACGCGTTGCCCTGGAAATCGAGGGCCAGCCCGCCATTGAGCCATCCGACTCCCTTCAGGACGTCAATCGCCTTGGGCTTCCCGGACCGGTCTGCGACGTGCATGAAGATGAAGCTCTGGCGCCCAGGGAAATACTCCGGCGTCCATTGCTTGTCGCCGACCCGCACGGGGCTCATGTCAGGGTGAAGGGTGTATCGTCCGGTCAGGCGGCTGCACGGCACGATTACGTCTCCTCGCGGCGACACGCCCAACACCGGACATCGCGCCGTCCCGCCAGGCAGAAGGATCGCGCCTTTGGCGGCGAAGCCGATCCTCACATTGCCGCGCGACGTCTTGGCCGCCTGGCCATGTTCGAACGGTACCTCCTTCCACGTCTTCGGATCAAAACGTACGACGGCGTTCTGGGCGAAGTCGCCCGCGCGAAGGTAGGCAAACCCACGGGCGTCGAAGCCCATGTCGTCGAAGTTGAAGGGGGCACGAACGTTCTTCAGGGCGCCGGTGCGGACGTCGATGGCGACCAGGTCCCTGAACCCCGTGACGTGGCCGGCTTGAAGCTCCGCGACGTAGAGTGTTTCCCGGACGGGGTCGAAATGAAGTTGCTGGCGCTGAAAAAAGGGGCATTTCTGGGGGCTGCCCGCCTTTCGGCAGGCGGCGTCGAAGCTCTTCTTGAGCACAAGCTTGCCGTTCCGCTCGACGAAGAGGAACGGCCCGTTGTAGCGGCTCTTGGTCCAGCGGAAGAGATTGGGCTCCGCCGGGATAAGCCAGATCACCGGCTCCCTGCCCCAGGAATCGAGCTCCGCCTGCACGAGGTTGCCGGTGAAGAGGCCCGGTGGCAGGCGCTGGGAGGGGATTTCGGCTTCCAGGAGCATCTTAGCCGCCGCGACGTCGATGGGCGAGAACTTCCGTACCCAGGCCTTCTGCCCCCGGACCTGCTTTCGCAAGGCCGACTCTATCTCCCAGGAGAAGACATAAGTTTCCCCGGTCTTCCGGTGCACCCTGACTTCGGCCGGTTGCCGGACGGCGAAGAACTTCTCCAACTTACCGTCGGGCGTGAATACCTGGATCCGGTCGTTGCCGTAGTCCGCAACGTAGATCCGGCCCTTGGCATCCACCGCGATGGAGGCGGGCTGGTCGAAGCGAGCCCCGTCCTTGCCGGCAGTTCGCGCCCCGATGAACAGCGCCGGCTTCCCGCCGCCAAACGCCATGCGGAAGACGCCGTGGTTCCAGACCCTGGCGGGCCCGCGTCCCTCGCCCCTTTCCAGGAATACCCGAGTCATGTAGATCCACTTGCCGTCCGGGCTGGCCGCCGCGCGCCGTGCTGGTTGCAGCACGGGCCTCTTGGTATATCTCCCAATGGCCCCGGTGTCGATCAGGCCGGGCGGCCCGACCAAGTCGAGCCCCCGCGTGGTGCCGTCGGTGCCCAGGTAGACCGTGCGCGGGTCGCCCAACAGGGCGAGTTTCCCGCGTCCGACGACCAGTGCGCCCGCGATCGGGCGGGTGCCGAAGGTCGCGAACTGGCTGCGCGTCAGCGGCAGGAGGGTGTTGTTGAAGGCGCCGCGCTTGGCCGGCACCTTGCGGCGGCCCGGCGGCACGGGCTGCCAGGCGAGGCCCTTGACGTCCTTGAGCTGGTTCGCAGCGAAGGGGTAGAGCGTGCGCACGTAGTTCCCGTCGTGGTCAAACTTGCGGACGTAATCGACCAGGTTGTTCTCATAGAGGTAGACGCCGTCCCGGTCCACCGCGATCGCCGCCTGGAAGCCCCGCTTCCGGTCGGGGTGGTCGTAGAAGCTCCGCTCGTATTGCGCCCGGAGCCCCAGCGACACGCGCACCGTGCAGGCGGCGATGTCCGCGACAGGGCGTCCGAAGTCGTCCTTCCCGTCCCAGGTGAGGGTCTGCTGGAGCGAGTTCTTCTGGAGGAGCTCCGGGGCGTTGGCGCCCAGCAGACCGCTGGCGAGGTGCCGGACGATGCGCGGCCCTGCCGCCCCATCATTCATCTCGATTGCCACCGTCGCATCGCAACGCCCTTTGGACTCAAAAGCAATCTCCACCTTTCCGTTTTTCCGGGCCACGGCGGGTTTCCGGGCAAACGCGAACACGGCCTCGCGCTTGACGGTGAACTCCTTTTCGGCCTCAGGGCCATAGGTGACCAGCGGCCACGGCTGTTTGGGCGCTTCCGTGCTGGGCCCCTCAGGGATTACGCGCCCGTACTTCGTGGCGCCGGCACCGGTCTGGCCGCGCATCCACTTCTGCTTCTTGGCCGGCGCCGGTTTGGGAGAGTCCACCTTCACGGGCGGCTTCGCAGGCTGCTCGCCGGCTGCACCTGGAACTGCGAGACCAGCAGAAAACGAAAGCGCCAGGAACGCCATGCCCGTCGTGAAGAAGGCCTCCTTCATCATGTCATGCCTCCCTCTTGGGCGTCCCCGGGGGCATTCAGCCCTCCGGCTTTGCTCAGTTCCTTGCTTCTCCATCGGGCACATCCTTCAGCGCGACCCGTTCCGTCGCGTGGCAGCCCAGTGTCGCGCTGACGGCTCGATAATCGCCGCGGTCGGCTGCGAACTGACGCGGGCGGTCCGCGATCTGATGCAGGCGGCGTTCGCACCCTATCTGTCCGGCCGACGGTAGGTGACGACCAGGGCGCCCGGCGCGGTGGGAATCCTGACCTTCAGGCTCGAGAATTGCTCGCCGGTGAGCTTCTGAGTTCTGCCCTCGTCGACGAAGGTGACATCGTAGGCCGCCTTTGTATCAAGCCCGCGAAGCACAACATCAAGCGTCGCTGCCGGGGCCTGCGGCCGTCGGAAGAACATGGCAAAGCCTCTGCCCAACTCCGGCCGGTCGAATTGCCACGCGCACCAAGCGTCCTCACTCACGTCGATGGGTGTCAGCGGATAGAAGTCGCCGTTGTAGAGCGGGCGCAGCGCCTTGACCTCGGCGATGATCCTTTGGAACACGCCGGCGGGGAAGTCCCGTGCGAAGTTGTCCTGGCTGACGCTGAACCCGCTGGTCGCCGCGCTGCGGAGTTCGTAGAGCCGCACCTCCTGACTGGACCACTTGGGCATGCCGCAGGTGCTGAGCGTGGCATGGACCGGGACGAAGAGACTCAGCCCTGCCGTCTGCGCCTGATCCCAGGCGGGTGTGGCCGCCTTCACGGCGACCGAATCGCTTCGCGAGAGCGCGTAGCTGCGGCTCATCGTTTCGAGGTCGATGCGCCGGCCGCCCGAGGCGCAGTCGTCGAAGAGCAGCCGCGGGTGCCGCTGGCGGAGCTCGTCCCACATGGTGTAGAGCCCGGTGACGTAGTGATTCTCGGTGGTGCCCTGCCGGTCGGGCTCGTCGGCTTCCTGCCAGAACGGCAAGGGTGCGATGTTGAAGTCTGTGCGGTAGATGTCGATGCCCCAGTCGCCGATGCACTTGGAGAGGTGATTGGTGAGCCACCCGTGGGCGGCCGGGTCGCCCAGGTTGAAAAGGCCGTCGCCGCTCTTCCCGTTCTTCCTGCCGAGGACGAACTCGGGATGGTCGTGGGCGATGCGACTGTTGGGATTGACCCGCTCCGGCTCGAACCAGACCAGGAACTTCAAGCCCAATTCATGGGCCTTGTCGCCGAGCGGCTTCAGGCCGCGCGGGAAGTGGTCCGCCCTGGGCACCCAACTGCCCACGCCGTTCGGCCAGCCGCCCTCGAACCAGCCGGCGTCGAGCCAGCAGGTTTCCACCCCGAGCCCCGGCATCGCGCGGATGTGCTTGAGCTGGTTCTCCTCGGTGGTGCCGTTCCCTTCGTTGTAGAGGAACCAGCAGTTCTGCGAGACGGGCGGCATCGCGATCTGGCCGTCGCGACGGGGTACATAGTGAGACAGAAGCGCCCGACGCAGCAGGTTGTGCCCGCGCATCCGGTCCGCCCCGTGCCACGGCACGAGCAGAACCCGCGGCGTGCGCACGGTCTCACCCGGCCGGAGCTTCGCCCGGAAGGCCTGCTGCCCGGCCGTGATGTCCAGCCGTTTCTCTCCGCTCCGTCCCACGTGCTGCGACCACTGGCCCGACCAGCCGACCGCCCACGCCAGACCGCCGCCCGGCCATTCCATGTTGAAGAACGGAAGCACGCCGTCGGACGACCGGCCGCCGTTGGGGGCCATGCTCACGGTCGTGTCCGGCGCCAACTTCTCATCGATCGGAAGGAAGTCTGTGGCGCTCGCCGTGCTGCCGTGTGCGCGATGCAGGACGACATCGCCCGCCGGAACGCCGATGCTGAGATCGAGCGGCAGGACGCGTTCGAGGATCGGGCTGTCGGCCTTCCCCGTGTTGGTGAAGCGGAGCAGCCAGTCCACCGCCGGGAAGTCCTCGAACAGCGTGACCTCGCACCGCACCTCCAGCCTGGTGGCCCGGTCACGGTGGACGATGACCCGTCGCTCGATTCCCGGTGCCGCCGCTTCCTTCTGTTCCGTCCGCGTCCAGCCGGCCAGCAGGTCGGCCGAGGAGTTGCCGCCGTAGGTGAACGAGAATGGAATCCGTCCGGCCGATCCCGGCCCCGTCTCCAGGGCGGGAATGTCGTTGAGGAACACCTTCTTGCCGTCATTCATAGTCGTTCGCCGCCAGAAGAGATGAGACACTTGGGAGTATACTCCTGACGGGTCCGTGCTCGCAAGTATGATCACCTCCCGGCCCCCGGATGGGTCGGCCGCCTGAGCGGTCACTTTGTGCCTCTTCTCTCAGCTCGGCGAATTGACTGATCTGTTCCTGCGTGCGCCGCTTGCCGCCCATACCTGCCCCTTCCACAAAATCGGAAACCAGCCCAGATACTAACACAGGACCTGGACCAGTTTTCGGGGGGCAGGTCAGCATGAGGGTTATTTCATGATCCGCCGCCGTCGTGTATGGCGCAGACAGTGTTGTTTGCTGTATTATAGGGGCCAGCACAAACGTGGTTGCGCAAGATGCCGTGAGGGCCGCAGGGAGACAGAGGAATATGGGTGCTGATTTTTCGATTGCCAGAAGCACCTATATCAAAGGGCTCGAATGGTGCGGCGAACGCATTCCATATCCTGAAGCAGACATCAAAGGCGATACGTATCCGATGACGTGGGCCGATGATGGCGAAATCTACACGGCAGCCGGAGATCCCTTGTGGGGAGAAACGCAGAGCGGACTGGACATCGAGAAGTTCAGCGGCGGCCCCACCGACTATCGGATCACGAAGGCAAACCACATGAACGATTATCTCGGGTGGGGCGGAGACGGCCCCAAGCCGAGCGGCATGATCTGCGTAGAGGGCGTCCTGTATCTTGCTCTCCAGAACATGCTTCGTGCGCAGAAGGCCCCATTCAGTCTGATCTCGCAGCACGGCAGCGATGCCCAGATTGTCTATTCGACTAACAAGGGCGGTTTTTGGGTTCCAGCTTTGGGGAACATCGTTGCCCCCATGTTCCGCGGACACAAGTTCGGCGGTCCTGCATTCGTGAACTTCGGCCAGAACAATGCCAATGCCCGGGATGAGTATGTCTATGCCGTGTCGTCCGATCAGTGGGACAACGGCAGCAACCTTCGGCTTGGCCGTGTTCCAGCGGACAGCATCTTGCGCCGTGAATCATGGGAATGGGTGTGTGCCTTCACACCGTCAGGCGAACCGGCATGGAGTCATGACCTCGATTTGTCCGTCCCCGTTCTCAGTCTGCACAGGTGGCTCGGCATTCCTGAGATGGTATACGTTGCCGGCATCAACCGGTACCTGCTATTGACCTGGCGGCTGCACAAAGACTTCTCCGGGGACGATGGAACTGATCTGATCGTTTTCGAGGCGCCCGAGCCGTGGGGGCCATTTTCACTGGTTCATTTCGAGGAACACTGGGAAGGCAAGGATTTCAATCCCTACTGCCCGCGAGTGCCGTTGAAATGGATGGATGCGGACGGCATAATTGGCTGGCTGCAGTTTTCCGGCAGTTGGAGTCCGGCGGGTCAAAAGGCAGGTTTCTACAGATCAAACGTACGCCAGTTCCGCTTAAGAATGGCTTGAGCCTGAAAACGAGATTGCCTGACAAGACGGATGCAGGCGACGGCTTGCAGCGCGCCTGATCCGCATCGTCGGGCCGGAGCGAAACATTTTCGAGCGTGACAGGCAGCAGAGGGAGTTGTTGCACCGAGGCTGGGTGCTCGGCGCGGCGGTCGCCTGCCTCACCACGTTTGTCGGAGTTCCAGGGCTTGGTGCAGGGGCAAAGGAAATGACGCAGCCAAAGAAGAAGATGACCATCGGCGCGTATTATTTCGACGGGTGGGCGGGCCACAGCCGGCTCGCCGCGGACCCGAAGGAGCCCTGGGCGAAGAATGCCCCCACGCACCTGAGCAAACGGATGCTCAAGGAGTTCCCCGAACGCGAGCCGGTCTGGGGGTGGCGGGACGATTCGCAGAAGATCATGGACCGGCAGATCGACTTGGCCGCAGATCACGGACTTGCCTTCTTCGCGTTCTGCTGGTACTGGCACGACAACGGCCGGGCGATCAACCCGCGGGCCATCAAGGAGGATTGCAAGCACACCGGGCTGGAACTGTTCCTGAAGGCAAAGAACAACCGTCGGCTGAAGTTCTGCCTGCTG
>CAZDHT010000058.1:18591-22997 GCA_964505325.1 uncultured Planctomycetota bacterium | reverse complement strand
ATATACGTGTCGGACTTGCGGAAGTTGACATACAGCACGTCCGGCGCCACCCCGCCGGCGATGGCCAGCAGGTCGTTCTCCACACCCTCCACGCTGATCCCCGAGCTGCGCTTCAGCTCGATCTCGACCTTGTCCCAGTTGTACTTGCCGTACTTGGCCGGGTCGGCCTTGTACCGGTCGCGATAGCGCTTGGCGAATATCTGGGGAAACCGGCGCTTGAACTCCCTCACCCCGGCGATCTCAGCGCGGGGGAACGTGTCCGTCTGGCTGGGATCCGTGAGGACGTCGGGCGAAAGCGTCAGGTGGATGACCGTCGTGCCGTCGTCGCGGGCCTCGACCCAGCCCGCGGCGGCCGGCCGGGCGCCAACTCCCGCCAAGGCCACCACCGCCCACAACGCGGCACACCAGGTCCGGAACGAAGCTCGCCTCATCGCTGCCACCATCGTTGTGTCAAACGCACAACTGGAATGATAAAGCCCCGGCGCGACATGTCAACAGCCCTCTGGTTGGCTGACGCGCCGCACTTCTCTCATTGCGTTTCTCATGCGGAGTCAGTCTGGAAGCACGACAAGAGGGATGCCATCCAGCACGGAACATGTTGCAAAACAACAAGTGAGTGCTATAATCTGAGGGCGTCGTTGGGCTCGTGGGCCCGTAGCTCAGCGGTTAGAGCAGCGGACTCATAATCCGTTGGTCCGGGGTTCGAATCCCTGCGGGCCCACCAAGTCAGCGCTGGAGAGGTGGCTGAGTGGTCGAAAGCGGCAGTTTGCTAAACTGTTGAAGGGGTTTATGCCTCTTCCGCGGGTTCGAATCCCGCCCTCTCCGCCAGACATTTCACGCCTGACGTACCTCCGGGCTTGACAAGCATTTACCTATAGTGTATAATACTAACGTAGGCTTCGGTGGCTATATAGTGCCCACGAAGAGACAAAAATGAGCCTGTTCAAGAAAGACGGTTACTGGTGGATCGACTATTACGACGAGCACGGCAGCCGTCGGCGCAAGAAGGTCAGTCGCGCGAAAAAAGTCGCGCAGGACACCCTGGAGGAGGTGAAAACGCTGGTCCGCCAACGGAAACTTGGCATCGCTGAGAAGCCTTCACTCCGGCCCATCTCCCTGCGGGACTTTTTCTTCGAGGAGTGCACCAGGTACTTCGAGACCAATCTTTCTCAGGCAACAGCCAAGCGTTACATGTCGGTCCTGAAGCATTTTGCCTACTTCGTGTCCAAGTTCCCCAAGGTAAAGCTGCTCTCGCAGGTGCAACCGGACCACGTCGAGAAGTACAAGACCTATCGGAAGACAGTGCCGTTCCCCAAGGGTCTGTCGTACTTCGACAAGCCCGAGGAAGAGCTGGCGAAGGCTCTGACAGAGACCAAGGAGAATGGTGGCGAGGTGGCGAAGGACAACACTCTGAACTTCGAGCTCGGCACGCTGAGGAGCGTTTTCAATCTCGCCATCAGGTGGAAGTATCTGGCCGAGAGCCCGGTGAAGGGGGTCAAGTTCCGTACTGTAGCAGATGCCAAGAAGCCGCGGTTCCTGAGCAAGGAGGAGGTCACGCGTCTGCTGGACAACTGCTGCGGGGAAATCCAGCTGGCGTTGAGGACCCTGCTGCTCACCGGCATGCGAAGCGGCGAACTGATGAACCTGGAGTGGCGCGACATTGATTTCACGAAGAAGGTGATCCGCATCCGGAACAAGGATTTCTGGCAGCCGAAGCGGCGACACGAGAGGGACATCCCCATCCACCGGGAGCTACTGCCGCTCCTGCGTGAGCATCGCAAGGCGAACAAGAAGCGGAGCAACTTCGTCTTCTGCAACGGGCACGGGCGACAGTACTCGGAGAACGCGCTGCGGAGGAAGTTGGTCAAGGTGACGAAGCAGTGTAGCCTCGACGACGTGACGCGCATTCACTCGCTACGTCATACATTTGGCAGCCAGTTGGTCCTCAGCGGCGTTGATCTCCCCACAGTGCGAGACCTGATGGGCCACAGGGATATCCAGACCACAATGATCTACGTGCACCGGACGCCGGACCACCTGACGAGTTCGATCAACAAGCTCAGCTTGGGATGAGGAGCGCCGGACGCCGACGCCTACGCGGCCTCCGTTCGCGCACGTTACCGACAGCGACCGTCCGGGTGGCCCTCCCCTTGCAGCTCCGCTTCACCGGCGGCTCGCCGTGTGGGCCCTGCACTACGGACGCCGACGCCCCGGCGGCTGTCTTCGAGAGGCCACCCACAGCGGCTCCTGTGCCCAGAGGCCCGCCCACGTGCCCGGCTTGCGGTCCGCCGCCGAGGGCGGGAGTCGAACCCGCACCCCCTAAGAAGGGGACTAGGCCCTCAAGGCGAGACAGGCCGTTTTGACAAGTGTCCGCAGTTCCTGTTGTTACGACATAAGGTCTTGCCCAGGAAGCAATTGCGCGTGGAGAAAGCAACACAACCCAGCACGCAGATGTGTCGACGTGTGGCAGATTGTGGTCACAATTTAGTCACGGTGGGCTTGGTCGCGAGCTCAGCACCCGAGCCCTAAGAAGAGGGCCTCGCCGACCCGTATCCGCCTCTGAGAAGCAGCAGTTGAGCTCAGGCGGTAGAGGAAAAGGCCCGGCGGCGTCCGTGCCGCGCGCTTTGCGCACGTCTGAGGATTCTTCTTGACACGCTCGTCCACTCAGAGGGAGAAACTCTTGGCAACTGCCTCGTCCTCCTGCGCAGGGTTGGCTGACGGGCGCGTCAGTGGCGCGGCGGCTCTCCGCGTGCTGGAGACCCTGGCGAGCCGACCGAGGCGCCGTGCCGAGTCGAACCGCCGCACCTGAAGCTCCTTTCTCAACTTCGTCAGAATCGCACAAGATCGGCCCACGTATTATCGCCTGGGGGCTGGCGACGGCGTCCCCTTTGCAGTTGAGAATTGCATGGAGAAGGTGGCGGCCTGCTGGGTCGGCTGACTTGTCAGCCGCGAGGGCTGCCTGCCCGTCTCCTGGTCGGCCCGCTATCGGCGACGGCCAGGAGGATGTCGGGGCTCAGGGAGTGCGCGGCGCAAGGCTTGCTCAGTATCCTTCCGTGCTCGCGCTTGATGCGCACAATGGTATCGAGAACCTCGTGGAGGCGACCGGGATGTTCCCGCGTGCCGAAGTGTTCGAGAGCTTCTTCACAGGTGGGCCAATGCAGCCCGCGGGTGTCTCTTCGGTACTGCTCGGGCGTGAGTACGAAGCGGGGAGCGATGATCTGACTCGCTTCGACGGGATGCGCCTGGTAGTAGTCAACAGCCTCGTACCAGCCGCTCACCAGGGCCTCGATTGCTTGCGGTCTCTCGCGTAGGGCCTGCTCCGTGACGCTGAGGAGGTCAGCGATCACGCCCGGTTCGTCTCTGGTGGACGCGAGGACGTGCGCACCAGGTCGGGTCCTCGCTTTGGTCACCCACGGCTCCCAAGTCACAGCCGCGTCGACCTCGCCGTTCATGAGCGCGTGGCAGGCCGCCTTGGGCACCATCGGGACGACGTGGGCCTGATCGATCGACAGCCCGGCGTTGAGCAGCAGATAGGCGAGGAACGTTTCACCGACCTCATCGTGCGCCAGGGCCACGTTCTTGCC
The DNA here is from genome assembly GCA_964505325.1 of uncultured Planctomycetota bacterium. Taxonomy (GTDB): domain Bacteria; phylum Planctomycetota; class PUPC01; order PUPC01; family PUPC01; genus CAZDHT01. Next base: position 19,413 of record CAZDHT010000058.1, on the reverse strand, counting down.
GGCCAGCTCCGTAACGGACCGGACGTCCTTGGCGGCGACCACAGCGCTGGCGCCGAACGACATGTCTAGCTCCGCGACGGCGACAACCGGGACGCTCACCGCTCTGTCAGATACAAGCAGGTCGATCGGTCCGGCCTGGGCGTCCAGCGCTCCGGTCCTGAGATGAGCACGCCGAAGCGCCTGGGGCTCCTTGGGCGCCAAGACCAGCTCGAGCCCCCTGTCCGCCAAGATGCCTTTGTCGGCCGCCAAGTACAGCGGGCCGAATCCCACGCGGTTCGGGAATGTGATGCGGAGACGTTCGACCTCTTTGCCGTGTGCCAGGCCTCCGGCGAGGCCGGGGGCCAGTGGCACGCGAGCGAGCGATGCCAGGGTGCTGAGCAGCTTCTCCGCGGACAGCAGTCTGGGGCCAACTCTCATATTCACGTCGTTGCCATCCTATTGTCTCGAGGAGGTGGGCGTTTGCGCGCCCGTGCCTCGAGAGCTTCCGTGTCTCGGGTCTCGCTTATGGCCCGCCTGCGTGTGGGTCCTCCTGGTGATGCTTCTCCGGGAGCCCGGACACGACATGTCGCTCGCCCCTTCGCTGCGACCCCAACGCCCCCGTCGATGTTCATCCCCGCCCTCGTCCAGCGGCGCATCCGGTTCCCTCGTTCTGTGCCCTGGGCCCGCCACACCAGGGCTCACGCGGTCCACGGGCACTCCCTCCGTCAACGCGGTCTGCTTCAAGGTCGAAGACCCCGCGGGTCAGTTCCCGGCAGGTGGTCTCGGGCGCCGCGACGCGTTTGGCAGTAACTCGCCTGGGGGACAGAAGGTCGTTGCGTCGCC
>CAZDHT010000058.1:0-18581 GCA_964505325.1 uncultured Planctomycetota bacterium | reverse complement strand
CTACAGTTGGAGCAGATCCGGTTGCCAGGGCCTTTGGAGAGGAAGGCACGTCCGCAGCCGAGACATGTTCGGCCGGCCATCGTGGCCGTGCGCTCCCGGGACTGTGCCCGTGCCCTTGACCGAGATCTCGCGGCGGCGCCGAGACGGTTAGCCGTATCGGCGCACCTCTTCGAGCAGTACTTCCGGCGCCCTGTCGGCACCGGTCGATTGCAGCCGTCGCGACTACAGATCACGGCTCCATCCTCGCGCTGGGTCTGGGTTCGCTCGAACTCATGTGTCGCCGGGTCCCTTATCAACACGCTGGCGGATGGTGCGGATCTCGGGCAACGTCCGAAGGAACGCCGCCAGAATATCCGGGTCGAAATGGGTGCCGCTCTCATCCGCCATGAGGGTGAGAGCTTCTTCGTCCCGCAGGGAGCGCCTGTGGGCTCGGTCGTGCGTGAGGGCATCGTAGACGTCGGCCACCTCGGCTATGCGCGCCGCGGCCGGGATGTGCTCGCCTGAGAGCCCCCGGGGGTAACCCGAGCCGTCCCACCACTCGTGGTGGCAGAGGGCAATATCCCGGGCGAGATCGAACAGCGGAACGGATGTTCCCTGAAGGACGCGGCCGCCCACGGACGTGTGAGTCTTCATTACCTCTCGTTCTCCCGGGCTGAACTCTCCGGGCTTCAGCAAGACAGAATCCGGAACACTGATGTTGCCAACGTCGTGCAGGGAAGCGGCCACGCGCAGCATTTCCGTCTGCTCCTTCGAACACCCGGCCTGGCGCCCGATCGCCTCGGCGTAGAGCCCCACGCGTCGGATGTGCGAGGCGTTGTCGTCGTGACGCGCTTCCTGCGCAGCCATCAGCCGCAAGGCAACGGCCTCGCACGACTTGCGCGTGTTCTCAGTCTGTTCCCAGATCCTCGCGTCCAAGAAACGCTCGTAATTTCGGCTCTCCAACGCCAGCCTGCGGCGCTCCAACGCATTGGCTACCTTGACCATGACCTCATTCTTGTCGAAGGGCTTAACGATGTACCCGTAGGCGCCCAGTTCGAGAGCGCGGACGGCGGTGCGTCGGTCGTCCACCGCCGTAGCCATCACGACAACCACGTGCGGGAATCTCCGCCTTACCACGCTGAGCAGGTCCATTCCCGACATGCCCGGCAGCCTGATGTCGGCCAGCACCAGGGAGAACGCGCCCTGTTGGAGGAGCTCCCACGCTTGGCCGGCCGCCGCGGCCGCTTTGCACGCATATCCCCCCGCTTCCAGCCAACGGGCCAGGAGCCTGCGGATGTGTACCTCGTCATCAACGATGAGAACACGCTGGCGGGCGCGGGGCCGCGCCTCTGACGAAGCCGTGGAATACTCGCCCATTTACCGATTGCCTCCAACAACTGAGTGATCCTCCCTTGGCATGTCATCGTAGGTGTCCTTCGCCCGGTCTGCCGCGGTCAAGCACTTCTCGCACCTTTCTCGCCAGCGCGACCGGGGTGAACGGTTTCTGAAGAAGCTCCGCGCCCGGCCCCAAGACGCCCTGATGGGCCGCCGCGTTGTCGGCGTAGCCAGACATGTACAGGACCCTGAGTGACGGGTGGCGTGTGGCCTGGCTCTCGTAGAACTCGCGCCCGTTTGGCCCAGGCAGGACCACATCGGTCAGCAGGAGCGCCACATCGTTACCCATTGTCTCCATCAACGGGTCGGCCTCGGCTGCCGACGCCGCGGTGAGCACCGTGTACCCTTTTTGTTTGAGAACGCGCTCCGCCAGGTTCCGGACCGCCTGTTCGTCCTCGAGAACGAGAACGGTCTCGGCGCCGCCTGGCGGCGTTTCTTGCGCCTCACGGCCCCGGTGGGGGCCGACCTCCTCCTCGGCGCAGGGCAGATACACCTTGAACGTCGTCCCTCTGGCCGGCTCGCTGTAAACCCAGATGTTGCCGCGGTGCTGCTTGACGATGCCGTACACTGTCGCCAGGCCGAGTCCTGTTCCTTGCCCGGCTTCCCTGGTGGTGAAGAACGGTTCGAAGATGTGCTTCTGTGTGTTTTCGTCCATGCCGCATCCGGTGTCCGAAACGGCAAGCATGCCGTATGGTCCCGGTGTCACCCCTGCGCGCGTGCGAGCGTACTCGTCATCCAGCGTCACGCTGGCCGTCTCGATGGTCAGTTTTCCGCCCTGAGGCATGGCGTGCCGCGCGTTAATGGTCAAGTTGACAAGTATCTGTTCCACTTGGGACAGGTCGGCGCAGACGTTGACCAAGTCGCCGGCCAACGCCAATCGCAGGTCGATGTCTTCACCGATGATACGCCGAAGCATCTTGGTCGTGCTCTTGACCACTGCGTTCATGTTGAGGGCGATGGGCTCGATGTGCTGCCGCCGGCTGAAGGCCAGAAGCTGCCGGATCAGGTCGGCGGCGCGGTCCGTCAGACGACGTATCTCGTCCAGGTCACGCCTTGCCGGCGAGTCCCCTTCCATCTGATCCGCCAGGAGCTCGGCATAGCCGCCGATACCCGTCAGGATGTTGTTGAAATCGTGAGCCACCCCGCCCGCGAGACGGCCGATGGACTCGAGCTTGGCGACCTGCTGCATCTGCGCTTCGAGGCGCTCCTGCTCCGTAATGTCACGACCGTAGAGATTGACGTAGTCCGCGCCGGCGACCGGGACGCAGACCAGGGAGAACGTGCGCTCCCCACAATGCAGCTCCATGGTTCTGTTCGTGCCAGAGCCGGAGATGTCTGCGATCTGGTCGTGCCAGCGCCCGCTGAGCTGTTCGCCAACTCGAGCTTCGAACAGTCTCAAGAGGGGAGCGCTGGCGTCGTTGGCATGAAGAACAGTGCCGTCATGCGAGATTCTCATCACGGGATTGGGGTTCTCGGCAGGGAACTTCGCCAGTTGCCGTACTTCCTCCTCGGCTCGTTTCTGTTCGGTGATGTCCCAGAAGACACCCAGCACGCCGGCCACATTGCCGTCTTCATCTCTGACCGGAGTCTTGACCGTGTGCACGACTGCTTCCCGCCCATGCTGTACATATGTCTCATCGATGTCTTCCATCACGCCGGCTGCCATGATTCTCTCGTCGTCCGCTCTGTATTTCTCGGCCAACTGCTGGGGATAGAAGTCGTAGTCCGTTTTTCCCGCGATCTCGTCAGGGTCGATGTTCAGGTCCCGAGCGTAGTTCTCGTTGCAGGACACGTAGACCGAATGCCTGTCTTTGAGGAATATCTTCTGCGGCAGGTTATCAACGAGCGTTCTGTACTTGGCCTCGGTGGCGTGCAGGGCCTGCTCCGCGTCCTTCCGTTCGTTGATGAGCTTTCGCTCCCGCATGGCTTGCCCAGCGGTACGGGGAATGTCCGCAAGAGCGGCCTCAGACTTCACCACGTAGTCCAACCCCCTCGCCTTCATCGCCTCGACCGTGGCCCGCTCGTCCCCAGGGCTGGCCATGAGCGCCACCGAGAAAGCTGCTTCCTCCCTGCCGGGCGGCACCAGGTCAATGCCTCTCCCGTCCGGCGCCGCCAGGTCGGCGATCACCAGGTCCGGAGTCGACTCTTTCAGGTAGGCGCGCGCCTCCCCAAGGTCCCGCACCACGGTCAAGACAACCCGGGCGTCACGACCCTCGAACGCCCGCCGGATCAGTTCCGCGTGGGCGTCTTCGTCTTCGACCACCAGGATGTGGGTGCTCTTGTCAGGCATGGCTGTCCGTGTGTGTGCGCTGGAGCATTGAGAAACAGGCCTTCTCCCAGGCCATGACCCTTCTAACCACGGGGGGCAACGCCTCGACGCCAGCCACCATGAAGCCCAACTCGTCGACGAGCGCGGCAAACTGCGCTCCGTCGGTCGGCTTGATCAGGTAGCTGTTGGCGTGGTGCTCGCGGGCCCCCGCCGCATCCGTTTCGGCCTCGGAGGCGGTGAGGACAACGACCGGGACATGGGACAGCCCCTCGGAGTTCCTGATTGCCTTGAGGACCTCGAGGCCGTCGACTTTGGGCAGGCCGAGGTCCAGCAGGACAACGTGCGGCCGCGGGCTCCTCTGCGGGTCGGCGTACTCGCCGTGGCGGAACAGGTAATCCAGCGCCGCTTGGCCGTCCGAAACGCGCCGGATGTGATTGGCCACGCGATGATTCGCGAGGGCGCGCACGACCAACTCCGCATGATCCGGGTTGTCCTCGACCAGCAGGATCATGAGAGGTCCGCCGCTCAGTTCTTCGGCGTTCATGGCCGTTTCCTCTTCTCCATGACGGGTCGCTACACTGTGCACAGCTTCGGCTTGTTCTCGTACATCGACCGGTCTGCGCGCTCGAGTAGCTCGTTGAGGGAGCAAGGATTCCCCGGGTCGTACGGCGCCGCACCAATGCTGACCGACAGGCTGCCGGGGCCGTATTCCCCGGTGAAGTGCGGCGCCAAGTGCTCGCGCAGACGATCCCTCAGAAGTTGCACGCTGGCCGGATCAGCCTCGGTCGCAAGGACCGCGAACTCGTCTCCTCCGATGCGGCCGATGATGTCGGAGTCGCGGAACGTCCTTCGGAGGGCGTAGGCGACGTCAATCAGAGCGCTGTCGCCGCACGAATGACCCAGGGTGTCGTTGATCCACTTCATGTTGTCGACGTCGGCAAACAGGAGCAGCATTCTCAGCCGGTTCCTGTTGGCCATCTTCAACTGCTGTTCGGCGACGGTGAAGAAGCCCCGCCGGTTGTACAGGCCGGTGAGATCGTCGTGGAGCGACAGAGCGCGGAGCTTCTGCTCCATCCGTTTGTTCTCAGTAATGTCCGTGTCAACCCCCCTGTATCCCAGGATCTCCCCTTCCGAATCGAGCACGGGTACTCCGCTTGTCGAGAGCCAGACGGTCTTGCCGTCCTTGCGCACGCTGCGATGTACGAACTCGCGGAAGGGTTGTTTTGCGGCGAAGATCCTCGCCGCCTGCCTCTTCAACTCCCGTCGGTCCTCCGGATCGAACAGGTCGTAGAAATGCTTTGTGCCGACGAGTTCATCGGGAGGATAGCCAAGTATCTGTTCGACCACCGGGCCGGCGTACACGTAAATGCCGCGGGCGTCGATCTCCCATATCCATTCCCGGGCGTTCTCGCCGACTTGTCGGAGCCGGTCTTCTGAGGCCCTCAGCGCTTCTTCCGCTCGCCGCCGCGCGACGATGAGTTCCCATTCCCGCAGGGCCTGCTCGGCAACGCGGGGCATGTCTGCAAACGTCGCCTCCGACTTGACCACATAGTCCAACACCCCCGCCTTCATCGCGTCGACGGCCACCTTCTCGTTCCCGTAGCTGGTCATGAGCACCACGGGGTAGGACGCGTCGTCTTTCTCCCCCGGCGCCAGCTCGGTGCCTTCCCCGTCGGGCAGGCGCCAATCGGCGATGACCAGGTCGGGCGGAGATTCGGCCAAGCGGGCCCGCGCTCCCCGCAGGTCCCGCGCCACAGTCAGCCTCGGCCCGCCGTTATGGGATGCAAACGCGCGGCGGATCAGCTCTGCGTGGGTCTCTTCATCTTCGACCACCAGGATATCAGCATCTTTCGCGTTCATCGCTCTCCTCCCCGCGCCGCTCGGTCGTTCGGCGAGGGCGTGTTCCCGGTTCGATGCCTCCGTGTATCCTCGAACATGCGGTCGTCCAGTGTCAACGTGCCGCCCGTGGTACGGAGTTCCGTCGCCGCGTCGTTCAATTCCAGCACCGCCGTGGCCAAACGCCGCACCCGTGCTTCCACTCGCTTGAGCTCCCATTGCCGTGCTCGCCACGCGCGAAGCCGGGCGCGCAGCGGGTCCCGCCCTCCTGCTGATTCACTTCCGGCTCTGGGTCCGCCTCGCAACGGCAACTTCCCGATCAGCGGTCCGGTGTGCTCGGCCTGTGGGCCAACGGCAGGCGGCCTTCCTGAAAAAAACCCACGCACGTGTCCACCACATCGGGGTCGTACAGAATCGCGCTGTTCTTCGAGATCTCCTCCAACGCTTTGTCGGCGTCCAGGGCCGGGCGGTAGGGCCGATGTGAGGTCATCGCCTCGACGACATCGGCCACCGCCAGGATCTTCGCTTCCAGCAGGATGCCCAGACTCGGCAGGCCGGAAGGGTACCCGGACCCGTCCAGCCGCTCGTGGTGCTGCAGCACGACGTCCGAGACGGGACCTGGGAACTCGATTCCCTTCAATATGTCGCAACCCGCTCTTGGATGGGTCTTGATGAGGTCGAACTCTGTCTCGCTCAGCCGACCTGGGCGACTGAGGATTTCGGCCGGGACACCGACTTTCCCCACATCGTGCACCAGCGCCGCCGTGTGGATGGTATCGAGCTCCTCCTGCGAAAGCCCGATCCCGGTCCCCAGCGTCCGGGCCAGCGCGGCGGTGCGCCGCTGGTGACCGGCCGTGTACGGATCGGCCTTCTCTACCACCGACCCGAGACACGCCACAGTCTGATCCAGAGCCTTCTGCATTCTCTCGAGGCTGTGCTGGAGCTCTTTCTCCGCTTGCCGGCGCCCGACAATGTGCCCCCACTCACGCAGTGCCCGCTCGGCGATGCGCGGCATGGCAGCCATGGTGGCGGGGGACTTCACCACGTAGTCCAATGCGCCCGCCTTCATCGCCTCGACTGCCACCTTCTCGCTCCCGCGGCTGGTCATGAGCACGACAGGGTAGGCCACGTCCTGCTTCTCCGCCGGCACGAGCTCGGTGCCTTCCCCGTCCGGCAGGCGCCAATCGGCGATCACCAGATCGGGAAGGCGCTTGGCCAAGCGCCCCCGCGCTTCGCGCAAGGTGCCCGCCGTGGACAGGACGACGCCGCTGCCCCGGCGCTCGAAGGCGCACCGGACAAGGTCGGTGTGGGCCTCTTCGTCTTCGACCACCAGGATATGAAGCCCATTGCAGCCGGGGAACGTTCCTTGTGAGGCGACTGGATCAGTGACAGACAGGGCGGTTCTCAATTTCGCACACCCCTGCGAATATGGGGGAACGGTACAGGCCAGCCGCGCGGGGAGGGCCGCGGGTGGGCGAGACGTAACTTGCTGAGTCCGAAACGGTTGTGTGTGTTGGGGCGACTGTGATGATCTGGGAGCGCCGACGCAGCGGGCCCGGCTCGGCTATGGCCAGAAGCAACGCTCAGCCGGGGAGGATAGAACTCGGGGCAGAGAGCCTGCAGCGCCATTGCGGGCGACCTCCGGCCTTTCGGCCGACGCTTTGCTCACAGCGCGTGCTGACCCCTCTCCCAAGAGGCACGAATAGCGTCTCTTAGTTTCGTCACTCCTGGCCGGGCGGTTAGTGAAAACGCCCCGTTTTTTCACGTTTTTTTGAGGGAAATCTGTCAGAAGGCGGGGCCCACTGAAGCCGAGCACGCCCCACCCGACCCGATACCGCCTCAGGAGGTCGGGTAGTGGTTCCAGCCGAGCCAGTAGAACCCCAGGTCGTGCATCATCTGGGAGAACTTGGCAAAGTCGACGGGTTTGACCAGGTAGCTGTTGGCGTGGTAGTCGTAGGCCTTGGCGATGTCGGTCTCGGCGTCGGAGGTGGTGAGAACCACCACGGGAATCCGGCACAGTTCTTCCGAGGTCTTGATCTGCCGGAGGACCTCGAGGCCGTCGATCCTCGGCAGGCGGAGGTCGAGGAGGGTGACCTGCGGCCGGGGGCTCTTCTCGGGGTCGGCGTACTTACCGCGCCGGAACAGGTAATCGAGCGCCGTCTCGCCGTCCGGGACGTGGCGGATGTGGTTGCCCACGCGGTGGTCCTCGAAGCTGCGCAGGATCAGCTCCGCGTGGTCCGGGTTGTCCTCGACGAGCAGCGCCGTCACGCGCGCCTCCGATTCCTTCTTATCGCTCACGGCTTTCCCCTTCCGTTCTCCCTGGTATTGTGAAACAGAACGTGCTTCCGTGGCCCGCGCCCTCAGACTCGACCCAGACGCGCCCGCCGTGCACCTCGACAATCCGCTTGACCAGGGCGAGGCCCACTCCGGTCCCTCCCGCCTCTTGGGTCAACTGGTCGAACAGGCCGAACACCTTGTCGTGGTAGCGCGGATCGATCCCGATGCCGTTGTCCCGGACATAGAAGACGGTCTCGTTCCCGGCCTTCCGGGCGCCGATTTCCACGCGCGGCTCCGGCTGCCCGGCCATGAACTTGACGGCGTTGTCGATCAGGTTCTGGAGCACCTCGAGCAGGCGGACCCGGTCGCCGAAGACGGTCGGCAGGCGGGGCGAGATGTCGACCTGGGCCCCTCGCCCCTCGATGCGGCCGGCGAGCAGGCCGACCGCCTCGTGTGCGAGGTCGGCCAGCGGGACCTCGACCGGCGGGTTGACGATCCTCCCGATGCGGGAGAGTTCGAGCAACTCGTCGAGCAGCCGTCCCATCTTCGCGGCGGCGGCGCCGATCCGGCTGATGTCGTGCCGCAGCCGGTCGCTGTTCCCCTCCGCGACGTCCGCCTCCAGATGGCCCAGGAACCCTTGGATCGTGATCAGCGGGCCCTTGAGGTCGTGGGAGGCGGAGTAGGTGAACCGCTCCAGCTCGGTGTTTTTCGCTCCCAGATCGGCGACGAGCGCTACCCGCTCCGTCTCCGCCCGCTTGCGGCCGATGCCCCCCCCTAACTGCTTGGCCAACTGATCGATCAAGTTCCTCTCTTCCTCGAGGAACAGAACCTCGTGGGCTTCGGGCCTCTCCTCCAAGAGGAAGACGTCGACCGTCCCAACCGCTTTCGCCGATACGACGATCTTGGCGGAGAGCTTCCACGGCGTCTCTCTCGAATTTGCGGACGCGAACACTTGCCCCTCGAGAGTGATCCTCGCGCAGGTGATCTCGGGGTATCGGAAACCGCGCGGGATCAGATTCACCGCTCCCCGCAGCACCTCATCCAGGGACTCCCGGCCCTCAGCAACAAGACTAGAGACGGCACGGAGGCACTCGGACTCTCTGATCCGCTCCCGAAGCTCCCTCGTTTGCTCGTCCACGAGGACTTCGAGGCGTTCGCGGTGCCGAACCAGTTCCTGATTTTGCTGGATGGCCACCTCGTAGGTCGAGAGCAGCAAGCGCAATATGTGTTCACGGGTTGCCGAAATCTGGTAGGCCCTCCCGTCCAGGGTCACGGTCTCGCCTGTGTCAGGTGTCGCGCTTCCACCGTCGCCGCAGCGCGAGAGGACGTCGGTGATTCTCGCCGCCAGGTAGTCGCCTTGACAGGATTTCGGGACGTGGAAATCCGCTCCAGCTTCTATGGCGGCCAGAATGTCGCACGGCGTCGAGAGCAAGGTCAACAGGATCACGGGGATGCGGCGCAGGTCGGGGTCCTTCTTGACCGCGCGGCAGAGCTCGAACCCGTCCATGAACGGCATGTTGGTGTCACTGATGATGACGTCCGGCCGGCGTCGACGCACGGTCTCCAGGGCCTCCCTGCCGTTTGCTGTGGTTTGCGCCCCGTAGCCGCGGACCCGCAGCATTTCCTGGATCTGAACCGCCTCGGCCGGGCTGTCCTCGACGATCAAGACGTCGATGTCGGGCGTCATAGTGCGTCCTTTCCGTTTCTGCTGAGGCAGCTCAAGAACTCACCAATGGCTTGCGGCGCCATCACGTGCATGGCCATGTCGAGCCCGCTTGTTCCGTCTTCCGCCGCCAGGCATTCTATGTCCTCAAGTTCAAGGGCGAACTTGATGGCCCTGGCTACGTCGGGCTCGTCGTCGATGATCAGCACACGTTTCCTGGCCATCAGCCGTCTCCGTTCTGGGCCGCGTGGCCGGACACTGCCCGGCGGCCCTGCAACTTGCGATTGAGGAGTCCCTTCACTCTGGCGACGACTTCGTCGGCGTTGAACGGCTTCGCGATGTATCCGTCCGCCCCGATCGACACTCCCGAGCTCGATGTCTTTCGGATCTGCCTTGGCTGTCAACATGATCAACAGGACGTCCTTGTGGGCCGGATCGTTCTTGAGCAGCCAAGCGACGTCGTACCCGTTCACCTTGGGCAGCATGAGATCCAGAAGGATCAGGGCCGGCTTCTCCCGCGCCACCAGCTCCAGAGCCCGCTCGCCATCGGCCGCTTCAAGGCACTCGATGCCCTCACCCTCAAGACAGAACTTGAGGACCTCTCGGACATCCCGCTCGTCGTCAACGATCAGTATGCAATCTCCACTCATCGATCATCCCCGCTATGCCGGTCACTCCGCCGGGACCAGCTTCTTATCGAGGAACTTCCGTACCACATCGACAAGCGCGTTGATCTCGAACGGCTTCGTGACATACCCATCCGCGCCGACTTCCGATGCACGGCCGACCTGGTCCTGCTGCGACAGAGCTGTCAGCATCACGATGGGGGTGTTCTTGCAGCTCGTGTCCCGTTTCAGCGCTCTGGCGACCCGGTGCCCGCTAGTGTCCGGCAGCATGATGTCGAGCAGAATGAGGTCGGGCCTCTCCCGCCGGGCCACCTCGATGGCTTCCTTGCCGTTCTCGGCTTCGAGACACTTGATGTCTTCCCTCTGCAGAGCGAATCGGACGCTTTTGACGATGTCCGGGTCATCATCGACAATGAGCACGCGTTTCGCAGGGATCGCTGCAGCCAAACGGTCCTTCACGACACCGATCAGGGCGTCCATATTGAACGGCTTGGTGACGTACCCGTCCGCGCCGGTTTCCTCGCCGAGCTTCACGTCCTCGGCCTGCGACTTCGCCGTCACCATGATGATCGGAATCCGCCTGTAGGCGTGGTCGAACTTGAGAAGGCGCGATATCTTGTACCCGTCGACCCCGGGCAGCATGATATCCAACAGGATGAGGTCCGGATTCTCGTGTCGCGCCAGTGCGAGACCTGTCGCGCCGTCTGCGGCCTCCAGGCATTCGATCCCCTCATGCTCCAGAGCGAACTTCACCGTCTCTCGAACGTCGGCTTCGTCGTCTACGATCAGCACGCGCCTCCTAGCCATTCGTCACCTCCTCAGCAACCGGCGTAGTCTCGTCCAAGTACTCCTTGACCAAGCCGACCAGTTGGTCAATATCAAAGGGCTTGGTAACGTAGCCTTCGGCGCCGATCGAAGCCCCCAGCTCCACGTCAGTTCTTTCCGTTTTCGCCGTCAGCATAATGATCGGGATATGTTTGAGGGCGACATCGCCCTTGAGAAGCCAGGCCACACTATATCCGTTCACTTTGGGCAGCATGATGTCCAGCAAGATGAGGTCAGGGCGCGCTTGTTTCGCGAGCTCAAGGGCCTCTGCTCCATTGCGAGCGTCCACGCTCCCGATCCCCTCCGCCTCGAGAGCGAACCGGACGGCGGCCACAACGTCAGGGTCATCGTCCACGATCAGCACGCGCTTCTTAGCCACTCACCGCCTCCTGGCGGGCCGGCTTTCGCCGGTCCAAGCATTCCTTTACCCGAGCGACAAGGTCGTCTATGTCGAAAGGCTTGGTGACATATCCGTCGGCGCCGGACTTTTCGCCGACGCTGATATCCTGCGCCTGAGCTCTGGCTGACAGCATGATGATCGGGATGTGTTCGCAGGCCGGGTCGGACCGCAGCCGTCTGGTGATTTCGTACCCATCGAGCTTCGGAAGCATCACGTCCAGGAGAATCAGGTCTGGCTGGTGACGCCGCGCTTCCTCCAGGCCATGGATGCCATCGTTGGCAACGAGGCATTCGATCCCCTCAAGTTCGAGACTGAACTTGACCGCGTCCAGGACATCTGTCTCATCGTCGACGATCAAGACTCGCTTCTTGGCCATTTTTTTCCTCTTTCCGCTGCGGTGACTTCGGCCGCCCGGTGCGAGAAGACAGGGAGGGTGAACACGAAGCGACTCCCCACGCCCACTTCGCTCTCGACCCGGATCTCCCCGCCGTGCGCCTCGACCAAGTCCCTGACGATGGCAAGGCCCAGGCCCGAGCCTTGCGTCGTACGGACCAACGAATCTTCGACCTGGTGGAATTGCTCGAAGATGCGCTCCTGTTGGTCCGCAGGAATGCCAACTCCGGTGTCGGTCACGCTGATCTCCACGAGCTCCCCGGCCGCCCCGGCGGAAAGAGCCACACGCCCCGCTTGCGGGGTGAACTTCAGGGCATTGCTCAGGAGGTTACAGAGGACCTGTTGGACCCGGTCCGGGTCGGCGTACACCGTGGGGAGATCAGGGGGACAGTCCGCCTCGAGAATCAGTGATCTCGCGTCCGCCTGGGACTGGAACGTGCCAACCGCATGCTCAATGATACTGGCGAGGTCGGTCTCTGCGAACCGCAGCTCCAGCTTGCCCGCTTCTATCTTCGAGAGATCCAGAAGGTCGCCCACCATCACCATCAGCCGATCGATGTTGCGGGTGAGCATGGCTACGAAGCGCTGCTGGATCTCGTTCAGGGGCCCGGTCTTCCCCCGGGCGAGCAGGTCGGCTGCGTTCTTGATTGAGGTCAGCGGGGTCCGCAGCTCGTGTGAGACGATGGAGACAAAGTCAGATTTCATCTCGTTGAGCTCGTGCAGCTGGTCATTAGCCGCCATCGCGGCCTCCCTGACCAGCTTGTGCAGGGTGACGTCGTGGAGTGACACCACGTGGGCCGGCGTCCCGTACCACTCCGTTTCCACCGTCTTCATTTCCGCCGTGCCCGGTGTGCCGTCACGACGGACAATGCTCACCTCGAAGCCGTCGGCAGCCGATGACAGAGGCACATCGGCCTTGTGACCGACGAGTTCCTCCGGCCGGCGACCGAGAAGGACTTCCACGGCCGGATTGACATACAGCACGACGCCCTGCGGGTCCACGACGAAGATCGCGTCGCTGCTATTGGCCACGATCTCCCGGAAGCTCTGCTCGCTGGCCCGAAGCCTCGCTTGTGCGCGGCCGGGGTCGGCATCCGCGTGGGTGCTTTCGAGAGCGCCGGTCGTGCTCTGCTCGCCCCTCATGGTCCGTCCTGCGTCCCTTCCGAGAGCTCTGGTCCGCCCGCCCCCTCCGGCCCAGGCGGTGCGGCGTTCGATCCTTCTGTCTGTCTCTCCTCGCCACTGCAAACCCGACTACTTCGGCGTACCGTCGCCCGTGTTGGCGGCCTCCGGCTCCAGATTCAGAAGTTGCCTGATCCGCGCCACAAGGGCATCCATGTCGAATGGTTTGGTGATGTACTCATCGACGCCGCTCTCACAGGCCCATCGGGCGTACTTCCCCGGCCCGATGCCCGTCACCATGAGGACAGGAACATCCCTGCAGGCGTCATCGAGCCTAAGTAGTCTGGCAACGCCATACCCCGTTATCTTGGGCAGCATGACGTCCAGGAGAATGAGGTCGGGCTTGTCCCGCCGAGCCATTTCGAGGGCCTGTGCACCGTCTTCGGCTACCAGGCATTCGAAACCCTCGAATTCGAGCCGATACCGGACGCTGTGCGCCACGTCCGGCTCGTCATCCACGATGAGTATGCGTTTCCTGGGCGGCCGGGCTCTGGCCTTCGGCGCTGGCGCGACGGGACGGAATCGCCGGTGCAACTGCTGCTTGACCTCGCGGACGAGGAAGTCCATGTCAAACGGCTTCGTGATGTACTCATCGGCGCCGGTTTCCACTCCGACCGCGATGTCTTCGAACTGGGTCCTGGCCGTCAGCATTACGATGATGATGCCCCTGTACTCCTCGTTGAACTTGAGCAGTTTTGCGACCTCGAACCCGTTCATGTCGGGCATCATGATGTCGAGGAGGATGAGGTCCGGGTGTTCCCGTATCGCCAGTTTGAGGGCGGCCGGGCCGTTCTCGGCCTCCAGGCATTCGATGCCCTCGGATTCGAGCGCGAACCGGATGCTCGCCACAACGTCCGGCTCGTCGTCCACGATCAGTACGCGTGTCCTATTCATCGGCCCCCCCCGTTTCGGAACACACGGCGTATGCGGGTGGATTCTCCGGTCCTTTCAGTTCGCTGAGTGCGTCCAGGAGAGCCCTCGCTGTCATGCCGTCGTCTGGGTACGTGACCGGGCCGAGAACGGCCGCGGCGAGCGTACCGCGGCCCGTCGCAGCGCCCTGAGAGAGCGCCCGCTCGATCTTCGCCTTGACGACACGTGCGCCAGACTGCCGCGTCTCCGGCAACACGACCATCAGCCTGCCCAGGGGCGGCTGGGGGATGATCAGGTCGGACGACCGGGGCAGGCCCTCCCGGAGGATCGCGACGTACCGATCCAGCACAGTGTCTTCAACGCTGCCCCGGTCAAGCGCTACAGCCAGCATCGAGAACGTCGGGCTGTGCAGGTACGGCCGGATCTGCGCGGCGAGGGCGGCGGCCTGAACGGCCTCCGTTGAGCGCGCCGGGACCGTGAATGCGAACCGGCTTCCCACGCCCACCTCGCTCTCAACCCAGATCCCCCCGCCCTGGAGCTCGACCAGCTCCTTGACAATGGCGAGCCCCAGCCCCGTGCCCTGTGCGCTTCGCGTCAGAGGGTCCTCCGTCTGGCCGAACCGCTCGAAAATACGCTCCTGCTGGTCCGCCGGAATACCGACGCCGGCGTCCGTCACGCTGATCTCGACGGATTCCCCTGCGGCGCGAGCGGCCAGGACTATCCGCCCGCCCTTGGGGGTGAACTTGAGCGCGTTGCTCAGGAGGTTGCACAGGATCTGCTGCGTCCGGTCGGGGTCCGCATAGACTGGGGGCAGGTCACGAGGGCAATCCAGTTCAAGGGTGAGGGCTCTTGCCTCGGCCTGAGGGCGGAACATGGCAAGGGCCTGCCGGAGAGCGTCCCCGGGGGCCAGTTCCGCCAAATGCAGCTCGAGCTTGCCCGCCTCCAGCTTCGAGAGGTCGAGAAGGTCGTTGATCATCACGGCCAGGCGGTCGATGTTGCGGACCAGCATGTCCACAAACCGTTGCTGCGTCTCGCTGAGTTCTCCCGTCTTCCCGCTCGCGAGGAGGTCCGTTGCGTTCTTGATCGACGTCAGCGGCGTCCTGAGCTCGTGAGAGACGACGGAAACGAAGTCGGACTGCATCTGGCTGAGTTTCCTCAACCTTTCGTTTGCCTCCGTCAACGTCTCTTCGGCGCGCTTGCGTTCGGTGATGTCGCTGATGACCGTTCGCAACCGGGTATCGTTTTCGTCGTCGGCCTCGATCAGAATTGAATCCATCTGTGCCCAGAGCGGCTCGCCATCCCTTCTGAGCATTCGCAACCGGCAGGTGTCGCGCTGTTTCGATTCGAGGACTTCCCGGCGGTGCCGGTAGTAGATGTCCTGGTCGTCCGGGATGATGAAGGCGGAGAGGGGGTGTCTCACCAAGGCCCGTCTCTCGACACCCAACATTTCAGCCAGGGCGAGGTTCGCTTCGAGGATCAGGCCCTTGTGGCTGGTGGTCACGTAGCCGACGGGCGCGAAGTCGTAGAGATCGGAATACCGGTCACGCGACTCGCCCAGCTTCTCCTGGCTACGGCGAAGTTCCTCGTTCTGCATCTCCAGTTCGATCTGGTGTGTCCGCAGCTCATGGACCAGCTTGCGGGTCTCCTCTGGCGACAGGCCCGGGCTGTCCATGGCCTCCCGTTCCAGCCCGGCTTCCGCCCGCTTGCGCAGTTCTGTGAGTTCGTTCGATTCGGCTCTGCTCTTTTTCATGGCCCCTTCCAGTACATCCGTTTCACTCGATCTGCTGGTGCCGCCCTTCTGACTCACCGAGGGCTCACTCGGCCCGCCTGCGCCCGGTGATATCCTCAATGGCAAGAAGGATCAATTGTGTCTCGTCTGCTTCCCCACGAATCCGTCGAGCATTGAGAAGCATTGTCCGTTGACCAATGGTCCCAAAAGTATGCGTTACCTCAAAGCCTTCCATTGCGACACGCTCGGGAAGAATATCTTCCAGCAACTGTCGCAGTTCGGGTATATCCCATTGACGATTGCCCAGATCGTAGACAAATCGCCCCTCTGTCTCCTCCTGTACAGCTTTGAATGTCTCATAGAATGAGCGATTTGCAGTGACCACGTGCAAATGTGCGTCCAGTATCATCAGGGGCTCACGCACCGTTGCCACTATATTTTCTGCATATTCACGGGCCTCCTGAATACGCTGTTCCGCCTGTTTGCTCCTGGTGATGTCCTCAAAGGTGATCACCACGCCGTTGACAACGTTGGCTACGGTGCGGTAAGGCCGAACTCGCATGACGTAGTGACGGCCATCCTTGCTCTCCACCTCGGTTTCCCGCGCGGCCAGGTCTCCGAGGACCTGCTGGCCGTATTCCGCGAGGTCGGTGTCAATGAGCGCGGAAGCCAAGTGCTTGACGGGGCGGCCGCAATCGGTCGCGGTCAGCGGGATGATCTCGGTCGCCTTGGGTGTAAAGCGACGGACCCTCAGATCAGTGTCCAGGAAGATGGTGGGGATCTCCGTGCTGTCCAGCAAGTTCTTGATGTCGTCGTTGGCCTTGGACAACTCGTCCATTCGGGCCTGAAGCTCTGCGTTGACGGTGGCCGACTCCTCGTTGAGCGATTGGAGCTCCTCCTTCGAAGTCTCCAACTCTTCGTTCGTGCTCTGCAGTTCCTCGTTGGTCGATTGCAGCTCTTCGTTGGCCGACTTGAGTTCCTCGTTCGAGGTCTCCAACTCTTCGATGATCGTCTGCTGGCTCTCTGCGGCGTATTGGAGTTCCTGCTCGAGTTCCTCGACGCTCTTGCCGCGACCTTTCGCCGCCGCCGGCTTGTGCGCGCGTTTCTCCTCTTTCGTTGGAGTCGCAGTCTCTTCGAACACGACCATCATCAGGCCACGCATGGCGCTCTGTTCCAGAATGGGCTTGACCGTCAGATTCACGAACAACTTGCCCCCGTTGTAGGCCACCTGTAAGCCCGTGTGGACCGTCTCCTGCTTGTGGATGGCGACATGGCGGATGGCGGCGGCCAGTTCCTTTCTCAGCCCCGGACGGGCCATATCCACGATATTCACACTGGCCTTTCCCTCGGCCGGTTCCAGGAACCTGCCGGTTCGCCCGTGAAAGTAGATCACGTTGCAGGCGTCACTGATGACCGCGCAGGGCAGGGCGTCGCTGTGCTGGAGGATCGTCTCGACCAACTGCAGCGCGCTCAGCTCTTCGGCCCTCCGGACGATCTCGGGGCTCTCCGGGTCGCGGGCCTCGTAGGGTTCCGGCTGGGCCGGAAAGCCCAACCCGGGGTGGGCGCCCACGGCCCGCGGCTTGCGACGGAATATCTTCCATTTCTTGTGCGAGGCGGCAAACAGGTCCGTGGCCGGGCCGACCGTCTCTGAAGAACCGAGGAAGAGGATCCCGTCTGGCTTCAGGCTGTAGTGGAAGATCGGCAGCAGCTTCCGCTGCAATTCCGTTTCCATGTAGATCAGCAGATTGCGGCAGCACAGTAGGTCCAGCTTTGTGAACGGCGGGTCGTTGATCACGTTATGCGGAGCGAAAACGAGCATCTCACGAATCGGCCTCTTCACCCGGTACTGGCCGTCCCCCTCTTGGGTGAAATGGCGTTTGATGCGCTCGGATCCCACGTCTACCATGATGCTCTCGGGGTAGAGGCCGGCGCGGGCCACGGCGATGGCGTCCCCGTCGATGTCGGTTCCAAAGACCTGAACGTGGAAGTGGCGGCCGATCTGCTCCATATACTCGTGCAGCACCATGGCCACCGAATAGGCCTCCTCGCCGCTCGCGCACCCGGCGACCCAGACGCGGACCGCACAGTCGTCCGGTTTTCCCGCAAGCAGCTTCGGCAAGGTCTTCGTCTGCAGGGTCTGGAACGCCTCCGGGTCCCGGAAGAAATTGGTGACCCCGATCAACAGTTCCTTGAACAGGATGCCCGCCTCGTGATCGCTTTCCTGCAAACAGCGAACATAGTCCGAGATGTCGTCGATCTGGTGGGCGTTCATTCGCCGCTCGATCCGTCGGCAAAGGGTGTTTTTCTTGTACAGCGAAAAGTCGTGTCCGGTCCGGGTGCGAAGGACGACGAAGATCTTCTGCAACGCTTGGGGGATCGGCCCCTCGGCGGGCGCAATCCTGGGCGCGGCCCTCTGCGTAGCGTGCCGGGTGTATTTGATCAGTTGCTCGGGCATCTTCCCCGGCGGCAGCACATAATCGACCAGCCCCGTGGCGATGGCGCTTCGGGGCATTCCTTCATACTTGGCCGATTCCTCGTCCTGGACCATGACCATGCCGGTTTCGCCCTTGATCGCTTCCACGCCCAGCGTACCGTCGGTGCCCGTGCCGGAAAGGATGATGCAGACCGCATTGTGTTCCTGGTCTTGGGCCAGCGAGCGGAAGAAGGAGTCGATCCGCAGCCTGGCACCGCGAGGCCGGACTAAATCCATCAGGTGCAGCGTGCCGTGCAGGATGGTCAGATCCTTGTTCGGCGGGATCACGTACACGTGGTCCCGTTCGACCGGCGTCCCATCCACGACCTGGGAGACGCGCATCTTCGTGCGTTTCTGCAGCAATTCGGGCAGGATGCTGATGTGCGTCGGGTCCAAATGGACCACCAGCACAAAGCCAATCCCCGCATCGGCGGGCATGGCATCGAGAAACGTCTCCAGCGCCTCCAACCCGCCGGCCGAGGCCCCAATGCCCACGACGGGGAAAGACGCCGACCTTCGCGCCACCGGCGAGGCGGCCCCACGGGCTGGGGTGGCCGATGCCGCCTGCTTGCCTCTCGCCTTGGACCCAGCGGACGCCCTGGCACGGACCGTTTTCTTCCCGGAGGCGCCTTTGTCCTTGCCGGCCTTGCTCGTGGGTGTCGGGGGG
>CAZDHT010000057.1:1491-23158 GCA_964505325.1 uncultured Planctomycetota bacterium | reverse complement strand
ATCCTTCGGCCGCCTCGCGCTCCGCGCGCTTGGCGGACTTGATGGAGCCTTTCTTCCGCAGGATTTCCACCGCTTTGTCGGTATCGCCACCGGCCTCGACCAGGGCCGTCTTGCATTCCATCATTCCGAGGTTTGTCATCTCTCTCAGTTTTTTCACCATCGCCGCAGTCACTTCTGCCATGGCTGATCTCCGCTGTTCTGTGTATCGTTTGTTCCGCGGCCCGTGCCCGTCCGCCGGGCGGCGTCAGTCCTGCGTGGCGGTCTCCGCGGCCGGCTTGTCGGGCTGCTCGGGCGCCGGCGGGGCTGCGGGAGCGGCCGGCGCGCTGTCCGTTTCAGGAGCCGACACGTCGGCCGGGGGCGCCACCGGTTCCGCGGCGGGCGGCGGCTCCGGCTCCGCAGGGGCGGCCGTCTTGTCGTCGTCGGGTCCGGGGGGAAGCGGCGACTTCGCCCTTCCTTCCATGAAGGCGTCCATCAGCTTCGAACAGATGAGCTGGATGGAGCGCATCGCGTCGTCGTTCCCCGGGATGATGATGTCCACCATGTCAGGCGAGGAGTCTGTATCCTGGAAGCAGATGGCGGGAATATTGAGGATGGCGGCCTCGCGCAGTGCGCTCCTCTCGCGGCGCGGGTCGACAATGACCAGCGCGTCCGGGGGGCGCTTCATCTGGCGGATGCCGCCCAGGTTCTTCTGGAGCTTGGCCATTTCCCGCCGGAGCACCGAGGCGTATTTCTTTCCTTTGTTCTCGATCTCGCCCGTCCGGTCCAGGTCTTCCAGCTCGTCCAGTCGCCTCAGGCGCCCCATCACTACGTCGAAGTTCGTAAGGGTCCCGCCCAACCATCGCTCGCACACGTAGTGGACTCCCGCCCGCGTGGCCTGCTCTTTCACGCTCGCCTTGGCCGCCCGCTTGGTGCCGACCAGGATGATCTTCCCGCCCTGTTCGGCGATGGCGGACAGGAACCGCCCGGCCCTGACCAGCCCGCGCACCGTCTGCCGCAGGTTGATGATGTGGATGGAATGCCGCCGCTTGTAAATGTAGGGCGCCATCTTCGGGTTCCATCGGCTCGTGTGATGGCCGTAGTGGACCCCGGCCTCCAGCAATTCTCTCATCTTCGGTACGATCACGGTTACCTCCTGTGCCGCCGGACAGGGCGCCCGGTGGCGCCTTTGAAGCAAGACGCCGCGCCCTTGGGCAGGAACCGCTCCGGCCGTCCGGCAAGAGAGCAAAAGACCACTCGTACGCCCACGCTGGGCGCACGCCAACACCTTCAGAACGCCCAATTATATGTATGATGTGCGGTCTGTCAAGTTCTGTGGCGGAATTGGCGCGGTTAAACATGCTCCGGCGGCCGTGTGCTCGTTCGGTTCCTTGCCTGCGGCAAACCGGTTGTACAATTCCGTCCGGTCGGGTAGAATAGCCTGCCGGCCTACTTGGGGTATTGAGCAGCAGAGCGCGGATGGACGTTTTAGAGGGCTTGACCGAGAGTCAGCGCCAGGCGGTGACCCACGGAGAGGGTCCGTTGCTGGTGGTGGCCGGCGCGGGCAGCGGGAAGACGCGCGTTATTACGCGCCGGGTGGCGCACCTTGCCGCGAGCGGCGTCCCGCCGTATCGAATCCTTGCCATCACGTTCACCAACAAGGCGGCCGACGAGATGAAGAATCGCGTGGCCGACGTGAGCGGCGCGCACGGCGCCTGGATCTCGACGTTCCACTCGATGTGCGCTCGAATGCTCCGCCAGTTCGCCGACCTGCTCGGGTTCAGCCATCCGTTCACCATTTACGACCGGGCGGACTCGCTGGCGTGCGTCAAGTCGGTGCTGACCGAACTCGGCCTGGGGGGGAGCGGGATGGGCCCGCAATCGTTCTTGAGCGCCATCAGCCGCGCGAAGAACCAGATGCTCACCCCGGACGAGTTCGCGGAGCGGGCGCTGGGCGCGCGCGACGCACGCGTCGCGCGCGTGTACCGGCTCTACCAGCAGACATGCCAGGCGAACAACGCGCTCGACTTTGACGACCTCCTCCTCCGCACGGCGCAGTTGCTGAGCGAGAACGAACCGTTCCGCACGTATTGGCAGACGCGCTTCAGCCACCTCCTGATCGATGAGTACCAGGACACCAATCGCCCGCAGTACGTGATCGCGCGGCTCCTCTGCTCCGGCCACCGTAACATCTGCGCCACCGGCGACCCCGACCAGTCCATCTACGCCTGGCGCGGCGCCGACATCCGGAACATCCTCGACTTCCGGAAAGACTATCCCGACGTGCGGATGGTTAAACTCGAGGAGAACTTCCGCTCGACCAAGATGATCCTGCTGGCGGCGTCCGGCGTGATCGAGCACAACCGGGCGCGCATCGAGCGCGGCCTGTGGACGCGTAACCCGACCGGCACCCCCGTGCAGGTGGTCGAATCCGCCGGCGACACCGACGAGGCCGATGCAATCCTGGCCGGCATTCGGGCCAACGCGGGCCAGGGCTCTGCCTACGCCGACATGGCGGTGTTCTATCGGACACACGCGCAATCGCGCGTCATCGAAGACGCCCTGCGGGACGCCGGTGTTCCGTACGCCATCCTCGATGCGGTGGAGTTCTACAACCGCAAGGAGATCAAGGACATCGTCGCGTACCTGAAGGCCATTTTGAATCCCGCGGACGGGGTCAGCCTTCTGCGAATCATCAACGAACCGCGGCGCGGGATTGGGACGCGGACGGCGGACCGCGTCCGTGCGTACGCCGCTTCAGAGGGCCTGACCCTGAGCGCGGCGGCCGCCGCGGCAAGAGACATCTCGTCTCTGTCGCCGCGTGCGGCGAAAACGCTGGAGGACTTCGCCGCCCTGATGGACCGGATGCGCGGGCTGCCGCGATTCCCCACGGCCGATGTTGTCCGCAGCGTGCTGGCAGAGACCGGCTACATGAAGAGACTGAAGAAATCGGACGCGGAAGAGGACGCATCGCGCGCGGAGAACCTCGAGGAGCTGGTCAACGCGGCGGCCGAGTTCGATCTGGAGTATCCGGACAGCGATATCGAGGCGTTCCTGGAGAAGGTCACGCTCGTTTCAGACAGCGATACGATGACGGGCGAGCAGGGCAAAGTCATGCTGATGACGCTGCACTCGGCGAAGGGCCTCGAGTTCCCCGTGGTGTTCATCACCGGCGTCCAGGAAGGCCTGCTGCCGCACGCGAACGCGCTGGGCTCGGCGTCGCGAGTGGAAGAAGAGCGGCGGCTGTGCTACGTGGGGATGACGCGGGCGAAGCGCAAGCTGTACCTGCACTGGGCCGCCGAGCATCGCATCTATGGCCAGCTTGGCGGCGCCATGATTTCGCGGTTCATCCGTGAAATCCCGTCCGAGGCAAGGGAGGACGTGTTCGGCGGGGCGGACACGATTTTTGAGGATGAGCTCGTTGAGGCCGTCCCGAAAGCGAAAAACCGCGGTCAGGGCGGGGAGCGCGTCATTGAATATGATGAGGGTGTGGTAAGATATGGGGATGTTGGCTTGAGCGCGGGCGATCGCGTTCGGCATCCCGCGTTCGGGACGGGCCGCGTGGTGTCGGTATGGGGCACCGGAGAGGGGAGGCGGGTCGAGGTGGATTTTGCCGGCCGGAAGCGGAAGCTCATGCTGAAGTACGTGAACCTTGTTCGGATCGGCTAGGGAGTCTTTATGTTGTTCAGAAGGAGCGCTTACTTTCCTCTTGTTGTGACGTTGTTCGTGCTTGGCGCCGGCGCGCGCGCCGCGGCGGTCAAGATCGGCGGGAAGGAGTTCCTGCCCGCGCGGCAGGCGAAGGGGGAGTCGTACGATGCGATCCTTGATTTCGCGCCGGCCGCGAAGCCGCCGAAGGAATTCTCCGTCATTTTCGCCCAGGGTCCGAACGGCCACTACGAAGTGACGTTCGGGCCGAAGCGGGTCGAGCTGGCCAAGGTCGTGAAGGGAGCGCGGACGGTTCTGGGCAGCGGCCCGACGACGTTCGCACCGGGGGCGCTTCGGCACCTGACGCTCCGCCGCCTCGAGGATCTGGTTGTCGTTATCGCAAACGGGACCGTCGGATGTCGTGCGATCGACTCGACGTTCAGCGACGGCTGGGTCCTGGTGCAGGCGGGCGCGGGCGTGCCCCAGGTGCAGAAGGCGGTCATCCGACGCCGCGAAGCGGTCTTCTTCTCCGACGACTTCATGGTGTCGCCCAAGGAGGTGCAGGACAAGGTCGACCGCGGCTGGCGCGAGCTGTTGGGCAGTTGGGCCTGCAAGTCGATCCGTCCGGAGAATGTGGCGAAGAACAAGGCGTACTCTACGCGCAGCGCGAACCCGTTTGCCTACCTTGGCAAGCCGGCGTCGTCGAAAACGTACGCGTTGTCCGTCACCGGCGAGAACTGGTGGAGCGGATACTCCTATCACGCGTCGGTGAAGTGTTTGGACGACGGTGCCGCCGGGCTCGTCTTCGGATGCGAAGGGGAGGGGACGTTCTGGCTGGTGCGGCTCGAGTGCCGGAGCCGCTTCGCCCGCCCGTCTCGAATCCGGTTGGTCCGCATGGAGGGCGGGACGCCCAAGGTGATCGCGGAGAAGTTCGTGCGGACGCGGCACGGCCACTGGTATTCGATCGGGACGGAGGTCTATCACGGGCGGGTGCGGGTGAGCTTTCTCGGCTGGCCGGTGATGGACGTGTCGGACCCGCGCATCACCGGCGGGCCGATCGGTCTCTACGCCGAGGGTCCGAGCGGCGCGAACTTCGACGACGTCGAGGTGCGGGAGCTGGCGCGATTCCGGTTCGACCGCGGCGAAGAGTTGGCGCGGTTCGGCCGGCAGGTGTCCGGCTCGTGGCGCGCGCGGACGTCGCGGGGCGGCACACCCGTCGAGATCGTGCCCGACGGGAACGACGCTGTCGTTCTGTTCGGGAACCCGAGCTGGCCGGGCGGCGCCGTGACGGCCGAGGTCCGCCTTGGCCGACGGGGGAGCTGCGGGGTGGTGGCTGCTGCGGACGGCGGGACCTCATACCGGCTCGCGCTGATGCCCGAAGGCAAGGGCGCTCTGCTCGCGAAGGGCCGCGGCGCCGAGAAGACGCTGGCGCAGTTCAAGTACGATCCGAACGGCGGCGAATGGTGCAAGGTCGGCTTGAACCTTTCCGAGCCGGGCTTGGTCTCGGCCTACGCCGGTGGCGGGCTGGTGGCGCGGGTGAAGGTCGAGAGCCGCCCGCGAGGGCGGGTCGGTTTGTTCGCCAGGAATGCGCCGGGTGCAGCCTTCCGGGGCTTGGTTGCCAATCGGTCGCCACGCCTGCTGGCCGAGCATCAGATCGGCAATGCCATCTTCCTCGACGACGTATACATGAGCAGTTGGGCCACCGAACGGGGCCAATGGATCCCGGACGACGGCCCCGACCTCGCCCGCTCGATGTCCGGCTACACCTTTGACGGCAAGAATATCTTCTGGCGCAAGGGCGACTACTACGGCGACTACGTCATCAGCCTGCCGCTGACCATTATGACCCAGCCCGCCGCCGGGCCGGACGGCACGAAGCCGCCGCCCGTGCACACCCCTATCACCGGCTCGCTGTCGGTGCACTTCGGCCTGAAGTCCGGCGACCTGCACAGCGGCTACGCGGTGCTGGCCAAGGCCACGGGTCCCGGCGTGTATAACGTGGAGTTGGCGCACCGGGAGAAGGTGGTCGCCAGGGCCGCCGGTGTGCGCGCGGTAGAGCACAACTACGCCGTGCGCATCTACAACAGCGGCAAGTACATCTGGGCCAGAATCGGTGAGCGCGAGTTGTTCTCGTACGAGAAGCCCCAGCCCGGCGCGGGGACCCGCATCGCCGCCGTCCGGCAGGGCGAGGTGGACTTCGACCGCCTGGCCGTCTACGCCGAGAACCTCGACGACTCGTCGTTCGAGCGCACCCCGACCGGCTGGCGCATCATCGGTGACTGGCAGATTACGAAGCGCTTCACCTGCGACCCTCGCTGGTCGTGGATGGGCGTTGACAGCCTGGACGGCTATTCCGCCATGTGGCACCGGCGCGAGTTCCCCGGCGACCTGACCGTCGAGTTGTATGCTTCGATGAAGATGCGGGGGCCCAGCGGTCCCTACTACGTGCCCAGTGACATCAACCTGACCATGTGCGCCGACCAGGAAAGCCCGGGGCGGGGCTACACGTTTTTGGTGGGCGGCTGGAAAAACTCGAAGACCGCCATCCTGCGCAACGGCAAGATCGTCGCCGAGACGAAGGAGCCGTACCTGCCCGACACCCGCGATGGCTATCCCTCTTCCACCATGCTGCACCGCAGGTGGTTCTGCGTCAAAGCTCGCCGCAAAGGCCCCAAGCTCGAGCTGTTCCTCGACAATAAACGATACCTGACGTACACCGATCCGAAGCCGCTCCGAGGCGGCAAGGTGGCGGTGTGGACGCAAGAGCAGAGCATCATGGTCGCACGGATGCAGGTGTACTACGCGAAGTCGGCTCTTCCCAGGCAGGTCGTCGTGCCGGGGCCGGAAGACCTGACGAATCCGCCGGCGTTGACGCCGCCGCTCCGCGTCGTCTGCAGCAAGCGGGTGGGGTACTTCTATGATTTTGAGTCCGGTACGCAGAAATGGTCGGAGAACACGCGGGGCGCCGGGAATGCCGTGCCGATCTGGGACAGGAAGACCGTCGGCAGCCGCGGCGGCCGGGCGAGTCTGAAGCTGTTCAATGCGGAATGCCCCGGCCGCTTCGTCGCGAAACTGCCCATCATCCAGGTCAACCTGCTCGCCTGCCCGGTGCTGTCGTTCGACTACCGCATCCCGCCCGAGGTCAAGGTCAACCTGTACTTCGACGTGGGGCGCGTCGGGCAGATCAACAAGCGCACCTATTTCATCGCTCTCACCGGGCCGGAGGATTCGACGGAGGGCATCAAGCGCGCCGGGCGATTCCCCAACGTGAAGGCGGACGGCCGCTGGCGCACGGCTCGGATTGACATCGCACGCGTGATGCGGCGGCTCTATCCGACGGCACCCGCACTGCAGGCCAGCAATCTGCGGTTTGCCTGCGAACGGCGCGGCAGCTACGCGGCGTCCGGCATCGGCGGCAATCCGCAGGGCGCGGCATACCACATCGACAACTTCCTGCTGGTCGCGGCCGGCGCCGGGAAGGCGACGCTGCGCTGGAAGCCCTCCACCGCCGGACACAAAGGTTATGCGGTGTGCACAACCGACCGGGCGGATTCGGATCCGGGGAGTAGGCCGAACCTCTCCGCGCCGCTTGTCTCGCATGACGGGGCGCGGCCGGGCCTGCGATACCTCCACGTCCGCCCCATCCTTGCCGCCCGGGGGCAGAAGGCGCCCGTCACACGGTTTCCGCTGTATGACGTCGGCCCCGAGGTCGAGGTGGCGGGGATCAGCCCGCCGGACCGGGCGAAGTGGGGCGGCGAGCCGGTCAAGATCCACCTGCGCAAGCACCAGATCGCTGCGTTGGACACCTCGTTACTGGTGGCCACGATTGGGACCACCGACGTGCGCCTGGACAGCAAGGCCCTGTCGATGGACTGGGACAACGCCTTGCTGACGCTCGACCCGTCGCAGCTTCCGGTGTCCTTCGAGGACGGGGCGGTTGTCAATTGCTCGCTGGCTCTCCGCGCGTTTGGGCAGGACGAGACCAGGACGGTCAACTGGCAGTACGTGGCCTCGCGCTCGCGCGACAGAACGCCGCCCAGTGCCGTGATCGTCGACGGCCTGTACGAGTTGGACGACTTCGAGACGGAGCGAGACAACTGGCGCTCGAGCGGATACACCGTGTGCGGCATCGACGCGACCACGGCCTCGACCGGCCAGAAGTCGCTCAGGATTTTCAATACGTACGACGGCGGGAACTTCCTGGTCTGTCGCAGCTTCAGCTCCCGGCCTGCCGACAGGCGCCTCGTGGGCGCGTGTCCGATTATTGAATTCGACTACAAGGTCGGCCCGAACGTGCGCACCGATCTGGCCATCCAGTCGTCGGCCGGGCTCTCCTCCTTCAAGTTCGTGGACCGCAGCGCCAAGGATCGAATCGGCGAAATTCCGGGCATCACAGCCGACGGGAAATGGCACACCGCGTCGCTCGACATATTCAATCCGTTCTGGACCCAGAAGCGCCTCGCGCTGGCCTCGCGGCTCGATTGGATCGGCTTCGGCGATCACGGCTGGCCCAGCGCCCGCGAGGGCGACGGCTACAGCATCGACAATTTCCGCGTCATCCCCGTGGCCAGTTGCCGCGACGGCCTCGAACTCAAGTGCAGTGCAAACGACCCGCTGGGCGTCGCCGGGTACGCCTGCCGATGGTCGGCCAGGCCCGAGGACGAGGCGCCGAAGAAAATCATGGCAGCCGGCGACACCCTGCGCGTCGACAAGCTGTCCGAAGGCCGGCAGTACCTTCACGTGCGGGCCGTGGACCGGGCGGGCAATTGGGGCCCGACCTCGCATTACGCGTTCATCATCGACAGCACCCCGCCAAAGGTCACCCGCATCTCTCCGCGGCCTGGCACGAGGATCGCACCGTACCGGTTCGCCGTCACCATCACGGACGCCTACGGCCCCGATCCTGCCGCGCTGCGGCTGACCGTCGATCGCAAGGCATTTACGTTCCGGTCGGCCTCGCTCTCCACCGCGCGCCGGCCGTCAATCACGTGGGATCTCACCCGGACCCCCGAGGACATCACGACCATCCCCAACGGCAAGGTGCTGGAGTTCTCGCTCACCGGGGTGCGGGACTTCGCGGGGAACACCGTCGATCCCATCAGCGGCTCGTGGACGATGGACTACCGGCGTGACCGGGTGCCCCCGCAGCGGGTCGAGCTGGATCTGCTCAGCGCTCCCGTCGCCTTCATGAAGCGGTTCGACCGCGGGACCGACGGCGTGCGCGGATACTCGTACGGCCGCGTCGAGCGCGCTCTCTCGTCCGAGGCATCGTCGCATGTCCTTCAATTCACCGCGCAGCACGCGAGCACGCAGGCGGCCATCCTGAGGCAGCCGTTTGACCTGGCCAAGACCGGCGTCCTCAAGTTCGACGTCAACCTCTTGAAGTCGGCCACCTACATGGACCTGCTCATCGTCGGCACCAAGTTCCGCTGCAAACTGAGAATGGGGGATCCCCCGCCCAACGCGCCGAAGCCGGGCACACAGGACAGCGACGGATACCGGGTCCTCGGCGACATGAACGGCATCCGCGGGAAGACCGGCTGGCACACCCAATGGGTCGACCTGTACCCGCTGGTGAAGAAGGCTTTCCCCGGCCTCAGGTCATACACGGTTGGACAGATCTGGTTCGGCCGCATCTGCGCGCCGTACAGCCGCGGCCGGATGTTTCTGGACAACATCGCGGTCTACGGCTACGGCAAGAATCAGATGAAGGCGAAGCTCCGGTCGCGCGACATCACGGGCTTGTCCGGTTATGCGGTCGAAGTCGATCCCGACCCCGCGCGCGTTCCCGCCAAGAAGGTGAACCACACCGCGGCCGAGTTCACGCGGACACTCGGCCGGGGCGTCTGGTACGTGAAGGCGCTGGCGCGCGACAACAACGGCAACTGGAGCCGCCTGCCGGGCATGATCCCGTACGTCGTCGTGACCGATCCGCCGAAAGCGAAGCCGAAGGGGAAGTGACCGGAAGATAAAGGGAGGGGACTGATGGAGAGCAAAAAGGCTCTAGTGGTGTATTACTCTCGGACCGGGACGACGAAGAGAGTCGCTGAGGCCATCGCTGACGAACTCGGATGCGACCTCGAGGAACTGATCGACAAGAAGAAGCGCCGGGGGCCGGTCGGATTCGCCGTGGCGGGCAAGGACGCGGTGCTCAAGAAAGCCGCCCGGATCGAGGAGCCCCAGAAAGACCCCGCTGCGTATGACCTGGTGGTGGTCGGGACGCCGGTCTGGGCCGACACCATGTCGTGCGCCGCCAGGGCCTACCTCGACCAGATGAAGGACGCCCTGCCGGACGTGGCGTTCTTCCTGACCACCGCGCACTCCGGCATCGACCGGACGTTCCGGCACATGAAGGACGCCGCCGGCAAGGCGCCGGTCGCGACCTTGTCGCTCTTCGCCAAGGAAGTCCGACGGGATGAACACCGCGACAAGGTCAAGCCGTTCGTCGGCAAGTTGCGTTGAGCCGGTCAGTGTGGCCAGTGTGCCTGTCACACTGCGGAGTCGGAACATCTTGGTAATGAAGCACTTACAAACGGGCTGCGCAATCCGCCGTGTTGTCAAGCCGAGTTCTTGGATAGGCTCTTGATGCCTTTCACTTCGCCTCGGCCGTCTCTTCCGCGGCGTAGGTTTTTTTGAGACGCACAATGCGGCGGTTGAGGACGTCGGCGACGTAGACGGCCCTGCGGCTCACTCCAACTGCCTCGGGCCAGCCGAGCGGAATCTCCGGCTTCTTGATTGGGCTGTCTTCGCCGGGGCCGCGTGAATCCGCGTTGCCATAGTGCCCGAACCTGAGCACTTCATTGCCTTCGTTGTCGACCACTTGCACCGAGTACGTGATGGCGTTCGGGATGAAAAGCCGGCCGTATCCGTCGAGGTGGAACATCGGCTGCCGACAGCGGCAGCCCGTGCCGAGGCCCCCGGACATGCTGCCGATCCCGGGGTAGGCCTTGACCGCGTCCTCGACAAACATCGGTCCACGCGGGTATCCGGCCCGCTTGATGATGCGGATGCCCGTCATCCCTTCGGGCACCTTGCGTTCCTTGCGCGGCGGGCGAGCGAACGCTCCGCCGAGCAGGAACATCCCGCCGCCCGCCGGCTTGATCTTCATCACGCTGCCGACCACCCAGTGGTAGGCGTTGTCCTTCTCGAATCCGGCCGGCGCCTTGTGTTTCATCGGCAGCCCGCGCAGCGCGATGTACATGCAGCCCTTCCAGTCCACGTGGACATTGCCGACCGGCCCGGCGATCGGGCCGAAGATGGCGCTTTTCCAAAGCCCGTGCTTCTTGAAGCGCGGGTGGTCCTTCATCCGGCCGTGATCCTCGGCCGTGCCGTCCGGTTTGAACACCACCGCGCAGTCGCCGGAGATGGTCTGTTCGTCGAGCTGCTGCGCGACGTAGAGCCGGCCCGTCGGATCGGCCGTGAAACCGGCCACGCCGAACCCGTTGCCGTAGCGCCCGAAGACGCGCGGCAGCGCCGCGTTCGGCGGCTTGTTGCCCATCGAGATCGTGATCGGCTTGAGTTGTCCGTCGAACTTGCAGAGCGGGCCGGCCCAGCCATAGCCGGTCTGGACGTAGAAGTGGCCGTCGCGGCCGACGCCCATGTCGACGGCGTACTGGAACGGCGCCTTGATCCGCACCCCGGTGAGGCCCTCGTAGGCGGCAGCGTGCGCGTACTCGCCTCGGCACACGACCACGTCCGTCTTCGGATGCACGGCGAGGCGCGTGACCACCCCCATCGGAAGATGGCGGAACTTGCACGCGTGGTCGGTGGTGGCGAACCTGTCGCCGCGGTCTTCCAGCCGGAGCACCTGTGCCCGCGTGCGCAGCGCGTAGGCGTCGCCCGCCTTCGCCCGGTCGATGCCCACCCACACCACGGGCGGGTCGTCGGAATCGTCCAGCGCCATCACGGCGTTGTAGCCTTCTTCGCTCAGCTTGAGCCGCGCCAGCTCTCTTGCGTTCTTCTTCCAGCCGGAGAACTTGATCAGGTGCTTCGTGGCGCGGTACGTCCCGCTCTTCTTGACGCTCAAGACGTAGACGGCCCCGGTCTTGCGATGAATGGCGATCCGGCGCGGGCTTGGCGCGGAGAGCGCCCCGATCTGCTTCCCGGACGGGTCGAGCACCACGACGCGGTTGCCGCCCGAATCGCAGGCCAGCAGGTTGCCGCCTTTGTCGCACGTCATCCCGGCGACGTGGACGGGCGTGCCGTCATCACGCTTCAGCTCGAGGAACAGCTTCACGTGTCCGCCGGCGGCGCTCGCCCGGTAGATGCGGCCGGGCGGGAAGACCAGCGGGCCCTTGCCAAATGGCTTGGTCTGGTGCAAACCGCCGAGGTAGAGGGTCTTTCCGTCTGGCGACACGGCCAGGTGGCTGGCCCAGGACATCAGCCAGCGGTCGATGGTGCGGTGCGGCCTCGTGGCCCAGATGTAGCGCGAGAACTGCGCGCCGACGCCGCCCCCGTCGGATTTGATCCGGGCGACGTGCTTGCCGTCGGTGAGCCAGATGACGCCATCGTCCACGATTCGCGAGACCATCGACGGGCTCCCCAAGCCGCCGTAGAGAACGGGCCAGGTGCCGCGGTAGTTGCGCGGCGCGATGTGGCCGTCCGGGGTGACGATCACCTTGAACGGCTTCGCCTTCTCCGCCGGCAGGTCGGCGGGCATCGGCATGACGGTCTTGACGTACTTGCCGTCGCGATCGAAGACCTGCATGTAGCGTGTGCCGTCGGGGCCCTTGTTGCCGGTCGACGCGCCGAGGATGTAGACGTTGCCCTTCGGGTCGGTGGCCATTCCCCAGAACGCGCCGAAGTGGTGCGGGTTCTCGCCAAGGAAGCCGTCGAGCTTCACCCCGAGCCCCAGGCGGACGCGGACGGCGAACGGGCCCTCCCCGGCCGGGGCGCCCGTATCCGTCTTGCGGTCCCATTCGATCTCCTGCGCCAGCCCCGGCTTCAGCGGCGCCGGCGGCGCGCTCTTGCCGCCAAGGACGCCAGCGGCAAGGTGCCGGACGACGCTGCCCTTCGCGTCCAGCACGGCCACCTCGACGTCGGTCGGCGCCGAGGCCGTGAAAGAAATCTTCACCTTCTCTCCGGCCGCAGACACCTCGGGCTTCTTGGAGAAGCCGACCTCCGCCGCCTCGAGGATCGGGCATGCCAGGGCCAGGATCGCTATCACCGTGATGTCCCGCATCGAACTTCCTCCTTTCAACAGGCCTCTCTTTCTCCTCTAACCGTGCGCATCGAAATGGCCTTCCGTTCACGCCCGGTGCGAAGGCGCCCGGACTCTCACGACGCGCCCCGGCAGCACGGGCCTCGTATCGGCCGGCAACTGCCTCTGCCGTTCGACACCGTGGACGATGATCGCCTTCCCCTCCCGCACCGCCGGGCACACGTTCTGGCACCGGCCGCAGCCCCGGCAGACGTCCGAATTGACGATCGGGCTCGTCACGCCGTCCTCGTTGAACCCTGTCTCGATGGCGCCGTACGGGCACGCGGCCTGACAGGTCATACAGGGCTCGCCGTCCGCCCAGGCCAGGCACGCCGAATGGATTACCTTGGCAAGTCCGATCTGCCGACATTGCTTCTCGGCGAGCGTCAGCGCGCCGATGGCTCCTGTCGGACAGACCTGCGAGCACCGGTTGCAGTCGTCCTGGCAATACGTCTTATCCACGGCCAGCTCGGGCTGGAAGAACTGGCCGATCGCCCGGTCGGTCGGCCAACGAACCTGGATCACCCTTGTGGGGCAGACGCCCACGCACGCATAGCACCGCGAACACACCGAAGCGAACACCTCCTGGTTTTTCGCTCCCGGCGGGAGTATCGGAGCCTTCGCGTACGACTTCCTGACGAGGGAGAATCTCCGGAGGGCGGCGGCAAGCGGAATGCCGACCAGCAATCCGGCCAAGACCTCGCGCCGGGTCCTGCCTACTCCGCCTCGCGCCGGCGGTCGTCTTTCCCTGGCTCGCCTGCACAGTTCTAAGAAGTAGCCCAGCGGGCAGACGTGGGTGCACCAGATCATCGGCTGGATGAATCCGAGGACCAGAAAGAGCGGCAGGATCAGGCCGGGCACGAGCCATGCGGCCGAGAACATCCCTCTGGTCAGGGGTGTCAGCCGGCTGAAAGCCGCGAGCGGATCGAGAATGAGGAACAGCGGCACGCCGATCACGGACGCGAAGATGATCGTCCAGAAGACGGCGCCGTTGACACGGACCGTGAGGATCCTTTTCTTCAGGCTCAGCTTGGCGGACAGAGCGAACAGGGTGCCCGCCGGGCAGATCCACCGGCAGAAGAGCCGGCCCTTCCAGACGGCCAGAGCCAGCACGAGAAGCGGCGGCGCGAACCAGAACAGACCGAGATACCAGGTGCGCTGTGCGAGCGACGACGACACCGCGGCAAGCGGGCTCAGCGAGGGGAACACCCGGGCCAGCCAGAACGGGATCGGGCCGCCCAGCGCGAAAACTACTGCCGCCCCCAGCAGCACCAACCGGATCGACCACTGCAATGTCTTCTTATGACGCACGATGCCGTATTATAGCACAAGCAGGCCGGACCTCTACCGGACGTGGCGGATCTCTGCGAAGATCAAGCGGATGAGAGGCGGTGTGCGTCAGAGCTTGTCGTGCGTGACCCGGCCGTCCCCGGTGATGTCGATCCCCGGGCCGAGGTACTTTGGGCGAGGGCGGGTGATGTTGACCTGGATCCACGCGAGCGTGCGGGCGAGGAACTCGCGAGCTTGGTTGCGCGCCCAGCTTCGATACGTCCGGGTGTCCGAAGCCAACCCAACCACGTCGAGGCCGAAGGCCTTTCCCGTGTAGATGGCACGCGGGAGGTGGAACTCGTTGGTGACGAGCACAGCCGACTTCACGCCGAACACGTCGCGTGCGCGGTAAAGCGTCGCATACGTCCGAAAGCCCGCGTGGTCGAGAAACACGTCCTCCGCCTTCACGCCCTGCCGCAGGACGTATTCCCGCATCGTGTTGACCTCGTCATATTCGCGCCGTCCGTGATCGCCGGACAGCAGCAGCTTCGTGACCTTGCCGAGCTGGTAGAGCCTGACGCCCGCGTCCAGGCGGTCTTTCAGGATGGCGGACGGGCCCGACGCCCAGACCCTTGCTCCGAACACAATGGCGACCGGCTTCTGCGGGACGTCTTCCGCGGCGTGATACACGGCGCCCCTCGCCCGGCGCTTGATTGCTGCGTTGGCCCACGCGCCAATGCCGAAGGCGCACAAGCCCGCCGCTGCGCCGATTATCGCGAAGGTGAGCAGAATCCGTCTGAGCCGCCGAGACATGCGAAAGCCCCGGAACGCTTGAAATGGCCGAAGTGTTGCGCAGGATGAATAATGTGTTTCGGCACACCATTGTATCCTGTCCGCCGGGCGAAGTGTGTTTTGTTTGGTTCTTCTCCGGATGCCGCGGCCCGGGACGGCCGCTTCACTTTTTGCCCCGGGCGCGCCTCTCGTACTCCTGATGAAGCATCTCAACGATCTCGCGGTGGCCGTTGCGTATGGCGAGGCGGATGGGCCTGGCGCCGCTGTTGTCTTTCTGCCGGTAGTAGGCTCCGTTGTCCAGGAGGAACCGGGCGAGCTTTGTGTAGCCCAGCTTCGCCGCGTAGTGCAGCGGGGTCTGCCGGTTCCTGTCCGTCTCGTTGACGTTGGCGTGGGAGGCGAGCAGGAGCTTGCAGTACTCGATGTTGCCGGCGGCCGCCGCCCGGAGCAGGGGGGTGTAGTTGTCGATGCACCTGGCCCGGACGTTCGTTCCGGCATCGAGCAGGAGCTTGATCACGCCGGGGCGGGCCCCGCCCATGATCGCGGTGTGGAGCGGGGTCCGTTCGTACAGGTCCTCGACGTTCGGGTCGGCGCCGGTGGCGAGCAGGAGCGCGGTCAGTTCTTCCGCGGAGTGCGGGGCGGTGAGCGCCATGTGAAGCGGGGTGTGGCCCTGCCAGTCCCAACTTCGGATGCCGGCGCCGTGCCGGAGGAACAGTTTGACGGCGGCGACGTTTCCGCTGCAGATCGCGTGATGCAGCAAGGTCTTGCCGGAGCGGTCTCTTTTCCGGTCGATGTTGACGAGCCGGATGAGGTAGGCCCTTACCAGTGTCTTCTCGCCGTGTTCGAGGGCGATGTCCAGCGCCCGGTAGAGATGTTCGGCTTGGGCGTCGGCGTGTCTGGCGAGCAGGAACTTCACGATCTCCAGGCGGTCCATGTCTTCCCTGGTCTGTTCCAGGGCCGCTCCCAACGCCCGGTGGAGGTCTTGGGCGCTCTCCTGGGCGCGGTTGTCCAAAAGGAACCGCATGAACTCCGGGCTTTCGCGGTCTGCATCCACTGCGACGTCGAGCGGCGTCCACGGGCGCGGTCTTCTGCTGTCCGTCGAGTTGACCCCGGCGCCGCAGGAGACGAGCAGCTCGACGAGTTGCCTGTCGTTCAGGCGCGTTGCCGCGTGCAACAGGGTGGCGCCGTTGGCGGACTTCTCGTTTGATCGCCGGTTGATCCTGGTGTAGCCGCGTAAGTAAGTGGTGACCTCTTTGCGGTAGCCGTGGCGGAGTGCGAGACTGAGCGCCGGAGCCAGGAAGGCGGGGTCGGCGGGGCAGTCGCGTTCGAGCAGCCGGCGGACGAGCCAGTGCGAGTCGTCGGTCCATTCCTGCTCGAGCGCGGTCCGCCGGTCGCTCCCGCGGGCTTGAGCGTCTGCACCGTGGTGAAGCAGGACTTCGACCATCTCTCTGTTGCCGGTGTTGATGGCGCACCGCAGTGGCGTCTGGCCCTTCTCGTCAGCGGCGTTGACGTCGGCTCCGTGTCGGAGGAGCAGCTTGGCCATGTGAACGTCGTTGTTGTCCAGGGCGTGGTGGAGCGGCGTCCGGCCGCGCTGTGTCCTGGCGTTCGGGTTGGCGCCCCTGGCAAGCAGCAAGGCTGCCATTTCGCTCCGGTCGTGACGCACTGCGGCGTGCAGCGGCGTTTCGCCGGTGGTGGCGTCATCAACCAGGCCGGGCAGTACGGCGAGAAGGATCTTGAGCTTTCGTTCGTCTCCCTGGCGCACGGCGTCGAAGGTCTCCCCGACGGTGTCCAGCGTAAGGAGGTAGGCGGCGACGCCGCCGATGGCGAGCAGCAGCGCCACGGCCACCAGCAGGACGACACGTTTGAGGAATCGCCGTTTCTTGGTTCCGCGTGCTTGGCGCGATGCGGACCTCATGGGGGCATCTCACCAGGAAACCGGGTTGGTTCGGCGGCGCGGGCCTGCGCGCCGACGGGATGCTGCCTGGCGTGCCGCTTCAACGGCCGAGCAGAGGGAGCAGGTCGTCCTCACGAATCAGCGGGATGCCCCATTTCTCGGCCTGGTCGATGAACTTCCCCCTCTTGGGCCCGATGATGAGGTAATCGGTTCGGATGGTGAGCTGGGGCTCGAGCATGCTGCCGTACTTGGCGAGGTTATCCCGCAGCTTCTGCTTTCGGGCGTCGTCGAAGACCGTATCGGCCACGAAGATTCTCGCCCGGCCGGGGTCAAACGCCGGGTTGACGATAATGTCGCCCTTGGTGACGACATCGACCGGGCTTTCCCCGCCGACCAGGATGGCCCGGCTGATGTCGGGGAACACGGTCTTGATTTCCAGGTCGCCCTGCTTGATGCGCGTGCCGTCGCCCTTCACCGAAAAGACCTCGAACCGCAGCCCGCGCCGCACGCCCTTTTTCCGCCCGATGTTGACGATCACTCCCGTGTCGCGCTCGACCAGGATGACCTTCCCGTCCGGCGGCTCGTCGTCCTTGTCGAACGGGACGCCCTTGCCCCCGAAGGTTTTCTTCTTACGGCTGGCCGCCAACTGTTCCTGGAGCACATTGACCAGGCGCTCGAGCCGCTTGTTCTCGTCCTTGAGGTCCCTGGTCTCGTTGAGCATCTTGTCGTTCGCGGCGTCCAGCTTGGCGCGCACGTCCTTTGCTTCCTTCTGCAGCTTATCCCGCTCCTGTCGCAGCGTGAGATTTAGCCCCTCGATCTTGGCGTCCCGCTCGTCGATGGTGGTCTGCATCGTCTTCAGTTTTGCCCCGGTCTTGTCGGCCTCGGCCTTCAGGTTGGCCACCTGCTGCTCTTTGTCCTGCCGTTCGCTGTCCGCCTGGATCTTCAGCTTGTTCTTCTCCTGCTCGAGCATCTGGATGAACTCCATCAGCGACGGAGTCTGTTCCCGCTCGATCTTCAGGATCCGTGTGACCAGGTCCTTCGTGTCCTCTCTGAGTTTCTCGGGGTTGAGACTGCCGGTCACCTTCTGGAACTGCTCCACCTGGTATTCCAGGGTCTGGATGCGCTCCTTGTTCAGTTTGAGCGCCTGCTTCAGGCCGACCAGGACGCCGTTGTGCATCTGCTTGCGCGTATACGTCAGCGCGTCCCGCTCGCTGGGATTGAAGCCGGCGTCTGTGAGGTCGCGCGCGCTCGCCAACTCCATCGCGACGAGCACCAGTCCAACTGCCGAGAACACAAACAGCACGATGAAGATGATCAGGGGAACCGGGCTCCCTTTTCGCGGCGCCATAGCCATGGTACACCTCCTGTGTTATTCCGTAACCACATAATGATAGCCCTGCGGCCGGCAAAGTCAACCGTCGAGTTGCGATTCTCCGGCCTGTTTGTTTATACACCCGCAGGTCGTGGATTCATGCGGCCGAGTCACCCGCGGATTCCGGTCTGCCTGGAAACGTGTTTGACCGGCCCGGCCGGCGGCACTTATACTGTTTGACCTGACATGGCGAGAAGAACGAAAAGGAAAGCGCGGCCGGGCGATGCCGGCAAGGGCTGGCTGGCCTGGGTGCTCGGCTCGGCAGACAATTTCGACGGCTACTTCGCGCAGTCGCGCAGCCTGGCGCTGAGCTTCGTGCTGATCGCTCCGCTGCTGCTGGTCTATGAAGTCGCCCTCATCTACTACCCGCCGGTCAGAGCCCAGGGCGCCGGGCGGTTCGTCCGAGACCTGCTCTCGGGCGTCTTCCACAGCAGGGCGGGCATGGTGCTGAACATCGCGGTCGTGCTGCTGTTGCTGCTCGCGGTATTCGTTCTGGCGAAGCGGGGTGGGCTTCGCCTGAACCTCATCATTCCGATGGTCCTCGAGAGCGCCGGATGGGCGGCGGCGCTGGTGGGGATCGCCGTGCTGGTCTACCATCGCCTGCCGAGGTTCTGGATTCAAATGTGCGCCGCCGGGTCGTCGCCGGTGAAGGACGTCATCGGGTCGATCGGCGCCGGCGTGTACGAGGAGATACTATTCCGGCTGTTCCTGACCAGTGCGCTGTACCTGGCCGGCCTGAAGCTGTTCCAGGAGCGGACGGGCTACGCCGCGTGTTTTGCGGTCACGATCAGCTCGGTCGTGTTCGCGATGTGTCACGGCACGACATTGAACATCAACTTCCTGTTCTATTTCGCCAGCGGCGTCTTCTTCTCGGCGCTTTACACATACCGGGGCCTGGGAGTGGCCGTCTATACACACGTCATCTACGACATCGTCGTGCTTCTGGGCAGGACGTGACGGGGCCGGGGGGATCTATTCCTCGCCGTCGTGCTGTTCCGCGTCCTCGTCCGGCTTCTCCGGGACGGAGAACTGCGCCCATGCACCGAGGCAGCCGAGGATCGTCCACGCACCGAGGACCAGGTACTTGTAGATGCCGCTCCCCAGCACCGCGTGGCAGCACGGCCCAGGCCCCGCGCCGACGAAATGGTGATAGGCGGCCATCGGGCTCAGGTCGGCGAACAACATCCAGAGCCCGACGATGACCAGGGCCGCGCCGTTCAGCGCGGTTGCCGCGATGACGATGAATCGCTGAATGAACAGGGCGAGGAACCCGCCGATGGCGGCGACCACCGACATCGCGATGGCGCGCGTGCCGGGATTCGCCCGAAGCGTGAAAACCCCCGCCACGATCCCGCCCAGTGACGCGCCCAGAACGAACACCGCCAGCAGATACATCGTCACCATCAATACGCCGCCCAGCACGCCGCCCGTCAGGCCGCAGAACAGCGCCACCGCCCGGTTCCCTTCCGACAGGTCGAAGCCGACCGCCGCCGCGGCGTACCCGCCGATCAGCACGCCCAACAGCCCCAGCACGAACTTGAACGCCCGGTATCCGAAGAAGCACATGAGCGCGCCGGCGATGACGCACGCCGAGAGGTAGGCCTTTTGCAGCACCGGGTCCGAAAGGATGACGCTGGTCTCAGGTCCCGACATAAACGTACCGCACGATGAACAGCACCGAGAACAGATACACGAGCCAGTGCACCTCGCGCCCGCGGCCGGTGACCAGCTTGAGGAAGCTGTAACTGATGAAGCCGAACGCGATGCCCTCGGTGATGCTGAACGTGAGCGGCATGACCATGATGGCGAGGAATGCGGGCAGCGCCTCGGTGGGGTCCGTCCAACGGATGTGCACCACGTTCCGCAGCATGATGCTGCCGATGATGATCAGCACGGGCGCCACGGCCGGATGCAGGTTCTGATAGCCGCCGCCGATCATCTCGACCAGCGGCGAGAAGAACAGCGCCACGATGAACAGCAGCCCGGTCACGATGTTGGCGAGGCCGGTGCGGCCGCCCTCCGCCACGCCTGCCGAGCTCTCGACATAGCTGGTCACCGTCGACGTCCCCAGCCCGGCGCCGATCACCGTGCCGAACGCGTCCGCAAGCAACGCGCCGCGCGCCCGCGGCAGCACCCCGTCCCGCAGGAACCCCGCCTGCTGCGACACCCCGATCAGCGTGCCGATGGTGTCGAACAGATCCAGGAAAAAGAAGATGAAGATCACGTGCAGGAGCCCGAGCTTCAGCGCACCCGGTATGTCGAGCTTGAGCAGTCCCTCGTGGCCGGGAAGGCCCAGCACCACGTCCTTCGCGTAGTGCTCGAGCTCCTTCTCTGAGGCGGGCAGCGAGATCGGGTGGTACCGACGCCACACCTTTCCTTTGGTGCCCTCCTCGGTTGTCACGAGATGATACGCCACCGCCTTCAACACCAATTCCTTCCTGGCTTTCTTGTCGCCTGCCTGCGCCGCTCCCTCTTTCTTCTCCTCGACCTCCACCATCGGGAACACGAGCACACGGCAGTCCAGCGGCTTCTGCATCAGCGCGCCCATCTGCTCCGGCGTCGTCTTCGGGTCCGGCTTGGCGGTCACGTCGGCGAGGAGCTGCGGCGTCACGTAGGGCGAGATCACCCTGTCCGGGTCATAGTATTGGCCGGCAGCGTCGTTCAACGCTGTCAACACGGCCGCTTTGTCCACTTCCACTCCGGCCGGCGCATGAACCGGCAGGATCGCCAGCTTCTGCATTGGCGCCGAACGCGGCATGTCCACCAGGCCTTTCTCCTCCACATGCTTGGTGGACGTGATGTTCAGCGGGATTCCTGCGGCGGCGGTGATGAGGATTCCGATAAGGATTGCCCCGCGGAGTCTGAGTGCAATGAGCGCCGCAGTGAGCACCAGGCCGCCCAGCGCCAGCAGCACCGGTGTGGCGTGGAGGTCACCCATCCGGACCAGCATTGCCGGATCGTCGGCCGTAACCCCCGCCCACTGGAATCCGAGAAAAGCGATCAAGAGGCCGATGCCGACGGCGATGGCGTGCTTGATCGACGCCGGGATTGCGTTGACGATCTTCTCGCG
The DNA here is from genome assembly GCA_964505325.1 of uncultured Planctomycetota bacterium. GTDB lineage: Bacteria > Planctomycetota > PUPC01 > PUPC01 > PUPC01 > CAZDHT01. Next base: position 1,944 of record CAZDHT010000057.1, on the reverse strand, counting down.
GATCCCCCACAGCGACAGCATGAGAAAGATGGTTCCCGATATGCAGATCGCGCCCAGACCGGTCTGCCAGTTGATCGTCCCGTCCTTGCAGTAGATGAGAAAGAGGACGTTGTGTCCCATCGCCGGCGCCAGCGCGATGGGATAGTTCGCGAAGAACGCCATCAGCAGCGTCGCGACGGCGCTCGACACGCAGGTCGCCACAAACACCGTGTGCCAGCTCAGGCCCGTCTGTGACAGAATGATCGGTTGGACGAAGACGATGTACGACATGGTCAGGAACGTCACCACGCCCGCGCGGATCTCCGTCCCGATGGAAGTGTTGTTCTCCCGCAGCTTGAAGATTCTGTCCAGCCCGCCCATCCTGGAATCCTCCCGAGTGCGAAGAACGAAGTGCCAGTATGGTAATTGCCGCCTCAGCCCGTTTCAAGTGGGAACTGGAAAGACGCGCCCGGC
>CAZDHT010000057.1:0-1391 GCA_964505325.1 uncultured Planctomycetota bacterium | reverse complement strand
TTCAAAAGAAGTCCCCGGCTTCACCGGCGCTTTCAGCCCTTCAAACGTGAAGTGCGAGTCAAGCCAGACCGGGCACAGCATGTACCCGTTCAACTGTCTTGCGGGCTTCCGGTTTTCGGCGAGGATGAAGATATTCCCGCGGTCGGCCGCGCCCTGCACGAAGACCAGGCGGTCCTTCCATGTGTGGATGTGGTCCCATTTCTTTCGCTTGTCCCGGGGTTCTTTGAAGGGCTCACACATCTTGCGGCCGTCGGTGGTGAGCAGGACGACCCAGTCGTCCGGCCAGTCCTCAGGCTGCCACGAGTTCGACGGGAAACTGTTGAGGTACTGGATGGCGGGAAGGTCGAGAGGCTTGAGGACGTGCAGGCGCGTCCGCACGCGGACCAGCACGGCGCGGCGCGGCGTCGGCAGGTCGATGCCGACCGTGGCGCGCGCCCGGCGGTTCGGGTCGGTCGACGTGACCTCCAGTGACAGCGCTTCCGGGCCGTTGGCGCCGACTCTCAGCCGCCGGAGTTCATTCGTGCATTCGCCGCGGGTCTGGACGTTGGTGGGATACCAGTACAGCGGCACGCGGATGAGCGCCGGCTCTCGGCCGGCGGCGCCCCGCAGGTCGTGCAGACAGACGGTCCGCGTGGAGAACGCGGCCATCGGGACGTGGGGGAGGGCGCTGGAGCGGATCACGTACGTCTGCCGGTCGTCCCACTTCGCGTAGGCCAGATTAATGCCCGGGGCTTCCCGCACCGTGACCACCGTCTTGCCGCGGGCGGACAACGGAACCGAGAACACGGCGTGGCACGGGCCCTTATTCAGGTCGCCGATGAGGGGGGCGAACCGGTCGCCGGGGCGCGCGAGATTCGGCCCGTACGGATCGTCGGTCATGCCGCCGAGCGAGAGGAGCTGCGGCGTGAGGCGCTTGCCGTTCGTTTCAATCACTACAGCCCCGCGGCCTTCGAGCCCGAACACACGGACCCGAGCCCGGCGTGCTTCCCGGTCCCGAGGGAAAGTGAGACTCATCTCTTTCTCGGTCTTCCTGTACAACAGCGCGTCCTCGACCACGTCGAGACAGCGGAACTCGGCTCCGTTTGCCCGCGGCACGACCGGACGCTGCATGGACGCGACCCGCTGCTTCCCAGTGCGCACATCGGCAGCGAAGAACAGGCTGATGAGCGCCCTCAGGCCGAACTTCTCCCCGCACGGTTCGGTCGCCCCGCGAAGCCAGTGCCAGCAGAGCGCGGCGCCCTCGCGGCTCGAGCCGAGGGCGAGTCGACCGGTCGGATGGGCGCTCCAGCCCGCAGAACCGCGCCACTGGTCGTACAGGTGCCCCCAGGTATCGTAGTACGGTGAACGGTCCCCCGGGCCGTGCCACAGGCCGACGCCGCCCAGGTTGTCGG
>CAZDHT010000056.1:0-23846 GCA_964505325.1 uncultured Planctomycetota bacterium | reverse complement strand
GCGAAGAATCTCTTGGCTCGATCCTGTAATTCCATTACCAACATGGAGTTCAATAAGTATCGCATCCCCGGAAGTCAGCGGTATTTTGTCGCCGTGATTCGCTCGTCCTGCCTGAGGACGGTCCCGCGTCCCAAGGCGCGCCACCCGGTCCCGGAGTCCACCCGGTACTGCTCGTCAAAGAGCACGTCCCCGGCGGCAGATTCGGCATCGACATGGGAATCGGAACCAGCCTCGCTCTCAGTGACGGTGATGTGTGCGCCGGTAGCTTGTAGGTCGTCAAGGTGCCAACGCCCCATGGCCCTGCCGTTTGGGTTGTCGTTGTACAGGTGCACGGTCATGTCCTCGGCCGTGATCGTGTAGGTCTCGCCGCCTTCCAGCGGAAAGACCTCTCCATTGAGAGTCAGGGTGTTTTGCTCCGAGGAGTTCTTGCCCTGGAACTGCAGCCTCGCGACGGGCCCGCTGTATTCGAGTTTGCCTTTTGACGCGAGGAGATCGTCTCGCGTGATGGTGGTTCCGTCGGGCTTCTCGAGCACGAAGTGGAACCCGTCGGGGCCGCCGCCGGGGTCAATGTTGATGTCGCCCAGGAGTGTCCCGCCGGGGTCGGAGGATTGTTCGCGGCCGATGATTCGGCCGTCCACAATCACCTCGCCCGACGCCGCCGAGGCCTCGACGCGATCCTGCCCGTCAACGGTCGACAGGGTGGCGCTGGCTCTGCCCCCCCGCAAGAGCACCAGCGCCGCTTCCGAGGCAAGCTCGACGATGGCATCGTCCGGCGCGAGGCCCTCCACGGAGCCCGACTGTCCTTTGTCATACTTCACAATGTGAAGAAGCGCGCCGTTGTTGTCCTTGAACGACTTGACGACTGTCGCGGAGGTGCCCTCCGATAGTCCGATCGCGGCTCCACTGGTAAACCGAAGGATGCCTCCGGTAACAATCGTGCCGCTCTCCACCACCAGACCGTCATGGTACACGGGGAGTTCTTCGACCATTTCGACGACCGCATCGGCGAACAGTACCACGGAGCGGGTCTTGTAGTGGGCCGGGTCGAGGCTCAGCACATACCGGCTGCCACCCCCTGCGACGGGCGCGACATAGGACCGATTGAGCGGTGTCGCCCCGGCCTCGCGGTGAGCGCGACTGACGAAGATCTCAGGGTCCTCGACATACGGCCCCAAATCCCGCTCGAGGTCGGCCGGATAGGCGTCGGGGAACCTGTGATGACTCTGGTAGTAGAGCTGCAAGGCGGTCGACAAGTGACCTACCTGCGAGGCGACCACAGTCAGTTCGCACCGCTCCTTCACCACTGCCGCCCCCTGAAACCCCAGAAGAAGAAGGATCGACAGGACCGCGAGAGCCACGATGACAGTGCACAACGTGAAAGCCCTGGAACTGTTCGTGAAGGACAGGGAATTCATGCTATGTTTCCTCCTGCTCGGTCAGCGCCGAGCAATGAATAAGAGAACTCGCGCCGATTCGCCCCTTGGGCAGGAAGCCGGAAGTCTTTCCGGGTGCGGGAATCCCACGACGGTCCTATGCGAAACCGGCAATCGGGTCTGCCCGGCCATCATAGCGCCCCCGCGCTCGGGCGAGTGTCGTCCCAGGCTGCTCAGCGTCAAGCACCCCCTAGCGGCCCTCTCCTGGGCCTTTGCACTTTTTTGCGCGCAACACGCGTGCCACGGCACGCAACTCGGGCGAGAAAAATCACCGGAACGTTCTAACGTATGTTTCTGCAAGAATTAACGAAAGGAAGAAATGCGCGGATGCGGGCCCGCGACGGGACACACCGGGCCGCCGGGATGTATCATCTTGCAGCGCGCCCGGCCCAGATGTCACGATAAGTGAAGGCTTCGGAAGGAGATACGACGACGGTACACGGATGCGTCAGAATGTATTATCATGGTACTTGTTTGGGCCGCGAGCCAGCTGTCCTGGAGTTCCGGGAGTGGCCTTCGGGCCGGCTGCCCGGTCTGGCGCTTCTTCCAGTTGCTCTTGGCCTGCATCTGCCTGGGACCCCGGTCGGCGGCATAGAGCACGCAGAGCGCGCCGCCTTTGCCGACGGTGATGGCATGGATGGTTTAGCAGTAAGCATCACCTCTGTGGCAGAGGCGGACACGCTCGCCAACGGAAGACATCCGAGAATCCCCTTGGCTTTCATTTCTTCTCGTCGTCGGCGAACGGGTGCGTCAGGCCACCGACCTTGACCACGAGCTTGCCCTCCTTCTTCTCCACCGAGCAGCCCGGCATCGCGTTCGTTCCGGTGTCGGTCGGGTACAGCACGTGCAGGTAGACGGTCTCGGCGCCGGGCTTTGCCGGCGCGACGTCGAGCCGCCAGGCGCCGACGCGCATGGACGGCGACGGCGTCTTCTTGCCCCGAGGCACGCGGTTGTCGCCGTTGTAGTCGCATTCGTGGCCGGGGCCGCCGACCGTGCTGAGTGCCGCGTCTTTGGGCAGCAGCGTGCGGCAGAAGAGCCGTCCCGGCCCGTTGTCGATGATCGCGGTCATGTCGTCGATCTTCGGCTGGTTGATGCTGTGCAGCGTCCAGCGCGTCTTGATGTCCGCGCCGGGCTTGCAGCGGTCAAGGACGAGCAAGTACTTGTAGCCGAGGAAGACCAGCTCGCGCGTCCATTTCGACCCGCCGCGAAGCGAGCCGGACAGGTCGCCGAGGGCGCGGGCGAACTTGTCGTTCGCCTCTGTCTTGAGCAGCACGCCGGTGGCCGGGTGCTTGTGGCGGTCGCGCTTCGCCTTCCAGGTCTTCCAGGAGGGGGTGCCGTCGAAGTCCACGTACGGCTGGTCACCGAGGTGCTGCGCGCCGCCGGTGAAGAGCACGACGTTGCTGCTCCAGACGGACTTGTAGTAGCGGTGGTGCTTGGTCATGTAGCCGATGTAGGCGCCGGCCTTGATGGCGAGTGGCGTGCGCTTGTAGACCATGAACTTGCCGGCGTCGCGGGTGCCATGGTGGTCGACGTTGTCGCCGCACATGAAGTGGATGATCGTCGCGTCCGGCTCCCACGAGTCGCGCCAGCAGACGAACCCGTGCAGGTTGGGGCTGAAGACCGCAGCGCGGCCGAGGTCGCTCAGCGGCCGCGGCTTGATCTCGGGGTCGTTGAAGAGGAAGAAGTTCCAGACGTACTCGGCGTGGTAGTCGCTGGGCCAGCCGTCCCAGACGGGCCAGCGCTTCGCCACCTGGTCGGCGAACGTGCGGCCAAAGCCGGTGCGGTAGGTGCTCTCCACGGCATCGAGGCCGATGCGGTACTGGTCGCGGTCGGTCATGTCACCCCACAGGTCGCCTTCCTTGACGAACCAGCCGTTGGGGTAGGTCATCCAGATTTGCCAGAGCATCTGGCGTCGGAGCCAGTCGCCCTGGTTCTTCTCGATCCACCTGGCGGCGTCCCAGTCGGTGGCGCTGCGAAACGCAGCCACCATGCGGGCGAGGTGCTTGAACTCCCAGTGGATGGCGTACCCGCCGCCGCCGGAGGCGCCGTCCTCGACCTCGCGGATCGTGCCGAACTTCTCGACGAGGAACGCCTGTGCGGTGCGGACGTACTCGTCGGCCTTGGGGCTGTCGCCATGGAGGGCGAGCCCGAGGCAGGCGAGGCCGGACAGCACGGCCGAGAGGCGCGAGTAGAACGGCGTCTCGCCGCCCTTCTTCAGGTGCGCCACGAAGCGGTCGCCCCAGGACTCCATGTACTGAATGCGCTCTTTGCGGCCGGCCTCGTCGAAGTCGGGGTGGTCGCGAAGCCAGTCGTAGAGCGCGGCAAGCTGCTGCGCGCCGTCGCCGCGGACGGTGTTGGTGCCGGTGATCTTGAACTTCTTGAGCCCGGCAACGGCCTTCTTGCCGGCTTCCTCGTCGCCGGTGATGAGGTAGTTCGCCGCGTGGTTCATCAGGCGTGGGAACTTGGTCAACTTTTTCGCCCGCTTCTGGTACTCGGGGAGCTTCATCCACTGACGGATCTTCTCGAGGGACGGGCCGTCCCACGCCTCGGCGCGGAGAAAGATCCGCGGCCGCTCCGGGCGCACCGCGGGCACCGGTGCGCCCCGCTCGGCGGCGAACGCCGACCCCAAGCTCAATGTCAGCAGCCAAGCGATCAGGAATCTCATCCCGCTGTCCTCCTTTGATCGGCCGAGGGACCTCCCTTGTGTTGCCCCCGGTGCGGCAACCCTCGGGGGAGGACGATTCTACCGCAAACCGTGTTCGGAGGACAGTCTGTTCTGACCGCGAAAGGAGAGCCGATGTCAGGTCATTCGGCTAGGACTTTTTGCCGACTGCGGGCGGGGCGGGCTTGCCCTGTTCCTCCTTTCCGGTCGCCTCTTCGGCCGCCCCGTACAGATGGAGCAGAACTTTCAGCCGCACGTTGTCTACGTCCGAGGGGGTGAGGTCGACCCGCACGACCTGCATGAAGCTGGCGTGGGACTCGACGCCGCTGAGGAAGCGCCCAACCGCGTGGTAGTCCCCCTGGACGTCGAGTTCGTAGGGGAATCTGTAGAATCCCTGGCCGAGGATGCTCGACTCCTTCGGCTGGGTCTGGAAGATTCTAAGGCCATTCTGATCGGCAGATCGGAGCACGTCGGCGAACAGCGCGGCGATCCCGCTCTTGATAGGAACGCGCTTGTCGAACCCCGCCAGGCTCGACTTCGTTTCGGTGTTCTGTTGCTCGGTCTTCTCGAGTTTCTTCTGGTTTGTGATGTTCTTCTCCAGCTTCTGGACCAACTCCGCCACCTTGGCCCCGGAGAGTCTTGCGGCCGAGGTCGCCGGCATGACGAGCATGACCTGGAGCAGAACCACAGCGGCGATGTCGAGGGCCCCAAGGCAGCTCGAGATGATGATATCCTTGTGCCGCACTACGGTCTTTCTAGCCATTACCTTCCTCGCCGCCCGATCCGGTGGCCTCCCGGATCAGTTGTTTCAGTTTGTCCTCGCGGAACCCCATCGAAATGGAGAACCGCTTCACCGCGATCTCTCCCTGCTTGGCGCTATTGCAGTAGTCGAGTCGTACGCTGCTGAACGCCGCCAGGATGCCCTTGTTCATGTTCAGTGCACGGAGAAAGGCCGCAACGTCGATGTCGGCTTTCTCTTCGCTTCCGTAGCCGATGAGGGTGGCGGTTCCCTTGGCGACGTCGAGGGAGAATCCGGTGAGCCTCAGTTCGGCCGGGGTGGTCTCGGCCACCGCCTGCAGAATGTTTGAGCATGTGAAGCCGCTGTGGATGAGCGCCGTGACGGCCGCGGCCTTCAGTTTCAACAGGTCGCGTTCGCTTTCCGCGTGCGCCAGCCGGCCCGGCAGTTCTTTGTACACGGACAGTTGCCTGCGAAGTTTCCGGTGCTGGCCAGTGAAGTCTTCGGTCTCGTTCTGCGCGGCGGACATCGCCGCGAGCTGCGTGAGCGACCATATTGCGCTGATCGCCACCAGCCCGCCCAGGAACATGTAGGGGACCGGGCTCGGCCGGGTGGGTTGAAGCTCCCGTGGAATCAGGTTGATTCTCACTCGGTCATCCTTCGCCTATGGCCGCGGCCACCGCGAGGCCGTGCACGTTCGCCTGGTACATCCCGGTCGCGTCGTGCATTCTGTTCCCGGTGTCCAATACGTCGACCTCGAGTTCCAGCTCTTCCGCAAGGAACCCGGGCAGCCCGGCCGAGCCGGCCGTTTCGCCGACCAGGATCAGGCGCTCGACGGCCGGGGACAGCAGCTCGATCTCGAAGTAGTCCAGAGTCTTGTTCGCCTCCCGCGCCACGCGTCCCATGTAGGACGAGCTGAGGCTCGGAGCTTCGATCTCCGCGCCAGGCCCGCCGGCTTCCACCCGGGTCTGCGTGCCGCTGTCCGTCTGGGAGGGATCGCTCTCCAGTTTGCCGATGGCGCGCGACAGCACGATCTGCTTCTGGCGCAGAATATGGATTTCGGCCCAGTTGGAGCCGACCTGCAGCGCGCCGACCGGCTTGGTCCCGGCCAGCCCGGAGTAGACGAACAGGTTGGCCAGCGAAACGCCCTCCACCTCCATCCAGTCGATCATACAGTTCACGTCGAGGAACGATCCGAGGATCAGCCGGAGTCTCTCGGTCGGGATGCTGGGGGCAAAGATCCGGCAGCGCTCGCCGCGCTTCTCGACAATCTGGAATTGATAGCTCAGCTCCGAGCCTGTATTGCCCCATTTGTTCTGAAGTTGGAGCTTGAGAGCTTCGTCGAGCTGATCGCCCGTGATCGGCGGCATCACAAAGAAATGCGTGGGCGCCAAGTCACTCGACAACGTGATCTTCGCCTGCTCGGCCTTCAGGTTGATTCGCTTCCTGGCCTTTCGCAGCTTCTCTCCGACGAGCTCGACCGGCCAGCCGCCGGGGTCGCGGGCCAAGGGCTCGTGGACCAGTTGCAGCAGTTCGAGTTCCCCGGCTCGCTTCGCCACGCGGGCGATGGTCAGCGTGTCGCGGCCCACGTGGATGCCGAGCGCCTCCGGGATCTTGTTCCTTCTTCCAATCACATCTCGTCCTCTGTTATTGCCAGGCGGCTGCGGGCGTCCTAGTCTCCAAGCGTCCACGCGTTGATGCCCCACGTTTCGCCGTTCTTCTCCATCCAGAAGTTCAGCCGGCGCTCCGCCACCGGGTCGGCCTGATCCGGCCAGTACGCGTCCACTCGGATGGCGCGGCGCTGGTTCTGCTCGGGCAGCGTCAGGTCTGTGACGGTGTAGGAATACTCGCCGCAGGGATCGCCGCGGTCGTCCACAACGGCGGTCAGCGCGCGGGTGTGCGGCCAGGTGCCCTCGGGATGGTTCACCACATACGCGTACGCGTCGGCCCGCCCAAGTTCGGCCACGTATGCGGCGCGGGTCTCCGCCGTCCGGTCCTGGTTTCCGTGGAGCGAGTTGACCAGATAGCTGACGGCGGCGAGGGCGAACACGGACAGCACAGAGATCAGCAGGGTCACGACGACCAGTGCGGCTCCGTGCCGTTGAGGAGGTGTCTGAACAGGTGGGGCGGACATTCGTGTCCGCCGTTCGGCAGGCAAAAATGCCTGCCCCGGCAACTGCTGAAGTGGTCTCTCAGTTCCGGTGCGCCACATAACGCTCCGCCTCGATGTCCAATGACACATTTCGACGGGTCATACAGCTCGCCTGGATGGACAGCCTGGTCGGCGCGCCGACTTCCACTGCCAGCTCCGTCAGACCGGGGCACAGAACCTGAAACTCCCGGCCCGCCGGGAGCGCGGGGTTGCCGCTCTCTCGGTCCACGTCCAGCGTCTGACCGCCGGCGTCGCGGAGCCGGATGGTATCTGCGGTGATCTCCAGAACCTGAAACGGGAACGTGTAGGTCGGATCGAAATAGACGTAGCGGCGGAGTTGGCTGACCCCCTTGCTGCTCACGTGCGGGCAGTACACCACCACAGCCTGCCACGCAGGCCGGTAGGCCCCGTTGACCACGAACGCTCCGCTGCTATCTCGTGCGCATGGCAAGACCACCGCGCACTGATTTGCAGGAAGGCCCGTCTGCTCAGTGGTGATCTTCGCCGCCGCCGCCTCTCTGAGATCCGCGTCCATCGCCGCCAGCGCCTCGCCGGCCCGTGCGCTGAGCATTCCCCGCGCGGCGCCGGTGGCCAGGCCGTTCGACCCGCCCTCCAGGGCTATTACAAACGCACCCATCACGACCACCAGCAGGCCGAGGGAGATCGTGACTTCGACGTAAGTGAAGCCGTCCTGTCCAGCGGCTTGCCGGCCGACCGGTGAGCGAGAACGAGTTCGGCTCAAGGCAGTCCCCTCCGCGGTGGGCGGCCGTTGCGCACTTGTTCGGCCGACCCTGACCTAGCTGTTCACCCTGCCAAAGACCAGCGTCACCTGTTCGGTGGTTCCGCCCGTCAGCGATGGCACATCCACTCGCACGGTGATCCTGGACCACCCGGAGCCCGGATCGCCGTCGCCGTGCTGGACGGTGACATCGACGTCAGATGAGGCGTCATACTGGCTGCACAACGCCCGCCAGTCTCCCTGGCATTGCAGGACGTCCTCGGCCACGTTCCGCGCCGTGCCGAGCGCCCGCTGCCGGTTGGCCAGGCGCTCCTGTCCGACGCTGGCGTACCCGAGCGCCTGGATCAGGCATCCCACCGCCACGGCCAGTATGCCGAGCGCGACGGTCAACTCGACCAGAGTCAGCGCGCGGCCAGACCGAGTGCGGACAGCCTGCCAGATGCGCTTATCAAACGGCCGACGCATGGCCTACTCGCTGATCGGCGTCCAGTCGTCGCTGTCTTCGGGCGCCGTGGTGAACTCCGTGGGCACATCCACATTGTCCGACCAGTCGGTACCGGTGTCGGCGTCCACGGCGGTGCTGTCCAGGTCCGCTTCGTAGATGGTGCCCTGCTGGGTCACGCAGTACTCTTTCGCACCGCTGCGGCCGTCCTCGACGGGACAGGTGCCGAAGCAGTAGGAATACTCGGACGAGTCGTCGTCGACCTGGCCGTAGAAGTAGCCGGACTTTTTGCCGTTGGCCAGCGAACTGTCGATCAGACCCTCGGCGGAAAGTTCCGCCAGCGTGCCGTACACACCGTACCGGTTCATGTACGTGGCCTCTGCGGACATGATCGTTCTCAGCGCCCCGATCGCCCCGGTCTCGTTCGCGCTCATCCGGGACTTCATCAGGTTCGGGATGGCGAACGCGGCAACGATGGCGATGATGGCCAGCACGATCATCAGCTCAACCAGGGTAAAACCCCTTTTGCGTCTCGTAGTTATCATCTTCAAAACTCCTGTTTCTCCTTGGGCTAGGCCTGGGTCGTGAAACGGACGACCCGGGGACTCTTCGTCCCCGGGCCATCCTTTACTCACGAATGAGCTCCCAGGCCTGGAACCACACTACGTGGGTTACTCGCTGATCGGAGTCCAATTGTCGCTGTCGTCCTCAGGAGCCGTGGTGAACGTGTCAGGCACGTCACCTTCGCCGGGCACCCAAGTGGTCCCATTGTCGGTGCTCATGGCCGAGGTGTCGAAATCGGCCTCATAGAGCGTACCCTTCTGGGTCACGCAGTACTCCTTCGCACCGCTCTTGCCGTCCTCGATGGGCGCGCCGGCGAAGCAGTACGAGTAATCGAAGCCGGTAACGATCTCGCCGATCAGGTAACCCGACTTCTTGCCGGTCGCCAGAGAGTTGTCGATCAGGTCTTCGGCCGAGAGCTGCGCCAGGCTGCCATAGACGCCGTACCGGTTCATGTACGTCGCTTCGGCGGACATGATCGCTCTCAGCGAGCCGACGCACGACGTCTCGTTCGCGCTCATCCGCGACTTCATCAGGTTCGGTATCGCGAATGCCGCGACGATTGCGATGATCGCAAGCACGATCATCAACTCCACCAATGTGAAACCACGCTTACGCGTCCTCATCTCCCTATCCTCCTACAGGACAGTAAAACACAGGCCGAAGAACGCCTCCGGCCGGAAACTCTTCGAGTTCAGGCGGTACGCGCTCACCTCCTTTCTTCCCCCACCCGAGACTGCGGTCCCCCTCGAGCCGGCAGCATCGGGATCCCAGGGAGCAAAATCGACCGCAACTTGTCCAATCGCCCGGTCCACTGACAGGCCCCCGCTAAACGCACTAGTCTCGCAAAGATCGACCGTTCCGGTCTCTACACATGCCTCAAGTTTCGGAAGCAGGCTGCGGCAGGTTAGGGCTATTTGCGAAATATTTGGCTTCTCCGGAGCTGTCGCCGGACGGCCGGAGTTCGCCGGAAAACGGGGACAGATAACTTTCTTTCGCCGAGGGAGCAAGAGGGATCGCCACCGGCGCTCCACCTGGCGAAAAAAGTCATCTGTCCCCGTTCTTCCGCCAGCCCGGCAATGGCGCTTGATCGTGCACGGTCATTCAGCAGAGCGCCGAGCGGGCAGGGAACGGCGGACACGGCTGGGAGAAACACGCCCGCTCCGCTGGCCCGGCCCGGGACGAGTTCGTTTTCAGCCCCATCGGGACTCAACTGTTGATTTCCTGCAACATGGTCTATCTATCGCGGCTGTAGTGACTTAGCGACATCCACAGCATCACGCGGCCCAGGGGCGTCCAGAAAATCGGACTGCGGCACGGCCAATCGCTCTCACCAGGGCGACCAGGTGCCGACCTTATCTGCTTGTGTATCAATCAGTTACGAATCGCGGCGATTAACCCCGGCCCTGCGGCACCGGAATTGCTCCACTCCACTTACGGAAGGCTGAATGGCAACTGGATCTTTGTAGTTCCTGAACTCGCGAGGCACACAACTGATGGCTTGGCTCTACTTCATGATCAACTGCACGCTGCTCCTCCTGGCAGGGCTGTTCGGATGGCAGACGCGGCGCCTGAAGGCCGGACACTTCGCCGTCTGCATCGCCGCCGCCGCCGCCCTGATGTGCCTCCGGATTTTCCTCTACAGTCATCCGGAATATGAGCAGCACCTGCTCTTCTGGCTCTCCGACGACTACATCTATTTCTCGACGTGGGAGGCCCCCCTGGCCGCGCTGATGGTGTTCGGCCTGGCGGCCCGCATGCCCGGCACGCGGACCCGCCGACTGGTCGTCCTGCTGCTGGGTCTGCTCGCGCCGCTGTTCCTGTGGGACAGCTTTTCGGCCTGCCTGCAGCCCCACTACGTGATGGCGGCGCAGTTCGACACCGAGGGGGTCTGCCGGCAAGGCACCAGTTACTCGTGCGGCCCGGCTGCTGCCGTGATGATGCTGAAGTTCGCCGACGCCGAGGTCAGCGAAGGTGAGATGGCCAACCTGTGCCTGCTCCGGCCCGCCCAGGGCGTCACCGCGCTGGAGCTGTGCCGCGGCCTCAACATCGCTCTCCGATCCCGGGGCCAGCGCGCGGTCATTGAACGAATCCGGCACAATGAACTCGATATCCTGCGCCCTCCGTTCCTGGCGCAACTCAGGCGGGCGGGCGCGGCGACACACTGCGTCGTGGTCGTGCAAGTCCGGGCGGATACGGTGCTCTTGGCGGATCCGGCGCGCGGGCGGTCGATATGCTCCCGGAGCGATTTCCTGAGGCATTGGACGGGCATCGCCATCACCGTGAAGCCGTGGCACAAGCCCGCGGCCAAGACCGACATCTGACAGGAGAAACAGGTTCCGCAGAATCTGCCGCGTCACGCGGAAGTGACGCGGATCACCTCCTCCAGGGAGGTGATCCCGGCCAGCGCTTTGCGCAGTCCGTTCTGAAGCAGCGTGATCATGCCTTGCTCGAGGGCCTTCTTCCGGATATCGGCGATGGTGGCGCCCTCGGCAATCATCTCCTTGAGCTCCGGCGACACCGGCATCATCTCGACGACCGACGTTCTGCCCTTGTAGCCGGTTCCCCCGCAGTGCTTGCAGCCGGCGCCCTGGTACGCGCGGGCCTTCTTGTCGGTGCCCTCGGGCAGGTCGTCGCGGTACCTGTCGAGAACCGTCTGTGGGATCTTGACCGGTTTCTTGCATCGCCCGCAGACCCGCCTTACCAGCCGCTGGGCCTGGCACAGGTTGAGCGAGGCGGCCAGCATGAAGGGCTCGATCCCCATGTCCAGCAGACGCGACACGGCGCCGGGCGCGTCGTTGGTGTGGAGGGTGCTCAGTACGAGGTGGCCGGTCAGAGCGCACTTGATCGCGATGTCCGCCGTCTCCTGGTCACGAATCTCGCCGACCATGATGACGTCGGGGTCCTGGCGCAGGATGGAGCGCAAGCCGCTGGCGAACGTCAGACCGACCTTGGCGTTGCACTGGACCTGGTTGATTCCGAAGATGTTGTACTCAACCGGGTCCTCCAGCGTAACCAGGTTCGTGTCGTCCACGTTCAGGTTGTTGAGAGCAGAATAGAGGGTGGTGCTCTTGCCGGACCCGGTGGGCCCGGTGACCAGGCAGATGCCGTTGGGCTTGTGAATGGCCTCGAGGAACATGTCGCGGGCTTCCGGCTCAAACCCCATGTCGGTGAAGTCGAGCTTCAGCCCGCCCTTATCCAGGATACGCATCACGACCTTTTCGCCGTGCTGGGTGGGCAGGACCGAGACGCGGAAGTCGATGTCGCGGCCCTCGAACTCGAGCTTCATGCGGCCGTCCTGCGGGATACGGTGCTCGGCGATGTCGAGGTTGGCCATGATCTTGATGCGCGATACGACGGGAGAGTAGACGCTGCTCTCGCCCTGGAGCACGGGGATGAGCCGGCCGTCCTGCCGGTAGCGGAGGCGGAACGACTTCTCGTAGGGCTCGAGGTGAATGTCGCTGGCGTCGCGATGGATCGCGTTGTTCAACACCAGTTCGACCAGGTGGACGACGTTCTCTTCATCTTCGCCCTGAGCGTGCTTGCCGCCGCCGGCACCCCGCTTGGCCTGCTCGACGGCCGCCTGCATCTCCTCTTCCGAAGCGGCGTGCTCGGTCAGTCTGACCTTGGCCTGCTCTTCGGCCTCGAGCTGCTGGTAGTTCTGCTCGATTGCGATCTTGATCTGGTCGTCGGTCGAGACCACCACCAGCACGTCGCAGTCGGTATGCTTGCTGATCTCGTCGAGGGCCGCCAGGTCCAGCGGGTTGGACATCGCGACGGTGAGGGTGCCTTCCATCCGGGCGACGGGCAGGAGCCGGTGCTTCTCGGCGAGCTTGCGGCTCACCAGGGTAAGCATGCTGGTCGGGATCCGGTAGCCGCTGACGTCGAGGTAGGCAAGATGTGCGAAGATGTCACACAAGAACGCGACACGGTCCACCGGCGAGAGGTTCTCCTGTTTGCGCAGGCTCTCGTACAGCGAGCCGCCCATCTCCTGCTGCGTTTCGATCAGCTCTTTGACCTGGTTCTCGTCGAGGTACGTTCCCCCGTAGAGAACCCGCCTCAGTCTGCCGCGTGCCGTCGTGGTCTTCATAGGGCACCCCTGGAAACGCTCACGCTGGCTCCTCGTCCTCTTGCTCCCCATCTGGACGCCCGTCGTTCGCTTCAGCCGGCGTGGTTCCGGCCGCCGCGCCTCCGGGATCAGACTCCATCTGAGCGGAAAGCTGCCCCGCCAGTTCCGCCGCTGCGGCCGCCACGCCGGCGTCGACCCTTCTTTCCTCGGTCTCCTGGCCGTCTGCAGGCTTGACTTTACTGACCGCGCCCTCGGCGTCTTCGTCCGAGAGCTGCTCCACCAGCTCCGCCGCGGCAGCGGCCATGCCGGCGTCTCCTTCGCTCTCCGCACCCGCCTCGTCGTCCGTCCCCGATTCTCCCTCAGCGGGCTTGCTGAAGGCGACCTTCATGAACGCCTCCAATTCCTGGGCCGAGCAAAGCAGCGGCCGCACCTTCATCCCTGTCACGTCGCGCACCTTGTTCAGCGCCTCTTCATCGAGCGGATTCACGCAGGCGACGGTCAGAAAGTCCCTCGCCCGGCTGATCGGGACGAGGCGACGACGCCGGCAGAGCCGCTCAGAGAGCAACCCGCGCAGCTCGGGCGACATCGTGCAGCAATCCACGGCGATCCACGGGACGAACAGGCTCCGGATCAGCAGGCCGTGAAGGTAGCCCTCCGGCAGGATTCCCTCGCGCACGAGGATATCGCCGAGAAACTCGTCCGGGTGCTGCTCTTGGACGGAGAGAAGTTCGTCGTCGCCGAGCACTTCCGCGTCGGCCAGCAGCCGCGCCAGCCGCCGGGAGGCTTTGAGCATGGCGGCCCCCGCCCCCGCCTCCGCCTCGACGCCCGGATTCGTTTCTTCCTTCGCCATCGTGCAAATTACTCCAACTCTATCCGCCCATCGATTGGGTGATCTTGATCATCGGGAAGAAAATGGCAATGACGATCCCGCCCACCACAACGCCCAGCACGCCGATGAGGAGGGGCTCGATCATCGCGGTCAGGCCCTCGACGGCCGCGTTGACGCGCTCGTCGTAGAAGTCCGCCAGCTTCCCCAACAGGTTATCGAGCTGCCCGGTCTTCTCGCCGACTGAGATCATCTTGATCAGCATGGGCGGAAACACCGGCTTCTTCTCGAACACCTCGGCGAGGCCGGAACCGCCGCTCACGCTGGCGATCGATTCGTGGACGGCCTGGGCGATCACGGCGTTGCCCGCCGCCCGCTTGACGATCTGGAGCGCGTCCAGAATGGGCACGCCGCTCGACAGCAGCGTGCTCAACGTCCGCGCGAACTTCGCCACGGCAACCTGCCTGAACAGCGGCCCGAAAACAGGCACCTTCAGCTTGAACGCGTCGAAGCAGAAGGCCCCCTTCTTCGTCCTGAGGATCATGACGAACGAGACGATCACCGACACCACGATCAGCATGAAGATCATGAAGTGGCCGCGCATGAAATTGCTCAATGCCAGCACGATCACGGTCGGCAGCGGCAGATCCCCTTTGACCAATTCGAACATCTTGGCGAACTGCGGCACCACGACGAGGATCAGAATGCCAGCGACCACGGAGATCATGCACGTTGCGATCACCGGATACGTCATGGCCGCCTTGACCTTCTGCTTGATCTTGGCGGCCGCCTCCATGTATCCCGCGAGCTGGTTCAGGATCGTTCCCAACTGGCCGCTGGCCTCGGCCGCGCGCACCATGCTCACGTAGATGTCGGGAAAGATGCGGGGAAACTTCTTGACGGCTTCCGAGATGCGGTTCCCGCCGCGGATCTCGCCGAGCATCGAGAACAGGACGATCTTGAACACGTCCGATCTGGCCTGGTCAGCGAGTGTCTCCAGTGCCATGTCGATCGGCAGGCCCGCGTCCACCATAGTCGCAAGCTGCCGGGTGAAGATCATCAGATCCTCGGCCTTGATCTTGATCTTGCTGAGGTCGTCGGGCACGTCCGCGTCCATTTCCTTGATTCTGTCGGCGATGGACATAGTCGCGCCGGGGGCGGGGCTCCCGCTCTTGCGCTTCTCCTTCTCGTCGTCGGCCTTTTCCTCCGTCACCGACGTGGCCGTGAAGCCCTGAGTTGCCAGCACGGCCACCACCGCCGCCGAGTCCTCCGCGGACATGCTGCCGGACTTCTTCTGGCCGTCGCCGGTGATGGCTTCGTAGGAGAACTGCTGCATCTACGTCCCTTCCGGGTCTCTCACGTGCCCGTTCTCCTGAGGAGGAATGGGATGGAAGTCCGCCGGGTCCTCAGGCGGCGGAAACGGGCCACCGCGCATATCATGCGGCTTTCGATGTTTCCGGATCCGCCACAGTTCCTTATCAGTGTCCTTCTGGGCCCTCTCGTTATTCAGTACCGTGGCCGAGACGAAAATGACCAGGTTGCTCTTTTCACGGATGGTGTACGTGGTGCTGAAGAGCCAGCCGATCCCGGGCAGGTCCTTGAGTACGGGGAGCCCGCGCACCATCTTGCGCTCGTTGTATCGCATCAGACCGCCGATGACCAGCCACTTGCCGTCCTCGATAGTGACCGTGGTCTCGGCGGAGCGGGTGTCGATGATCGGCGCGGGAGGCTGGGTGTCGGTCCAGCCGGTCAGCTCGAGCACGGACGGCACCACGACCATCTCGACCTTGTTCTCCGCCAGCACTCGCGGCGTGACGACGAGCGTCAGGCCGGTCTCCTTGAAGGTCACCGTCTCGTCGGTGATCGTCACTCCGTCCACAACCCGGGTCTGCCGGGTGATCACCGGCACCTGGTTCACCACCTTGATCTCGGCCTTGCGGCCGTGACCGGTGGTCACCTTGGGCGCGGAGAGCACCTCGGCGACCTCTTTCTGCGCCAGCGCGTTGAGCTTGATGTCGAGGAGCCGGGTGACCAGGCCGAAGGCGAAGGTGCTCGCAGCCACCGGCGACTGGGTCAGGTCGATGTCGAACGTCGCCTCCCCGCCGTCGCTGGCCTTGTCGCACTCCATCAGCGCGCCGATCGACACCCCCACGCTGTTGGCGCGGTCGGTGAAAATCTCCACGATCCTCGCGCGGATGACCACTTGGGGCACCGGCCGGTCGACGGCCTCGATGATCTGCTCGACCTTCTTGAACTGTTCCGCCGTGCCGCCGATGATGAGCTGATTCGACGCCGGGTCGCTGGCGATGCTCTTCGCGTCGGGGATCGCGTTCGGCACCAGCAACTTCGCGACCTTCACCACGTCCGCGTACTTGAGCGTAAAGATCTGGACATGGGGCACCGCGCCCGCCTTCTGGGCCTTGGCCGACTCGGCTGTGGTCATGATCTCGTAGATGCCGTTCTCCTTCGGCATCAGCACGAAACCGGCGTTCTTCAGGATGACCTCCAGGGCTTGCAGCACGGGGGCATTGTTGAGGTGGAGGGTCACCTTGCCGCTCAGCTTGTCGCTGCCGACCAGATTGATGTTGTGCGCCCTGGCGAGTGCCGTGACGACCGCCCTCAGGTCGGCGGAGACCAGCGAGACAGACACCTTCTCCTCGCCGTTCCTCGGCCCAGCGGTCTTGTCGGCCTCCCGGACTGCCGCCACTTCAGCGGCCCACAGCCCACCTGACGCGGGCAGCAGCAGGAGTCCGAGTATGAGCGCCACCTTCCTCACATCAATGTGTCCCAATCCGGGGGCTGTGATCGCTGAGGTAGAGCCGCGTTTCGTTCTTGCCATCGGTCAGCAACACCGATGTCGCATCGATCTTGACCAGCGTCACGCCCTTGGCCACCTTCTCACCCTCGGCGTAGACCTGGCCCTCGATGATCGCCAGCCGCCGCCCGGCCGTTCTCACAATCCCCTGCAGGTTCACCTTCATCTTGACCAGCGCGTCGGACTCGCGGGTCACCTCGAACTTGGCCGCCGAGAACGGGTTCCGGAGCCTAACCGCACGATAGACCAGCGCCCGCCGTTCCGTCGCGCTCAGATCGATGGGGATCGACTCCAAAGGCCATTCCTCCGCCTCGTTATGCGGTCCGGCCGTCTTTCGCCCAGGTGTCGTCCGCGTCGTTCGCCGCTGTGTGGTGGGGCGGCGCGCCCGGCCGCTACTGCGAGAGCCGCGTTTTGTCTTCGCCTTGCTCTTTCCTTTTGTGGTCTTCTTTCCCGATGTGCTCTTCTTCTTCTGCGGCGCGACGAGCGGGGCGCCCGTCAAGATCGGCCCCAACTTGAGAGCGCAGAGCGCGGCCGCCAACACCCCCAAGCCGATCATCATTACCTTTTTCTGCTTCTTCCTCACGCGCTCCTCTCACACGCCCACGTCCCGGCATGGACCATCCGCGTAGACCGGCCACCCCGGCCATGCTCGGGGTGCGGCCCGCGCGGAGTGCGCTTCTGCCGCGTCGCAGGCATAAAGCGTTTCCACATAGGACCCTCCGCCCCTCCAAGGTAGAGGGAGGGCACCGGCGAGCGGTGTCCCCGCCATCTACGGAAAGCCCAATTCCTTCTATCGGAACAGTTTCGGTAGGCTGGAACGCGATGTTAGGACATTCTGCGGACAGAGAACGGCCCCGAACACGGCCCCGGCTTCGGAGAAACAGCCCGCGCAGGCGCTCGGAGGCGGGCGGGCCAGCAGGGAGTTTTTTGGAAAAAAAGCGAAAAAAAGAGCGACCGAGGAAAAATCTCGGAGGATTCTGCCGCCGGCTCCGGAACGTACTACGATGCGCCTGGCACCGCCGCCACAGCGCCCAGCTCTTCATGCTGTACGGCCTGTGCCAACGCCGCCACGCAGTCCGGGTCGAACTGCGTACCGGAGCAACGTTGCAGCTCGGCAACTGCATCCGCCCGGCTCATGGGGCGCCGGTACGGGCGCTCGGACGTCATGGCGTCGTAGGCATCGGCCACACCGACAATTCTCGCGAACAGCGGCACCTCATCACCCCGCAGACCGTCAGGATAGCCGCCTCCGTCGAGCCGCTCGTGGTGACTTCGAATGGCGTGCAGGCTGCCGGCCATGAAGGCCAGTTGCGAGACGATGTGCTCCCCCACAACGGGGTGAAGACGGATCTGCTCGGACTCGTCCTCTGTCAGCTTGCTCGGCTTGTGAATAATGCGCTCGGGGACGCCGATCTTTCCGACGTCGTGCATGATCGCACCCCGTTCGAGGTCGTCGATTTCCGCGGGCTGGAGCCCAAGGATCTTCGCCACCTGAACCGAACGCAGCGCCACCCTTTCGGAATGGCCGCGCGTGTACTGGTCCTTGGCCTCGACCGCCAGCACCAGGCTTTTCACCGTCGCGAAATTGGCCTCTTCCCTCCTCCGCCGCTCCTGGTGACTGCTGATGGCGATTGAGGCCGCCTCGGCGGTGTGCGACAAGAACATCATCTCCCGGTGCGTCAACGGCTTGTCTTCAAGCCGGTTCGTCACGTTGATGATGCCGAGCGGCCGCCCTGCCACCGCCATCGGCGCCAGCAGGAGCGGAACGGATGCGAACACGGAGTACGGAGTGTCGACCGCCGATTCAGGCCCCGCCTCTGATCGATCGGTCACGTAAACCGGCCAGCCGCTCTCGAACACCCGGCCCGCGATCCCGGAGCCGACAGGGACGGAAGTAGACCGCACCACGTCCTCCGGCACCCCGCGCGACGCCCGGATGGTGAGCTGATCACTCTCACACAGCATCACCGAGACCCGCTCTGAACTGAGCGTGTGGGCGACGAAATCGACCACCGCCTGAAGCGTGCCCTCCAGCGTCTGCCCCTTGGTCAGGCCCTTGAGGAACTGATACTGCTCGTAGACCTGCCAGGAGTCCATCCTGGCCTTCCCGGCAAGGTAATATTCGTTGAGCAGGTGCCCCAGCGTCCGGGTCATGTGATCCACGTCCTCGATGGGCTTGCTGATGTAGTGGTCTAGCGACCTGTTATTGACTGCCTGGACGATGTCCGGCATCCCTGCTTGCCCGGTCAGCAGCACCCGCACGGCGAAAGGCGTAAGCTGCTTGGCACGGTTGAGCAGTTCCACCCCGGTGATGTCCGGCATCACCTCGTCGCTGATGACCATAGCCACCGGGGTCCCCGAGCGCCCGCAATCGGCCAGCAGCTTGATCGCTTCCTTTGGATCGTCAAAGAACTCGAACGCCGTCTCGAACGGCGTCTTTGAGGCCAAGCGGATCGGCAGGCATTGCTCGAGCGACCACAAGAACCCGTCGTCATCGTCCACACATACCACCAGATGTTCGGTATTGTCACTGTGCTCGAACGCAAGCAGCCGGTTCGCCTCGGACAGGACGGCGTCATCGGCGAACGGACCCGTGACAACCACGTCGGGCGTCACCCCCGCGTCCAGAAGGAACGACCGCGCCCACGGGTCCGGCTGGGCCGAGCAACACATCAGGTGGCTTCGCGGATGACCGGCTTGGTAGTCCCGTATGAATTCGACCGGACAGCTCTGGCGATCCTCCCAGTAAGCCACGCAAAGAGCGCCAGCTTGCTCCCCGGCCTCGGACGGCGCCACACAGCGCACCTCGTGTCCACCCGCCTCGAACAGGCCCGTCAATCGCTTGCCAAGTGCCCCCTTCGCCCCCACGACCAGTATTTTCGATCGCATCCCCTTGCTCCCTCAAATCACAACGCCGAGGCACCGGCCAGGCGCCACTCAGCCGTCTAGCCTTCCTCGACACAGAGCTGGCCTCGTCCGGCCCGCTTTGCCTCATACAGCGCCCGGTCGGCGCTCTCTAGGACCTCTTCCGGTGCCCGCTTGCCGGCCACGCTGGAGATCCCGATGCTCACGCTGGCGGCGGTGTTCATCAGCGAGAAACGGGTGTCGTCGATCACGTCCTTGACCCGCTGCATCACCGTGCGTGCCCCTTCCAGAGGTGTCTCGGGCAGCAGCAGACAGAACTCGTCGCCGCCGAATCGGGCCACCGTGTCGGACTCGCGGCTCCGACCGCCCGCAATCTCCGCGATCTTCCGAAGCACTTCGTCGCCTGCTGCGTGCCCCTGCGTGTCGTTGATCCGCTTCATGTGATCGACATCCATCAGGACGATGCAGAAAGGCGACTGGTATCGCTGGTACCGCTCCCACTCCCGGCGGAGCAGGTCATCGAACACGCGGCGGGTCTTGGCCCCTGTCAGGCTGTCTTCGCTCGCCAGGCGTTCGGTCTCGATGTAGGCCAGCGCATTGGCGATATTGGCGCCCAGGATGTCATTCACCAGCAGGACCTTGTACTCGAGATCTTCGTTGGACAGGTACTCGCTGTCATCAATGCCGCACAGGCAGAGCAGGGCCGGCGGCGGGGCGTTTTCATCGGCCGCGAACGCGGGGTCGTGAGCGCTGAGCTTGAGCGGCATCACGACGCACCCGTATCCGTCCCAGCCTTCATCCAGGCTGCCGGAGCACCAGTCGCGGTGCAGCGACACCGCCGGCTGGCGCGTGGCGAGCGCCCGTCGCATCACCTTGTTGATGTCCACGCTCGGGGGGATGGGGGCCAGGCAGTTGACACGCCGCTGCCGCCACAGCGCCAACCGGTTGTTGCGGTCCGGAACGAATAGAAAGCACCCTTTTGCCCCGAACAGCGGGGGCACTTTGTCACACACAAGGTCGAGCACCTCGTCGAGGTCCAGGGTGCGGAGTTCGCGCGAGAAATACGCCACGGACTCCGCCACCGTCTTCATCCGGCTCAGACGGGCGTTTGCCAGGCGAAGCTCCTCCGCCTGTCTCTTGATCTCCGCTTCCTGTATCGCCTCCACCCGCCGGAGGTGGAACCGTTCCAGCTCGAACCCGATCATTTCCGAGAACTGTTTCATGTCCTCGATCGGCTTGCAGACGTACCGGTCGAGCAGCCGGTTGTTGATGGCGTAGCGGGCCGATTCGAGCCCGGCGTATCCGGTCAGCAGGACGCAGGAAGTGGCCGGGTGGTCTTGCTTTACGCTCTCGATCAGTTCCAGCCCGGTGCACTCGGGCATCATCTGGTCGCTGATCAGAAGGGCGAGTTCGAAGCCCTCCCCCGTCATTTCCTTGGCGATCTCGCCAAACTGGGCGGCGCCGGACGCCACCTCGACCTCGCACGGGACCTCGATCGGGTGCTGCTCGACCGCTCGAGAGATGAGCTCGCCAGCCGAGTCCAGGAACGGACGATCATCGTCGACACAGCCGATCCAGTACTTCGCGTCACGTGGGTCCAACATGACTTACGCTCTCCGCCGGTAGACTGACCTCGAATTCCTTGAAGTCACCGTTGCTTCTTGAGGCGACGCTGCCACCGTTTCGCTTAACCGTGCCCATCACAACGGAAAGACCGAGGCCCGTCCCCTTGCCTGGCCCTTTGGTGGTGAAGAAGGGGTCGAATATCTTGTTCACAACCTCGGGCGGGATGGGCTGTCCGTTGTCGGACACGATGACATGCACGCCGTCGGGCGCACGGAAGCTCTTGATCCGGACCTCCCCCCTGCCCTCCTCCCCCTTCTCCATGATCGCATCGCACGCGTTGTTCAGCAGGTTCACCCATACCTCGGCTATGCCGTCCGTGCACTGTACGCGGGGCAGGTCTGGCGCCAGGTCGGTGGCCACGTCGGCCTGCGTCTTGAGGCGGTTGTGAAGAATGATCAGGGCGTCGTCGATGGTCTCGTTGATGTCGGTGGGCGCCGCCGGCATCTGTTCGCCGCCGCCGCGCGAATAGAACTTCAGCGCGCGGACGATCTGAGAGATCTTCTCGGCGCTCGTGCGGCTGATCTTCACCCCGGCGTGGATCTCGACCAGAGCAGTAAACACGGAAACGACGCCATGCTTCTCGAGCAGCCGGCACAGCTCGACCGCCTGGGCGGGCTCGGTCATGTGGCACCGCGCCAGCAGCTCGGCGTATTTCCTGGCATCTTGGATCCCGGCCGCCTCCAGCTCCCTGGCAAGCTGCTGCCGCTCTTTCCGCGACACCCGCTCCGGAGTCAGGCGCCGCGCCACCGCCACGTCCAGGAAATGGCGGAACCGGTCGAACTCCTCGGCGCCCATCTTGCGCAGCCGGTGCAGCCCCTTCACCAAGCTGTCGAGCGCACCCACCGCCTCGGCGGTCACGTTGTAGATCGCCCCCGTCGGCGTGTTGATCTCGTGGGCCACCCCCGCCACCAGCCGGCCGAGGCTCGACATCTTCTCCATCTGGATCATCTCGTCCTGCGCTTCTCGGAGCTCCCGGTTTGCCTTCTCAGCCGTTCGGCGCGCCACGTCCAGCTCCAGGTTCTTCGTTTCCAGTGCCTTGGCGTGATCCTGCAACTCCTGGGTGGACCGCTTGAACGCGTCGGCAAGCAGCCGGAGCTCCCTTCCCCCGCCCACTTCCAGGTCGACCTCGCGCTCACCGTGGCGGATCTTCTCGGCGGCTGAGGTCAATTTCGCGATCGGCTTGGTGATCGTGCGGGTGAACTCTCCGCCGGCCAGCACAAGGCCCACGACCAACGCCGTCACCCCGAGCACCAGCATCACCTTCAGATTCTCCATCGTCCGGTTGGTCTCTCTCTCGGCGAGGCCGCCGATGTTCTCGACCTCCCGGGCGAGCTGATCCAGCGTCTTGATGATGCCCATGTCCGCCACCTGGGCGGCCACTTTCAGCGGCGTGCCGGGCACATTGGCGATGAACATATACCGTTTGGCGTGCCCGTCAGCCGACGACTCGGCCGGCACCAGGGCGCCCGGCTTCACCTCGGATTCTGACGCCTCCACGCCCGATTCAGCCTTGAGATCCCGTTTGGCCTTCCTCCCGCGAACGTTGATCGGCCGGTCGTTCAGCAACAGATCGACCGTAGTCACACACCCTAGCGTAGTCTCCCGCTGCAGCGCGCCTTTGAGCGGCTCGACGTTCGGCAGTTCGGCCAGGTCGACGGTCGGGTTCTCCTTGAGAAACCGGTTGATCCGGCGGACGATCCCCTCCGCCTTGAGCCGGGCAGCGTACCGGCTCAGGTTGCGCATCTCCTCGATGCTTTTCTGCTCGGCCACCTGAACCTGTGCGACGGCCGACCGGCGAGCCCTGTTCACCTGCTCACAGACGAACCAGCCCAGCAGGACCAGAGGGACCGTGGAGAATCCAAGCAGGCCCAGCGTCAACTTGGACCGAATTCGCATCGAGAACTTCGCCCCATCCACCGTGACACCCTCCCGAACAGAACCCGGACGCGCAGACGGTGTCCGTCCGCGCCCGCTCGGCGCAGACAAAGAGCAGGACTAGGCCTCAAGTATCGGAACTCTCCTACGCAAGGTTAGCCGAACATTCGGCGCAGCCTGTCAAAATCGCCCTCCCCCGCGAGAAGGTATTTGCTTTCACGCCAGCCGGCAACTACTATGCTCGTGATTCGTACCCGCAAACAGGAGGCACCCTGGACATGTCACAAGCTTCCGAGCAACCGCAGACCGTAGCCGCACCCCG
Organism: uncultured Planctomycetota bacterium; assembly: GCA_964505325.1. Taxonomy (GTDB): domain Bacteria; phylum Planctomycetota; class PUPC01; order PUPC01; family PUPC01; genus CAZDHT01. Next base: position 723 of record CAZDHT010000056.1, on the reverse strand, counting down.
AGCGTACCTGGAAGCCGCCAAAGCGCTCGACCTGGTCGGCCGGCGCGCCGGGCAGACGTACGTCGTGGTCACGCGGAACCTCAACGGCCTGGTGGGGCCGTTTGCGATCGGCCAAGAGATCGCCGTCCCGGAACTCCTCGCGATGGTGGCAAAAGCCACAGGGACGGAACTCTCCGCCGCCGGCGACGTGCCCGTGTTTCAGCACGAGCGCCCCGATGAGCTGGAGCAGGCCCTCTCGGATGTCACGGCCGGCGACGTTCAGAAGCGCCGCTGCGCCGCCTTCGCTCTGGGAGAGAGCCAGCGGCTTGTGGCGGCCGCGCCACTGATGCACGCGGTCAGCGACGAGAACCGCTCGGTCAGCCGCGCGGCGCTTCTCGCCCTTGCCTCGTTGGAGGGCGACTTCTACGTGGACCGGTGGCCCGGGCGGCTGTCCGTGTTCGAGCTGCCGGACGTAACGCTGGACGTTGACCCCCTGATGTGGCTGATCGAGGACGGCGCCGAGCCGGCCAGCCGCGAGTGGCTGGCAGCGGTCTCGATCCTCGGCCGCTCCCGCAACGGCGAACTGTCCCGCTCGGCCTGGTGGAACATCTACGCCCGACGGCAGGGGACGATCCGGGCCACGATCCGCGCGCTCGGCAGGTGCGGCGACCGCGACATGCGGAACCCGCTCGAAAGCCACTTGAGAAGCGTCACGACCAATGTCGAAGCCGACCGGTTCGAGGC
>CAZDHT010000055.1:0-24263 GCA_964505325.1 uncultured Planctomycetota bacterium | reverse complement strand
CGGTGCTGCCGCTGTTCGCCGGCATCTACCGGATGGGCGCCGGGCTCGGGCCGGCGACGGCCTTTCTGTACTCCGGGCCGGCGATCAACGTGCTCGCCATCATCCTGACCGCGCGCGTCCTGGGGCCAGGGCTCGGCGTCGCCCGCGCCATCGGTGCAGTCCTCTTCAGCATCGTGATCGGCCTGCTGATGCACCTGATCTTCCGCGGGGAGGAGTTGGACAAGGTCGCGGCGCAGGCCGCGATGCCGGAGCCCGACGTGAAGCGGCCGTTGTGGAAGAATGCCCTGTACTTTGCTGCGATGGTGGCGATCCTCGTGTTCGCCAATTGGGGCAAGCCGGAAGCAGCAGCCGGCCTGTGGGCGGCGATCCATTCCGTGAAGTGGGTCATCACGGCGGCCGCCGCGTTGGCGCTAGCCGGGATGCTTCTGACTTGGTTCAGCCGAGGCGAGATGGCCGAGTGGGTCGGGGCGTCGTGGGGGTTCGCCAAACAGATCCTGCCGCTGCTTTTCCTCGGCGTGCTCGTGGCGGGCGCCCTGCTCGGTCGACAGGATCACGAGGGCCTGATTCCGCGGCGATGGATATACGCGGCGGTCGGCGGGAACTCGCTCCGGGCGAACCTGTTCGCGTCGGTGGCGGGCGCGTTCATGTACTTCGCCACGCTGACCGAGGTGCCCATATTGCGGGGGCTGTTGGACAACGGGATGGGCCAGGGCCCGGCGTTGGCGCTGCTGCTGGCGGGCCCGGCGCTGTCGCTGCCCAATATGCTGGTCATTCGGAGCGTGATGGGGACCAAGAAGACGGTTGTCTTCGTGGGGCTGGTCGTCGTGATGGCAACGATCAGCGGGATGGTCTACGGCGCACTATGCGGATGAGAAAGGAGGTGCACGATGTCGGAGTGTTGCGGTGACTCAAAGAGGAACGTGCTGTTCTATTCGTGCTCAGGCGGGGCCAATGTGGCCGAGGTCGCCGACAGGGCGGCGCGGCAACTGATGGACGAAGGGCTGGGCATTATGTGGTGCCTGGCGGGAATCGGCGCCGGTGTCGACATGATCGTGCAGAAGGCAAAGGAGGCCGACGCCAACATCGTGCTCGACGGCTGCCCCGTGGACTGCGCCAAGAAGTGCTTCGACAACGCGGGGATCAGCAACTACACGCAGATCAAGATCACCGATCTCGGCATGGAAAAAGTCAAGGGCGTTCGCGCCACCGACGCGCAGGTCGCGCAGGCCGTCGCCAAGGCCAAGGAGCTGCTGGAAGAATGAAGAAACTTCAAGTGTTGGGAACGGGCTGTCCCAAGTGCCGCGGTCTGGCACAGAACGCTGAGGCCGCCGCGACGCAACTCGGCATCGAGTTCGAAATCGAGAAGGTGACCGACCTCCGCGAGATCATGCGCTTCGGCGTGATGATGACCCCGGCCCTCGCGGTCGACGGCGTCGTCCAGGTGATGGGCAAAGTGCCTTCCGTCGAAGAGATCAAGGCGATGCTGAGCTAGGCGGCGCAGGAGGGACGCACGGGTGAACAAGGCGGGACGGATAGCCATCGTGGCCGGACTGGCGCTGGCCGTGGCCGGTGTGATGTGGCTGAAGGAGCGCGAACGGTCCGGCGCCGGAACGACGCCGGGACACGCGGCGCTGCCGCGCCTGGTCGAGGTGGGCTCGGACACGTGCATCCCGTGCCAGATGATGGCCCCCATCCTCGCGGAACTCAAGCAGGAGTACCAGGGCCAACTGGAGGTTGCCTCCGCCGACGTGTTCAAGGATCCCGAGGCAAAGACGAAGTACGGCGTCCGGCTGATTCCGACCCAGGTGTTCTTCGACGCCGGCGGCCGGGAGCTCTTCCGGCACCAGGGCTTCATCTCGAAGGAGGACATCCTGGCCAAGTGGCGCGAATTGGGCGTGGACCTGAAGGAGCCGGTCAGGTCCCGGCCTAAGCGAAGCGGAGCAGCGGAGGCCCTACATGAGAAGAACAACTGACCTGCGGCGAACGCGCCTCGTAGCGGCCGCGGTGGCCTTGACGACCCTCGCGTGGATTCTCGCGGCGGGGTGCACGCTTCCGGCGGCGCCGGCAGCGCCAATCCATGCGTCGGCGCTCGGCGTGCCGGCCGGCCTGCCGGCGCTGGTGGAACTGGGCTCGGACCGGTGCATCCCGTGCAAGATGATGAAGCCGATCCTGGCCGACCTGAAGACAGAGCACCGAGGCAGCCTGGCAGTCGTGGTCATCGACGTGTGGAAGGACCGCTCGCCCGGCGACAAAGCGGGCATCCGAGTCATCCCGACGCAGATCTTCTTCGACGCCTCGGGCAAAGAACTGTACCGGCACGAAGGGTTCCTCCCCAAGGAGGACATACTCAGTAAATGGAAGGAGTTCGGGGTTGATCTATCGAAGCGGCCGGACCAGAAGTCGGAGTGACATCGTACTCATCCTCGCGGCCCTGCTCGTGGTCACGACCGCGGGCCACGCTGCGGATAAGCGCCGCACGGTGGAGTCGGTCTATCCCGGGCTCACCTCAAGCGTCCTGACGCACGCACGGCTCGCGGATCTGCCCGAGGGCGTGCTGCTTCGTTGCGGCCCGGTGAAGGTCGCCGCGACCGACGTCGCCCGGAAAATCGGCGCCGCGCCGGAGGCGCTGCGCGGGCAACTGAGGAAGAACGCCTTCTTCGTGCTCGAGCAACTTGCGGGCAAGGACCTCCTTCTGCATGCCGCGACCCAGGCGAAGCTGGCCGGCAAGGCGGACGATGAGATGATTCGGGCGTATCTCGACGGCGCTACGAAGGGCGTCCGCGTTACGGACGCGGAAGTGGCGCGATTCTATCAGGACAACAAGGCCATGCTCGGCGGCGTCCCGCTCGCACAGGTCAAGGACCACGTCAAGAAGTTCGTGCTGAATCAGAAGCGGCAGCGGGCCGTAACCGAGCACGTCCGTACTCTCGGCAAGCGGGTGCCGATTGCGGTCTCCGCCGTCTGGCTGGCGAAGCAGGCGCCGCTCATCCGGGACAATCCCGTCGACAAGGCCCGCGCGAGCGGGAAGCCCTCGATGATCGACTTCGGCTCCGAGGGCTGCCGCCCGTGCCAGATGATGGAGCCCATCCTCGAGAAGCTGACGGAGCAACACCAGGGCAAGGCGAACATCCTCTTCGTCCACGTGGGCAAGGAACAGATCCTGGCCGCCCGCTATGGCATCCGGTCCATCCCCACGCAAGTCTTCTTCGACAAGAATGGCAAGGAAGTGTTACGCCACGTCGGCTTCTTCCCGCAGGACGAGATCGAGAGGAAGCTAACCGAGATGGGGGTCAAATAGGCGTGGAAGAGCTTTTCACAACATTGACCCGCGCGGTCGAGGGAACGCCGCTGATTGCCGTGCTGGCGTCCTTCGTCTGGGGCATCCTGAGCGTGGTGCTCAGCCCGTGCCATCTCGCCAGCATCCCTCTGATCGTCGGCTTCATCGATCAACAGGGGCAGATGAGGACCCGCCGGGCGTTTGTCATTTCGGCCCTGTTCGCGGCGGGCATCCTGATCACCATCGACGCGGTGGGCGCTATCACGGCGGCTGCGGGCCGGATGATGGGCGACGTGGGACGCGTGGGTAACTATATCGTCGCGGTGATCTTCTTCGCCGTAGGGCTCTACCTGCTGGACGTGATTCCGATGCCCTGGTCCGGGCCCGGGCAGGTGGGCATGAAGCGCAAGGGGTTGCTGGCCGCGTTCATCCTCGGACTGATCTTCGGCATCGCCGTCGGCCCGTGCACCTTCGCGTACATGGCCCCGATGCTCGGCGTCACCTTCACGCTCGCCGGCACGAACGTGAGCTACGGCATGCTGTTGCTCGGGGCGTACGGCGTCGGGCACTGCTCCGTGATCGTGTTGGCGGGAACATTCACCAGCGTGGTCCAGCGCTACCTGAACTGGAACGAGCGATCCAAGGGGGCGGTGATCCTCAAGCGGGCCTGCGGGGTCCTCGTCCTCTTCGGGGGATTGTACCTCATCTATACCACTCCCTAAGGGCATTCGACATGGCGAAGCCGGCGAAAGGCCTGGGCTTCTTTGAGAAGTACCTTGCTGTATGGGTCATCCAGTGCATCGGCGCCGGGATGCGGCTCCGTCGGCCATGATCGGGGCCGTCGATCACTTCGAGGTCGCCATCGCCACAGCCGCAATCCTGTCCGGGCTGTAGTCCGGCGCCGCAACGACGCCGGGGCGGGCGGCGCTGCCGCATATTGAACCGAGCCCGAGGTCATCTCCAGTCAACCGAGGTCTATTGCCCGGCCGGGCCGCCGGCGCTATGCTTTGATCACTGATGAACGGCGACAACATCCAAACGCGCGCGCTCGAAGATCCCGACCAGTTCCGTCAGGCCCGCCGGGTTACTTGGATTGGTCTGGGCGTGAATCTCTTCCTGGCTGCGCTGAAGATGGCCTGCGGGGTGATCGGCACCAGCCAGGCGCTCGTCGCCGACGCCGCCCACAGCCTCTCGGACTGCGCCACCGATCTCGCGATCCTGATCGGCGTCCGCTACTGGTCCGCTCCCGCAGACGCGGGCCATCCGCACGGCCACCGCCGGATCGAGACGGTTGTCACCGCCGCTATCGCCGTCGTGCTCGCGTCGGTAGCGATGGGGCTCGCGTTCAATGCGCTGGTCACACTCAAGGAGGAGCACACCGCGGCGCCGGGCTGGATCGCGCTGATTGCCGCGCTGCTGTCCATCGCGGTCAAGGAGGCGCTCTACCGCCGCACGATCTCCGTCGCGAAGCGGGTCAAGTCGACGGCGCTGATGGCCAATGCCTGGCACCACCGCTCCGACGCGCTCAGCTCCGTGCCCGTGGTCGTGGCGGTCGGCGGCGCGCTGGTCAACCCGGCGTGGGGGTTCCTCGATCATGTCGCCGCCGTGGTCGTGTCCGTCCTCATTCTCGGTGCCGCGTGGCGGATCGGCTGGCCCGCGCTCAAGCAGCTCGTCGACGCCGGGGCGTCGGAGAAAGAGCTCGAGCAGATTCGGGCCATCGCGCTCGGGACGCCGGGCGTCAGGCTCGTGCACGCCGTGCGCACGCGCTACGTCGGCCCCGACCTCAGCGTCGATTTGCACGTGATGGTCGACGGGGGCCTCTCCGTCCGGCAGGGCCACGACATCTCGGAGCAGGTCAAGCGGCGGCTCCTGGCCGACGGGCCCGGTCTCGTCGATGTCGTCGTGCACCTCGAACCCTGCGACGAGGAGGGGAAGGGGTGACGAAGATCCTGTTCCTCTGCACCGGCAACTCCTGCCGCAGCCAGATGGCCGAGGGCTGGGCGCGCCGTCTCAAGCCCGACCAGGTCGAACCCTACTCCGCCGGCGTCGAGCCGAGGACGCTCGACCCGCGAGCCGTCCGGGTCATGACCGAGGCCGGCGTCGACATCTCGGGACAGAGGCCGAAACACGTCGACGAATTCAAGGAAATTGACCTCGACTGCGTCGTGACCGTGTGCGGCCACGCGCACGAACGTTGTCCCATGTTTCCGGGCAGGACGAAGGTGACGCACGTCGGCTTCGACGACCCGCCGGCGCTTGCCGCCGGCGCGCAGACCGAAGAGGAAGCGCTCGGCCACTACCGCCGCGTCCGCGACGAGATCAAAGCGTTCGTGGAGAAACTGCCCGAGGCCCTCGCCTGAACCCGGCGTCAGTTCCCCGACTCCCCCGGCTTCAGATCGAGTCGGAACTCAAACGCCTTTCGGACCGTCGGCACAAGGAGCGGCACCTTGATGTACTGGTGCGACCGCCACAGCGAGACCTGGTCGAGTGATGCGTCACTGTTCAGCCAGCCGTCCTGACCGCCGAGGAGAACGAAGTAGTTCTCATCCGGGCGCGATAGATCGGAGATGTACCGGGCGTTCGATCCGTAACGGGTCGAGCTTTTCTCCGCGGAAAGGCCGTGGGCGGACTTGTGAACGGTGTCGTTGGAACCCCGGCCCGGATAGTCGCCGAACACGTATCTCGACCCGACCAGCGGGATGTTGCTGAAGGGGTGTGCGATTCGCAGTCGGTGCATCTCCCCCCAGCTTCCGTGCTGTTCGACCGACTTCGCCGCCGCGGAAAACACCTGTGGCAGCGCGTCCTTCCACTCGTCGTCGGCGGTGCTCTGAAGGTCCTGGTTGAGAAAGTCCCCGGCGTAAGTGGCCCTGAAGAACATGCTCACCTCGGCATCCTTGTGTTGCGTCGAATAGCGGTGCAGCGCCAGGTGATAAAGGATTGCCTGAAAGGCCACGGCGCCGGCGGAGTCGGTCGTGTACTGCCCGTCCCAGGTCGAGAAGTCCGGGAACAGGTCCGGGTGACGCTCGGCCAGGGTCGTCCCCAATCCGCACGCGTCGATCTTCCGAAGGATCGCGTCCCTCAACGCAACGTCCGAGATGGAATAGACATCCTTCTGGATTTGCATCACGTCGTCGAGCGAGAGCGGGGCGGCCTTGGAGAGGAGCTCGGTGATCCGCAGCAGCCGGTCATTCGAGATATAGAAATAGCCGATGGGGAAGTCGGCCTTCGCGGGAACGTTGTTGCACGAAACGAGAAACCCCTGTTTCGGGTTGTACGCGAAGGGCAGCTCGGGAGCGCTCCTGTAGCCCTGCCACAGATGGTTGGGATTGCCGGGATCGAGAACGATGTCTTCGGGCCTTTTCGTCCTGCGGACGGGGAGCCTGACAGCCATCAACTGGCCGATGTTGCCCTTCGCATCCGCATACTGGATGTTCATTCCGGCGACGCCATACGTCCGAAACGCATCGAGGAACTCCCGCCAGTTCCGCGCGCGCGACGCCCGGAGAATGGCCGTTAACTCGTCGGTCGCCTCGTGCCCCACCCACCGCAATGCGAGCTCGGGGCCGTCGTAGCCCGACAGGACGGGGATGTCGCTGACCACCGGCCCGAGCCGGGATTCGCGGACCGTGACCTCCCTGTCGAACCACCAGCGGACCCTGATCTTCTCCTGCCGGCTCTTGGTCGACTCGGGCGGCTCGCCGGACACGTCGTACAGGTCGCTCGAAGCGGCCCGCATGTTCGTGCCGCCCCAGGCGATGTGCCGGCTCCGCCCGATTACCGTCGCGGGGATACCGGGCATCATCATGCCGACCGAGTGGTACGAGGGCGACTTGCACCCTACGACGAGCCACGTGCTCGGAATGGTGATGCCCAGGTGAGGATCGCTCGCCAGAATCGCGCCACCCGTCTTGCTCCGCGCGGCCGAGACCGCGAAGGAGTTGCTGCCCGAGCGGCTCAGCCCGGCGAGGAGCCACGAAAGCGAAAGGCCCCGGGCGGAAGGCGTGAACGACGGCAGCGACGAGGCCCCGGTGTCGAGCAGCTTCTTCAGGACCTCGCCGAAGTACGGCTTGCCGCGAATGGGCAGCAGGGCAAACCAAGTGAGCCAGTTCACGTCGACCGAGCCCAGCCGGCCCATAGCGATGACCTGCTCCGGCGTCCAGCGCTCCTTGTCGAAGCTTCCCACCTTGAACTCGTGCGGCAGGTCGGCCGCGCCGTCCTGATAGAAATTGACCCCCCGCACGAACTCCGCAAGCCACGTGCGGGTATCGGGCGGCATGTTCCGGTAGATTTCCGCCGCCGCCCGCCCGGGGCCCAGAATGCGAAGTGAATGGTCGATCTTCACCACCGACGGCCCGAACAACTCGGCCAGCCGCCCCAGCGCCACCCGCTTGAGCAGCTCCATCTGCCCCAGGCGGAGATGGGCGTGGACCATGCCCAGTACGAAGGCCAGGTCTTCGTCGCTCTGCGCCTCGATGAACGGGATCATGTGCCGGTCCCAGTAGACAGTCACCGGCGCCTTGATCGGCAGGTCCTCGGTGGGGAAGTCCGCCAGCCTGTCCGAGACCGTCGACTTCGCGGGCAGCGGGGTCAGCAGGGCGCAGCCTTGCAGCAGGAAGAAGGACACGATGATGAGCACCGCGAAGAGAATGCCGAGCCTGATCATCAGCCTACGCGTCCTGCGCTTCATCGGCCTCCCCGTCTGAGATCGAAGAGCATGCACTGGCGCACGCCCAGGTAGGTCCACTGGCGAACGGGCTTCTGATTCCGCATTAGGTCCGTCGTGAACTCATCCAGATAGCTCTGCCTCGGGAACAGGATCAGGAAGTCGGCCCGAGGTGTGCCTGCTTCCCAGTCCTTGCGGAATACGAGCCCCTTTCTCATCCACGGCAGAAAATCGAGGAACGCCTGGTGCCGCGGCCAGACGGCGACCCTGCTGCCGTCCGGGCAGTGCTGGTTGACATATGCCATCACTTCGGGGGTCACGGTGTCGCCCCAGTAGGTCGTTTCGAACCCGAGCTTCCGGGCGCCCCACGCCCCGCCCACCAGGCCGTTGTAGTATGAAAGCTCGTACGGATGCGTGCAGATGAGGACGAGCGCACTCGCCGCAAGCGCCGCGGCGACGATGGCCTTCCCGGCCCGGCCCCGCCAGTCCCAGACCCGCGCCGCGCCCACCCCGGCGAGGCAGGCGATGAAGGGGAATGACGGCATGAACAGGCGCACCCCGTCGTACTTCGGCACCATCGGCAGGGCGAGCACCACGATATGCAGCAGCCCGCTTGCCAGGATGAGCACACCGATGCCGCGCGTCCCTTTTCTGACCAGCGATCTCCGCGCCCCGACCCCGGCGAAAACCAGCAGGCCGACCGGCACGGTGGCCAGCGTCATCACGAACGGGTAGTGCCACGGCGCCCGCCGCGCGCGGTACGTCCGGCCGAGGTAGTGGACAGGCACGTTCGTGGTCCCGCCCGAACGCTCTCCCTGCTGTGTGCGCTCAGACACGCCCACGGCATAGCCGCGAATCCGGCTGGACGTGTCGTGCCAGAGCCACGGCCAGCCCGCGACGAACGTGGCGCCGCCGAGCACAAGAAGCATCACGCACGGGAGAACGGCCCGTTGCCTGTGGTACCACAGCGCCCACGGAATGAGCACAAGCGGCAGGAACACGGCGTTGATCTTGGTGAGCAGCGCCACCCCCCACAGGACTCCGCCCGCCGCGGCACGCCACTTGTTGAGGTCCGCGCGGGCGAAGACCAGGGTCGTCGCAAAGCACGCCAGCGCCACCGGCACGTCCAGCGCCGCCAGGCACCCGTGGCCGAAGACCCGAGGCATCAGCACCAACGACAGCGCCGAAAGCACCCCCGCCAGCCGGCCGAAATAGCTGGTCACGAACAGGTACACCAGGCCCACCAGCACCACGAACATCCCCACGGCCAGAAGCCGGGCGGTCAGAAACGTCAGCAGCCCGCGCTCCTTCTCCAGCGCGCCCGCCGGCCCGTAGACCAGTTTCGCAACGGGCGGGTGTTCGTGATTCACCGCCCAGTGTTCGTCGATCGCTGCGCGGCGGAAGGACCGCAGGGACAGCCCGGCCAGCCAACGGTAATACGAGTAGCCGGCGGCCGCGTAAGACGGCTCGTCCCACGTGATCCCCGGGCCCGTCGACGCAGAGGCGCCGATGAGCAGGAGAACGAGGAAGCCCAGCGCGAGCCAGAAGCGGAATTTACCCACGCGGGATGATGAGGCCGGAGCTTGCAACGGCGCGGTCTCTCCCTCATTCAGTTTTCAGGCGGCCGAGCGGGCCCTCCGCCATCCGAAGATGCTCGGGAGTAGTGATCTTGAAATTCTCGTAGCTGCCCGGGACGAGCTTCACCTCCACGCCGAGGCGCTCGACAAGCTGAGCGTCGTCCGTGGACTCGAATCCGTCGCGCCGGGCAGCGTCAAACGCGCGGCGGATGAGCGCGGTCTGGAAGACCTGAGGGGTCTGCGCACCCCACAAGTCCCCGCGCGGGACGGTCTCGGTGGTGCCGTTGCCGCGGGCGCGTTTCACCGTGTCGGCCAGGGGCACGGCCACGATGGCGGCGCCGTGCTGTGCCGCCGCCCGGATGGCGTCCTCGATTGCGCGGCGAGACACCAGCGGCCGGACCGCGTCGTGGATCATCACGATATCGACGTCCGGACGAAGCGCATCCAGTCCGTTCGCCACAGAATCCTGCCGTCGCGCTCCACCGGCGACCAGGGTGGTCGCGCCGAACTCCTTGAGCCGGCGCCAGTACGACGCCTTCACCCGCGGCAGGTCGTTTCGGTGCGCCACCACGATGACCTGCACCAGGCCATTGATGCCCTGGAATCGCTTGAGCGCGTGGCAGATCACGGGCAGGCCCAGCAGCTCGATGAACGGCTTGCGAAGGTCCCCCCCCATCCGCGTGCTGCTGCCCGCCGCAGCGAGGATCAACGCCAGCCGGGGCCCACCCATGGAAAGCACTCCGCAGGACTCACTGCTTCTTCTGCCCCGTTGTCTGGCTGGCAGCCGAATCGCCTGATCTGAGCTTGGCAAATATGATGCGACCGGCGGAGGTCTGGAGCAGGCGGGTGACGAGCACTTCCACTTCCGCGCCGATGTGCTCTCGGGCGTTCTCCACCACGATCATCGTGCCGTCGTCCATGTACCCGACGGCCTGGCCCTGTGCCTCGCCCGCCCGGATGAGCTCGACGTTCAGCGGTTCGCCCGGCAGGACGGCCGGCTTCACCGCGCTCGCCACCTGATTGACGTTAATGACCTGAACGCCCTGAACGTTCGCCACCTTGTTCAGGTTGATGTCGGTGGTGATGATCCGCGTCCCCAGCGTCTCGGCCAGCTTGATGAGTTTCCCGTCCACGTCCGCCGCCCCGGGCACGCGCCCCTCGTCTATCTGGATGACGACGTTGGGGCTCTTCCGGAGCCGGTTGAGCATGTCGATGCCGCGCCGGCCGCGGGCGCGCTTCAGCCGGTCGCCCGAATCCGCCAGAGCGTGCAGCTCGCGCAGGACGAACTTGGGCACCACCAGCGGGCCCTCGATGATCCGGGTCTCGCACAGGTCGGCGAGCCGGCCGTCAATGATCGCACTCGTGTCGACCAGCAGCGCGGCGCCGCCGCGCCGCTCCCGCCGGAACTCCACGTACGGAATGATGAAGTTGAAGCGATCCCGGTTCTTGTGCACCAGCAGCACAAACAGGTAGGCGAACGCGACCGAGAGCAGCATTTTCAGGGCCAGGGTGTATTGAGGCATGACCAGCCGATCCGCCTCGGTCTTCATCATCGGCTCAATGACGAGCAGGATCAGGAAGTAGGCGAAATGCGCCACGACGATCCCGATCATGGCGCCGAAGACGAGCGCCGAGATGTTCAATGCCCCGGCGAACACCTCGGCGGAGAACACCAGGACGAAGACGATCAGGGCGGCCAGCATCGACAGCCAGGGGTCGAGGTTGAGCGGCGGTTTGGTCAGTTCGGGGGCGAAGTGCGGAATCGCAAAGCCGACGCCCGCGGTCACCAGCAGGAAAAAGCCCCGCAGCCCCCAGGCCTGCCAAAGAAATCCTTCTTGGCGGAATTCTTTGATGACCGCCAGCAGCCCGGCGATCGCGATCACCAACCCGGACGCAACCAGGAAAAACATGTGTGGTAGGTGCATCCCACCTCTCCCAAAAGAGGGGCGTCAGTCACGATCGCGAACAACGTCGAGTACGTCGCCTTCTCCGATGATTATCGTCCGGGGTTGCCCGGATCCATCCGCCATTATCTTAACCTTTGTCGTCCCATCGTCAAGGTGCTTGATCTCCATCAGCCGGCCCCGGACACTCGCTCCTGAACGGAGCCGGAGCTCGACCCGGTGCTCCGGCGTCGGCGTGGGCGCCGGCCCCGGGCTCGGCCGGAAAGCAAGCCACGCCAGCAGCGCCGCAAGCACCACGAGCGCGGCGACCACGCCCGCCCTCAGCAGGCGGCGCGGCCCTGGGCCTCGCCTCGCCCGGCGAGACAGCACCGTCTCGGACAGACTGATGGTGGACGCGAAGTTCGGCCCGGGCGGCGCGGTGAGCACGGTCGGCGCCGTGTCGCCCTGGGCGACTCTCACCAGGCGGATCAGCGTCGCGTTCCGATACACTTGCGAAAGCGCCGCCGCCATCTCCCCCACGTCTTGAAAGCGGTCGCCGGGAGATTTCGCCAGCGCCCTCGCGATCGCCACGTCCAGCTCCGGAGGCACGCCGGGCTGCAGTTCCGACGGCGCCGGAACGGTGGATTCGATGTGCTGCCTCAGGACCTCGAACGACGTCTTGCCCTTGAACGGCGGCGACCCGGTCAGCATCTCGTACATCACGACGCCGAGCGAGTAGATGTCGGTGCGGGCATCGAGCCGCTCGCCCCCGGCCTGCTCGGGGGACATGTAGCTCGGCGTGCCCAGCACGGTGTGGTCGGCGGTGAGCGCGGCGTCCGTCTCCTGGCGGGCCAGGCCGAAGTCCATCAGCACCGCCCGCCCGTCCTCATCGATCATGATGTTGCCCGGCTTGATGTCGCGGTGGATCGTCCCGGCTTTGTGGACCTTGTCAAGGGCGGACATCACCTCGGCCGCGATATGAACCGCCTGCGGCGGCCGTAGCCGGCCGGTCTTTGCGATCACCGCACCCAGGGTCGATCCCTTGATATACTCCATTGCGAAGAACGGGCGCCCTTGGTGCTCGCCGACGGTGTAGATGTGCATCAGGTTGGGATGGCGCAGCTTGGCGAGGGCCCGCGCTTCGCGCTGGAACCGCGCCACGATGTCCGGGTCCTGCGACAGGCGCAGTGGCAGCATCTTCAGCGCCACCCGGCGATCCAGCGAATGGTCGTCCGCCAGGTAGACCGTGCCCATGCCGCCCTTGCCGAGGACGCTGCGGATCTCGTAGAAGCCGATCTTTTCGCCTGCCTTGGGCTCTGCCAAGCCGGCCCTCGCTACTCGATGCTGTACTGCTTGAGTTTCGAGTACAGCGTACTGCGGTCGATCCCCAGGACCGCCGCGGCTTCCTTCTTGTTGCCGCCGGTGTGCGCCATCACGCGGATGATGTGCTCGCGCTCCATGTCGGCCAGGCTGGACGTCGCATCCGTCTCCACCGTGCGCGCCTGCCCGGCGCAGACCTCGGCGGGCAGGTCCTCGGGCCCAACGTCATTGCCCTTGCACATCACCGCCAGTCGCTCCATCACGTTCTTCAGCTCCCGCACGTTCCCGGGCCACGAGTGCCGGTGCAGCAGCTCGCGCGCCTTGGCGGAGAGCTTCAGCGGCTTGCGCCCGCATTTCGCGCAGAAGTACCCGAGGAAGTGGTCGGCCAGCAGGTCGACGTCCTTTCCCCGCGCCCGGAGCAGGGGCATTTCGATCCGCACGATGTTCAGCCGGTAGAACAGGTCTTCGCGGAATCTGTGCTCGGCCACCAGCTTCTCGAGCTGCTTGTTCGTCGCGGCGAGGATGCGGACGTCGACGTGCCGGTCGCGCGTGTCGCCCACCCGGCGGAGTTCGCCCTGCTCGATCACCCGCAGCAACTTGGCCTGGCTGTCCAGCGGCATCTCACCTATCTCGTCCAGGAACAGCGTCCCCTTGTCCGCCAGCCCGAACCGGCCCGGCTTGTCCTGAATAGCGCCGGTGAACGCGCCCTTGACGTGGCCGAACAGCTCGCTCTCCAGAAGGGCGGGCGCGAGCGCGGCGCAGTTCACCGCCTCAAACGCCCGGCCGCTGCGCGGGCTGTTATAGTGGACCGCCCTGGCGACCAGCTCCTTGCCGGTGCCGCTGTCGCCGACGATGAGGACGTTGGACTCCGTCGGCGCCACGCGTTGGATCAGCTCGAGCACCGCCGCGATGCTCTCGTGCTTGCCGATGATGTTGTGCTCGACCTTCATCTGGTCGACAAGCTGCTCACGCTCGCTGCTCAGGCGCTCGGCGGACCGGATGTTCTCGACGGCCACCACCACGGGCATCGCCATCGCCGCCAGCATCTCGAGGTCGGTCCGCTCGAAGGGCTCGGCGGGCGCGATCCGGTCGGCGTAGATCACGCCCAGTTCGCGGCCGCCCGCGACCAGCGGCACGCACATCGCCGCGGCGATCTGATTCTGCACGATGCTGGCGCTCCGGCTGAACCGCGCGTCGGTCTGCACTTCGCTCAGCACGGATTCCTTCTTGCGGCGGACGTGGTTCACCACGCTCATCGAGATGGGCATCTCGGCCAGCACGGCGTTGGGCACCGACTTGCGGCCGAACCATGGCCGGAGCCGGCCGCCGGGCTCAATGGTGATCGGCACAATGCGATCTGCGTGGACCGCTTCCGCCGCCGCGGCCGACAACTTGTTCATCAGATCGGGCAGGGTACGGCACGCGCTCACGTCGTTGCTCAAACGGAACAACTGAACCACGCCCCGGTTGATCTCCTCCAGCTCTCCCGCGCTCTTGTCTTGGCCCGCCACGCGCAGCATTTCGATGGTGCTGGAGTCCAGCACCTGGGTGATTTCGGGCGCGGCTTCCTCGTCCCCGAGCAGCGCCGGCGTGTCCTCCATGAACAGCAGCGCCACCTCGCCGAACTGCACTTCGTCCATGTGGTGAAGCGTCTCCTGCTGGATTCGGTCACCGTTCAGGAACGTGCCGTTGCTGCTGTGGAGATCGGTGACGCCCCATCCGCCCTCCTTCCGCCGCAGTCTGGCATGCGAGCGGGACACGGTCTCGTGATGCAGATAGATGTCGCTGTGCGCGTCGCGCCCGACGGAAACCGTGTCGCCTTCGAGCGGGAAGGCCGAGCCGACGTTCGGCCCCTGCTTGGCCACCAGTTGCGCCATGCTCACACCCTCTCGAACGGGTAGAAGAGGCGCTTGTACTCTTCCTGCGCGTAGCGGTCGGTCATGCCGGCGATGTAATCGCACACTACGCGATGCAGGGCGTCCTCGCGATTCAACCCGCCCGCGGTCTCCTCCTCTATCCGTGCCTGGTGATGCGGCGGCAACTGGTTCGGCTCCCGGGTGTATTCCTGAAACAGCTCGATGATGAACCGCTTCGCCTTGTTGGCCATCCGCTGGACCCGGTAATGGCGGTACACGTTTTCGAACAGAAACGCCTCCAGCTTCTTCTTCTTCGGCTTCGTGCTCGGGCTGAAACTGACGAGTCTCCGGCCGCACGTCTGCACGTCCTCGGCGCTCGTCAGCCCCGCCTCTTGTATCTGCTTGGCCGTGTGTTCCAGCAGGTTGATCGTCAGAATGTGAATTAGGAACGTGATGACCTGGGTGGGCCGAACCGGCCGCCCCAGATGCTCGAACGCGGCTTCCGCGTAGCCCGAGGCTTCCCGCCACAGCTCCAGCTGGCCGAGCTGATCCGACGTGATGACTCCCGCGCGGAGCCCGTCCTCGATGTCGTGGTTGTCGAACGCGATCTCGTCGGCGGCGTCCACCACCTGTCCTTCGAGCAGCATCTGACGCGACGGATCGAATTCGGTGGATGATGGGGCGTCATAGCTGGTGGTGTGCTTGGCGATGGACTCGCGCACCTCGTGCGTCAGGTTCAGCCCGGGGAAGTTGGGATATCGGTGCTCCAGCCGGTCCACGATCCGCAGGCCGTGCGTGTTGTGCTCGAACCCGCCGTGGCCGCCCATCAGCTCGTGAAGCGCGTCCTCGCCCGAGTGACCGAAGGGCGTGTGCCCCAGGTCGTGGGCCAGGGCGACCGCCTCGGTCAGGTCCTCGTTCAGGCGCAGCGCGCGGGCGATGCCGCGCGCGATCTGTGCAACTTCCAGCGTGTGGGTCAGGCGGGTGCGGTAGTTGTCGCCCTCGTGGTTGACAAATACCTGCGTTTTGTATTCCAGCCGCCGGAACGCGGTACAGTGGATGATCCGGTCGCGGTCTCGCTGGTAGACGCCGCGGGTGGCGCCGCGGTACTTCGTCCCCTGCTCGTCGTGCACGCGGCCGCGGGTGTTCTTCGCCTTCATCGCGTACGGCGCGAGCAACTGGTCCTCGCGCTCGGCGATGTCTTCCCGAGACAGAATGCCGTTCGGAAGCTCGGTCCGCGCAGGCTCGTCGGGCGGTGTCATCTCTCCGGCGCGCCCCCCGCGAAATACCCGGTCAGAATGGCGTAGGATTCCTCGAGCGACTGACTGATAACCTTGACGTCTGAGACGGTCGAGACGAAGTTCGTGTCGGCCGTCCAGCGTGGCAGGATATGCGCGTGGATGTGACCGGGCACACCGGCGCCGGCGGCGGCGCCGATGTTCAGGCCGATGTTGAAACCGTGCGGACAAAACGTCGCGCGGAGTGCGGCCTGTATCTCCAGCAGCAGTTTCATCATGTCCGCGCGCTCTTGCCCAGTGAGGTCGGGCAGGTCGGCCTTGTGCGCGTAAGGGGCGATCATCACGTGTCCGTTGTTGTAGGGGAACCGGTTGAGGATGGCGAAGCAATGGTCACCGCGGCGCACCACCAGGTTCTTCGCGTCGTCGCTTTCGGCGGCCGCGGCGCACAAGAAGCACGTGTCCTCCTTGTTCGCGTTCGCCACGTATCCGATGCGCCAAGGCGCCCAAAGCCGGTCCAAAGCAGCCTCCGATCCGCAGTTCAGAGTTCAGGGTCTTGGGTTGGGGCAAGCGTGCCGAGAGGCGCAACTCAAGACTCTGAACTCGAAACCCTGAACTTCCCTATGGTCTGCACGTCGCGCACGAGCCGCTCGCGCAGGTGGCGCAGCTTGCGCTCGATCCTCGGCGTTTTGTGCCTTGCGCGGCGAACACCGATAACCGTTTCTCCAGCCGCGCGCTGCCGCAGTCCGGGCACTTCGGCCTGGCTGAAGAACTGCGGACCAGTATTTCGCAGTCTTGGCCGCACCTCTTGCACGTAAACTCATAAATCGGCATGTGAGGCACCAGCCTGGGCGGGCGGTTTCGCGGAACCTGGAGCGGGCAAAGGGGTTCGAACCCTCGACCTACAGCTTGGGAAGCTGTCGCTCTGCCAACTGAGCTATGCCCGCTTGTCAATCCAGCCGTGTTGGATTTTCCAACATAATTATAGCCTCCCTGTCGGGCCTGTCAAGCCCGATAGCTCCGAGAGTTTGTCTGGGTGTTATTGCCGTTCCCGGGCGCGGGCATCCGCCTTCAGCAGTTGCGCCGCCAGCGAACGCAACTCCGCCGACGGCGCGCACGCCGCCGCGAGCCGGAGAGCGGGGATCGCCCGAGGGTCCTTCCGCCACGCCAGTTCCTGGAGGATCTTGGCGAGGTGGTCGCCCGCCCGTGCGCGGCCAAGACGGACGGCCCGGGCAACCGTCCAAGAGAGCCAGGCGACGCGTTCCGACCTCGCCTTTTCGTTCTTGAGCGCGCTCTGGCCCATCCTCGCGATGTCGGGCCGTCCGTCCTGGGCCATCTTCTGGTAGAGGCGATGGTTGGCCTCGGGTGTCGGTTCGACATAGCCCAGCACCCACACGAGGGTCCGCATGTTGTTCCGCTCCAGCGTACCATCCGCCATTTTTCGTTCAATCACGGCGCGAAGGTGGGGGGCGAGCTTCGCCGCCTCGGGCCAGGGCAGGCTCCGGATCGCGTTGGCGGCGTGCTGGGCGCTGTTATCGGTGTCGCGGAGCAGCGCGCCGCGGATGAGATCGAGCCCCTGCTCGCCGCGCCCGATCTTCACGATCGGCATCAACGCTTTCAGGCGGAACGCGGCGGGGTGGTTCTTTGTGTCCTGCGCGACGGCCAACAGGGCGGGCAAGGCGGCCTTCGCCGTCGGCCCCAGTTCCGCGAGATCCGAAAGAGCCCGGTGGGTGCCGAGCCGGGCGGCCTCGGCCAGCGCCGCGACCACGTCGTCGCCCCGCCATTTCTTCACGCTGCACAGGCGGCACGCTTCGCGCCGCACGACGCCCGACGGATCCGCCATCAGCGCCAGCAGCTTTGGGCGGCCGCCCGGGGCTTCCGCGTAGGCCTTGGCCAGAGCCTGGCGGAGGGCATCGCCCCCCTCGGCCCCCTTCGCCAGCTTCTCCAACCTGTCGACGTGCCCGGCGAGCGCCGGCCCATCCATGTCGCGGATCAGGTGGGTGGCGTGCGTCGCCTCCTTTCCTTCGCCCTTCTCCACGATCGCGAACAGTTCCGGCGCGACCGTCGCCCCCAGGGCGGCCACGGCCTGGTGCGTGTAAGTGGACGCGTCGCCGTATTTCGTCCGCGACCTGCGCCACGCGCCCAGGATGTCGTCCCGCCACGGCGCCGCCCGTTCTCCCATGTACTTGAACACGATGGCCGCCTTGTAGACCCTGGCCCCATCATCGGACCTCAGCTCTCTGGCCAGCAACGGGCCGGCGACGTTGCCCAGCCGGGCCAGCGAATCACGTGCCAGGGCGCTCAGCGGCATCCCACCCTGCATCAGTTTGATCAGGTTCGGAACGACGGGCGCCGCCTCGGGGCCGGCGTTGCCCAATCCCCGCACCGCAATCTTGCGGCACTCCAACGGACGTTTCTCTGACATCAGCTCCGCGAGCTTCGCCACACCCGGCTTCCCGCACCGCGCCAGCGCCCGTGCTGCCGCCAGCTTCAGATCGTACTGCGACCACTGTTCGCGGCGCGTCACGGTGTCGGCCAGCGCCGCCACCAGCTCCGCTGAGTCGGCGCCGACCTTGGCGATCGCCTCCGCCGCCGCCCTCCGGATGTGTGGATTTGGCTGCTGCAGAACGGGCAGCAACCTCGGGATGTGCTTCCGGGCCGCGGCGCCGCACTCGCCCAGCACCTCGATCGCGCACCGCTCGCCCTTCGCGGCGTAGGGCGCGGCCAGCCGGGCCAGTTCGTCGCGCCGCATGGGGCTCTTCACCAGCGCCCGCATCGCCCACTCGCGCTCGGCCCCGTCGGCCGTGGTGTTCACCAGTTCCACCAGCCGTCGTACGAGCGCCATGTCCGGCTTGCCCCTCCGCGCCAGGATCTGCAGCAGGCTGGCGCGGCGACGATGCGCACCCATGATGCCCGGGCGGCAGAGCTCGGTGAGTTGCTCGGGCGTCAGCGGCCACCCCGGAACGTCGAGGATCGCCGTCAGCGCCAGGTCCGTCCCAAAGGCCGTGCGCCACGGGCCGCACTCGGCCCAGAGGGAGTCACCGAGCAGTCCGTAGCGCCAGGCCGACGGGGCATAGACTCTCGGCACCTTCTTCGCGCGAAACGCAGCTCTGGCTGCCCGCAGGGCTTCGGGCCGGCCGGCGAAACACCGGCTGAGGGTCATGAACGCTTCGTAGCGCAGACGGTGGTCGGCCTTTTCGTCCGCGACGATCCGGCTCAGCGCCGCGGCGACCTTGGGCACGTCGACCGTCTCCGGCCGCAGCAGCCGCACGCCCCACGCGGCGGCGATCCGCACCTCCGTCACCGGCGCATCCAGGTCCGTGAGCAGTCGCTTCGCCCCGCGAGCTGCGTCGATGCGCAGGATCGCCTCGACCGCCGCGGCGCGGGCCAGCGGGTCGCGGTCCGCATCGGCCTGCTTCTCCAGCTCCGGCAGCGCCGCCGCGCCGTTCGGGCCCAGCCCGCCCAGCGAGAGCGCCGCGCCCTCACGGACCGTCGCCTCCTTGTCCGCCAGCGCCTTCCGCAGCGCCGGCACGACCAGTTCGGCATCCGGCAGGAACGCCCCCAGCGCGAACGCTGCGGCCGTGCGCATGTCTGTGTCCGGATCGGACAGCCTGGCCACCAGCGCCGGGGCGGAGCCGTCGGACAGCGGGTACATCCAGCAGAGCACAAAGAGCGACCGCTTCTTCAGCGCCGCGTCCTCTCCCTTCAACACCGCGCGCAACTGAGGCAGCGCGGCCAGACATTCCTCCCGCGACGGCCCCGGCGGCGTTCTCATCCGGAAGTGGCGCGTCCTCCGCCACCGCTCGAACCGCGATATGAAGTCCGCGACCGGCTTGACCTCCGGCTCCGCCCCGCGAAGCGCGAGCGGAAGAAGCAGCACCAGCACTGATAGGGCAATCCTGCTTTTCATCGCAACTCCCTCCGCGCCGGGACCAGAACGCCCGCGACGCCCGAGGCCACCGGCATTCTGTAAAGCAAGAGACAGAACTTCCGTCCAATCATAGCATAAGCCGCAAACCGCGTCCTGTTTGTAACGAGTCTGTAAAAGCGCCAGGGTGCAAGGCGCGTGCCTGGCGCGCCCTCGTCTCGCGGCCCTTGCCGCAACGCGTGCCACATGGTAACCTCCCGCTCACCACAACCGCACAAGGAGGAAAGAGATGGACTCGGCGAGCTTCTCGGTCAAGAAGGTTCACATTCTGCGGGTCGACCCGGGCGAGGACGTGTTGGAGTCGGTCCGGTCGTTCCTTGCCGATTCCGGCGTGAAGCAAGCGGTCGTGATGGCCGGCTACGGGACGCTGGCCGCGCACCATCTGCATTGGGTGACGCACAACAAGATCCCCAGCGAGAGCACGTTCGGGCGCGGCGAGGGCGGCATCGAGATCCTCTCGATGAACGGGCTCGTCGTCGAGGGCGAGCCGCACATCCACGTCACCCTGTCGACGCCCGACGGCGCATACGGCGGGCATCTCGAAGAAGGCTGCATCGCCTACGTGCTGTGCGAGATCACGCTCGCGGAGATCGACGGCCCGGCGCTCTCGCGCCAGCGCGTCGACGTCGACGTGGAGGGCATGGGCAAAGGCACCGTGCCGCGCCTGACACTCGGCAGTTGACTGAGTTGCCTCACTCGACGCTCGCATCCGGCGGCAGACCGCGCGCTTCGTAGAGCTTGCGCCGGCCGGCCTTGTCGCCGTCGAGGATGCGCCGCGCGATCTCGGCGACTTTCTCCGCCTTCTCCACCGGCACGACGATCACCCCGTCGCCGTCCGCGACGACCATGTCGCCCGGCCGCACCAGCACCCCGCCGCAGTTGATGGGAATCTTGACGCCGTCCGTCTCCAGCCGGCCTGGCTTGAAGCCCTTGGAGACGAACTTCGAGTAGACCGGGCAGCGCTGCTTGATCAGTTCGTCGGTGTCGCGCGCCCCGCCGTTGGTCACCACGCCGACCGCGCCCAGGTTCATCCACGCCAGGCAGTTGTTCGAGCCGATGAACCCGACGTCCTGCTCGGCGGCGTCGATGACGAGCACGTCGCCCGGCTGGACGTGCTCGCGGTAGACCTCCGGCGAGATGTTCCGATACCAGTCGCCGACGTACCCGTCGAACTCGTCCGGCGGCAGGTTCGGCACCTCGCGGTTGGTCGGCACATAGCGCACGGTCAGCGCCGGCCCGCTGATCCGGTGCGTGAACGTGTCCGTGTCGCGCCACAGCGGCCGGACCTCGCCGCTCATGTTCCCGCGCTCGAAGCAGCCGACGTAGTCCATCCCGTCGCAGACGTCCGTCACGCGCAGCCCCCGGAATGCCTCGATCAACTCCGCTCGGTTCATCGGTTCTCTCCTTACCAGACGATCAGCTTGATCGCTCCCGCCGCGGCCAGCACTTTGACCACGACCACGAACGCCCTCTGCGGGATGCGTTTCAGTACCACCACGCCGAGCACCGCGCCCGCCAGCACCGCGGGCACCAGGCAGAGGTCCGTCCGCAGCGACTCAGCGGTGATCATGTCGTGGTGCCAGAACAGCGGGACCTTGATGCAGTTCAGCGTGAGGAAGTACCACGCGGCGGTGCCGATGAACTTGTGCTTGTCGAACCGCATCGCCGTGAAGTAGATCACCAGCAGCGGCCCGGCCGCGTTGGCGAACATCGTCGTGATCCCCGCCAGCAGCCCGATCCCCGCCGCCACGCTCCAGTGGCTCGGGATGCGCTCCGACCTGCAGAGCGACCGGCCCAGCTCGACCGCCAGCAGCAGCAGCACGATCCCGCCCACGATCGGCCCGAGCTCCGCGCCCTCGAGCTGTCCCAGCAGCGCGAACCCGATCCCGATCCCCACCAGCGCCGATGGCATCAGCCGCAGCAGGTGGCGCCACACCGCGTGGCGGCGGTAGTAGATCACCGTGAAGATGTCGCCCGTGATCAGCAGCGGCAAGACCAGCCCGACCGACTGCTTCGGGTCCATCACCGACGCCATCAGCACCACGGCCAGGATGCTGATGCCGGGGATGCCCGTCTTGGTCAGCCCGAACAGCATCGCGCCGACGGCGAGGACCGTCCACCCGATCGCCGGTGTCACCCCCGGTGCGAACTCGATCACGAACCTGCCCTCGTGACGCGCTCCACAAAGCCGGCTGGAGCCTACCCGACCCCGCCTGCGAAGTCAAACGCCAAGGACCTCACCACGAAGACACAAAGACACGAAGGAGCACGAAGGAGATGCCTGTTGCCGCCCAAAGGGCGGCCAGGGAGTTTCCTTGGTGGTCGGGTCTGTTGCAGAGCGGGCGCCGTGCGTTATAATCCCGCCACGATGGCGACACGAATGACTCGTTCCTGGGACGGCCCCGAGCAGCTCGAGGAGTTGTTCTGGAGCACGGAGGTCGTCCGCATCCCGGACGGCTTGACCCTCTCCGACCACTGCGTCATCGCCGACGAGAACGGCGACGTGGTCGAGCAGTTCATGGGCTACGCGGACACCGCGTTCGAGGAGATCACTGCGGCCACCTGGGCGCGGAAGATGTTCGACGTGCCAGACCCGAGAATTGGGGACGCGGTCATCTGCGTCGCGGGGCACAAGCTGCGCGGGCGCGGGAAGCTCGCCGGCGCGTTCAACGGCGTCCCGTTCACGTGGCCGGCGCGGATCAACTGCACGCCGTGGTACAGCGACTGGGTGCTGATCCCGGCGCCGGCGCCGCTGCGCAAGGGCGCCAACGAACTGATCCTGCACACGACGGGGACGTTGGCGTGGCGGCTCTTTATCGCGCCGTCCATGTTCCCCAACCGCAGCGCCCGGAGCGCCGACGCCGGCCGGACCTGGGACGACGAGCATCTCGGGCTCGGCGGATTCATCGACGGCGAGTACTGCATCCGCATCAGTGGCACGCGCCTCGCCGCATCCGGCGCGATCACCTCGCCGCCGATCCAGTTCGTGCCGGGCTCTGTAGCCGGCCTCGCTGGGGCCGGCCGTTTTCACGTGCCGCCCGCGGGGCGGGTGGCGTCGCTCGATGTTCGCACGAACTGCGCGTCGCGCGTCGAGGTCCGCCTCGGTACCGGGCCGTGGCTCGACCGGCCCGGGATCTGGACACGGTGGCGGAAGCTCTCCGCATCCGCCGCGAAGGCGCTCGAACGCGAACTCCCCGAGCCCGGCCCGCGGTTCGTCCAGTTCCGCATCACCTTGACGCCGGGCCAGCGCTCGGCCCCCGTGCTCAAGCGCGTCCGCCTCATCGCCGAACTCCGGTCGGCGGCGAACGTGGCCCCGCTGCTGGTGGAGATCGACAAGCCGCCGACCGTGCTCTCCGGCCGGCACTTCGCGCACCAGCGGCCCTCGGACAAGCTCGTGTACCTGCGTAAGAAGTATCGACTCGACCAGATATTCAACGCCGGCCGGGACGAGTGGGACGGCCTGCTCCGCCTCGCCGCGTGGGTCGGCAACTACTGCGGCCACCGCGTCAAGCGCGTCGACCTGATCCCCCGGCCCGTCTACGAGGTGCACAATATTCTCGAGCTGGGCCACGCGAAGCGGACGCCCGTCTACTGCGGCGGGCTCGCGTTCGCGCTCGTCCAGCTCGGCGCCGCGTTCGGTCTGACCGGCCGCGTCATCTGTCGTGGCAACCACCTGGTCACCGAGTTCTGGTCGCCCGTGCACGGCAAGTGGGCCGTGGTCGATCCGATGGACCAGCGCCGTGATCCGAAGACCGGCGAGATCAAGGTCTGGACCGAGGGGTTCGGGGGATACTATCACGCCGGTAACGGCTTGCCGATGAGCGCGATCGATCTGGGCGCCGCGCGGGGCAAGATCGTCCGCCGCCACTTCGTCTGGAAGAGCGGGCTCTACCGAACGCGGCCGGCGACGGTCGCCCGCGACCTGCGCTGGTTCCGCCGCGAAATCTCGTATCCCGAACGCAACAACTACACCGACGCGACCGAGCCGCTCTTCCGCGCCGATGTGTTCCGCTACTCCGGCCACCTCAAGTATCGCCGGCCGGGGCAGGCCGTGATGCCGTGGTATCCGAAGTTCACATCGCGGCGCGGCGACGTCGAGTGGACCGTCGGCGAGACGAGCGTCTTCCTCACCGCGCTGCCGGACGGGCAGGTCCTCGTCCAGCTCCGCTCGCAACTGCCCAACGCCGCCGCGTTTGACGTGTGTCCCGAAGGCCGGATTGACACTGACACCTGTATGTGGGACACTAATGGCGCGGCCACCTTGGCCGTTCGCGCCGTCAACACCCTGGATCAGCCCGGCCCGGAGACGCTCTTTACGGTCCAGTCATGATTGGAAGACCTGACCACCAAGGCACAAGGAACACAGAGGTCCGCAAAGGCGGCCCGCGGTCAACAGCCGCAGGCCGTTGTGCACCTTCGTGGCCTTCGGGTCTTCGTGGTGAGGAAAGAAAGGGAGAGAGCTGATGGGAACCATGCCGCGTGACGATTACTATGCGACGATGTGGAATTTCTTCAAGCCGTTCTACG
>CAZDHT010000054.1:0-24299 GCA_964505325.1 uncultured Planctomycetota bacterium | reverse complement strand
CCGGTCGAGTTGGGCCTCGGGCAGCGGGTACGTGCCGTGATACTCGACCGGGTTCTGCGTCGCCAGCACGAGGAACGGCGCAGGGAGCGGATAGCGTTTGCCTTCGATGGTGGCCTGCATCTCGTTCATTGCTTCGAGCAGCGCCGACTGCGTTCTTGGCGACGCCCGGTTGATCTCGTCCGCCAGGAGCACGTTGCAGAATATCGGGCCCTCGCGAAACACGAACGAGCCGTCCACCGGATTGTAGATGGACGAGCCCAGGATGTCGGCCGGCAGGAGGTCGGGCGTGAACTGCACCCGCCGGAATGACGCATCAACGGACCGGGCGAGCGCCTTGGCCAGGGTCGTCTTGCCCACGCCGGGTACGTCTTCCATCAGGATCGACCCGCCGGCGACAAGCGCGATGGTCACGATGTCAATGCACTCATCCACTCCCCGGATCACGCCCGAAAGGTTCTTTCGCAGCAATTCGAGCTTCTTGCGGCCATCCGTCGCAGCGTCCATCCTCTGTCCTCCGAATCTGTCGCGTTATCACGGGCGCTCTTTGTCTATTATTTACTATCATATACTGTCCGAAATGTCAAGCTGGAAGAGAGCAGAGACTATGCCGCCTCTTGTTGTCCGCGCTCGGTCCGACACCGCCGCGTGGTTGCGTTCGCGCGCTCGCGGGCCCCCAAGCATCCGTGCGCTCACCCGCCGTACAGTCGTCCTTCGTCCACCATCGCCAGGTAGTTGTCGAGGGGAATGTAGTTGGCGACGCTGTTGCCGGTGCCGAGGCAGTAGCCGCCGCCGGGCTGGCAGATGTCGAGGGTCTCGCGGGTGCGGGTGCGGATGGCCTGCTCGTCGGCGCGGCAGAGGAAATCGACGTCGATCCCGCCGAGCAGCGCGGTCTTCCGGCCGTAGGTGTGCTTGAGCTGACGTACGTCTTCGATGGTGTCTTCGAAGCTGTGCTTCCCGTCTATCTGGCAGTCGTCGGTCAGGTCGTCGATGATCTCGTTGAGGTTCCCGCAACTGTGCAGGATGCACGCGCGGCCCGCGTCGTGGGCCATCCGTGCGGTCATCTTGTGGCCGGGCAGGACGAACTCGCGCGTGTCGTCCGGCGAGATGAGTGTGCCGCTCTTGAAGCCCATGTCGTCGCTGGGGAAGAGGATTCGGACGCGGTCGAACTCGAGCATGCGCTGGTTGCAGACGCGGAAGTACTCGTGCAGCCGATCGGAGATCGCCTTGACGAGGTCGCGCCGGTCGTACAGCGAAAAGCACAGCGTCTCGTATCCCATCAGCCAGGTAAGAAACTCGCAGAACGCGCCGAGGCCGCGGGCGACCAGGCACATGTCGTCGGGTGCGTTCTCCTGCCACCACTCCATCTCGCTGGTCATCTCGGGGGCGTAAGGGTCGGGCCACGGGTACTTCTCGAATTCTTCCCAGTTGGTGATCGGGCCGGCGTGCTCGTCACGATAGCTCCGTCGCCCTCGCGTCAGCTCGGCCGTGTCATCCGTGGTCTCGTTGTGGAACGGCCAGTCCTGCCCGACCTTGTGGGCGTAGACGTAATCGAACCCGAGAAAGCGATGGAAGGCGAGGAACCGCTTCCGGCCGAAATCCGGATCGTCGGGATTCAGGCCGTCCTCCAGACCGAAGCGCCCGATGATGGCGTCTCTCACCTCGGCGTCGTGAAACAGCTCGAGGTTGTAGACGCGGTCGGGCGTGCCCTTCCTGAGGATGTTGTCGACCAGACCCTTTCCGTTGGGCTGGAACGGCTTCTTCAGGCCTTCATAATCAGGCATTCGGTTCCCCTCACAAGAGGACGAGACGTGGGTTCGCCGATTATACCGGGCTGGCTTTACAGGGACAATGCGTTTCGGCGCCCGTGGCGGCTGCTATGCGCGGCGCGCCGCGGCGCTGTGGGACCGGCGGCCCTCGGGTCATTCTTCCGGCATCCGGACGGTGCTGTGGCGGGCCTCTTCGCATGGTGCGGGGAAGTCGGAGCGGAAATGCGCCCCCCGGCTTTCCTCGCGCTCCAGGGCCACCTGGGTGATCAGGTCTGCGAGGGTGAGCATGTTCTGAATTCGCCAGCCGCGGGGGTTCTCGAACTGCCTTGCCAGAACGTAGCCGGACCAGAACTTCGTGCGCCCCAGCGTCCGATCGAGTCCTTGCGCGTCTCGAACGATGCCCACGTTGCGCCACATGGCACTGCGGAGCGAGTTCCGCACGTCATCGAGGTCGATCTGCCCCGCTCCCGACGGGCGTTGCGGGGCGCGGATTCTGTGCGGCGCCGGCGGGCGCTTGAGCGCGGCGGCGGACCCGGCCGCATCTCCCGTGTTCTTGCCAAGCACCAGCCCCTCGAGCAGGGAGTTGCTGCCAAGCCGGTTGGCGCCGTGCATCCCGGTGCAGGCGGTTTCACCGCAGACGTAGAGCTGGCGGACCGTCGACCGTCCGTCGATGCCTGCTCTCACCCCGCCGATCATGTAATGGGCGCTGGGGCTCACGGGGATCAGGTCCTCGCTGATGTCGATGTCAAACAGCAAGCACAACTCTTTGATGTGCGGGAAGCGAGCGGCGAGGCGGGCGGGGCCGACGTGTGTCAGGTCGAGGTAGACGTTGGTGTCGGCGGTCCGCTGCATTTCGGCGAGGATAGCACGGCTCACCACGTCGCGCGGCGCCAGCTCTTTCATCTCGCTGTACCGCGCCATGAACCGCTCGCCGGTCTTGTTGACCAGGATGCCGCCCTCACCTCGCGCGGCCTCGGAAATCAGCACGCGCGCCGCGCCGGCGACGTAGAGCGTGGTGGGATGGAACTGGACGAACTCCGGGTCGCGCAGCTCACAGCCTGCACGATAGGCCATGGCCAGGCCGTCGCCCGTCGCAATTCGCGGGTTGGTCGTCTCGCGGAAGACCTGCCCGGCGCCGCCGGAGGCCAAGACGACCGCGTTGGCCCAGATGAGCATAATGCCCTGTCCCTGCGACCAGGCGACCGCGCCCAGGCACGTGTTGTCCTGAGTGAGCAAATCGACGACGAACGTGTGTTCGATCGTGCGGATGCGTTCACATTCGCGCGCTTTTGCGATGAGGGTGCGTTCGACTTCCGCCCCTGTCGCATCGCCTCTTGCGTGCACGATTCTCGCCTGCCGGTGGCCGCCTTCGCGGCCGAGCGCAAACGCACCGCCCTTCGTGTCAAAGACCGCGCCCCAGTCGCCCAACTCACGGATCAGCTCGGGGCCCCGGCTGACGACGAACCGAACGGTCTCGGGGTCACACAGACCGCGGCCGACCGAGATGGTGTCTTCCGCGTGCTGCCCGACCGAATCGTCAGGCCCGAACGCCGACGCAATGCCGCCCTGGGCGCGGTCGGTATTGCTCTCCTTGAGTTCGTCCTTGGTGATGACGGTGACTTCGGCGTGACGGCTCGCCTCGATGGCGGCACGGAGCCCCGCCACCCCCGAGCCGATCACGAGGACGTCTGTGAACAGGTGCGGCAAGGAGGAGCTGTCGAACGCAATCAGATAGTGCGGCGTCATCGGCCCAGAGCCCGGAGTTCAAGACGTACCGCCGGGAACGTGCCCCTCCTGTCAACAGAAGTCCTGGAGCACGAGCCTCGGCTGTTGGATGCCCGACCCGGTGGTCTGCGCTTCGACCATGGCGTGGGTGATGGCGTCGTCCAGGCCCTCGCCCGGCTGCTCGATGGTGGCCAGCGCCTCGCTGATGGGGAGCGGCTTCCCGGTCTGCTGCGGGTCGGATGCGAGATGGTCGAACCGGTTGGCCACGGCGACGACCCTGGCGATGAGGGGGATGTCCTCGCCGGACAGCGCCTCGGGGCCGCCGAACCCGTCGAGGCGTTCGTGATGAGACTTCACCCCGGGGATCACCCGTGCCAGGCCGGGCAACTCCTCGAGCATCTTGGCGCCCAGGAACGCGTGGCAGAATTGCTCCGGCACCGGCTGGCCCAGCGCGGTGCTGACGGCAACCCGCGTCGGCTCGGTGATGCCGACCTTCCCGATATCATGGAGCAGGGCGGCCAGTATCACGTCTTGGGATTCCTCCTCCGACAGGCCCAGGCGCTCGGCGATGGCAGCCCCGTAGGCGCCCACCCGTTCGCAATGCCCGCGCAGTTCTGGCGTCCGCAGGTCCATCGCGCCGACGAGCATCTTCACCAGCGCCATCAACTCCGTCTGCCGCTCGCCGTGTATGGCGACGTTCTCCAGAGCGATGCCGGACTGAAAGGCGATGGCGGTGGCGAGCTCCAGGTCGGCGTCGGTGAACGGCTTGGTCGCGCTGTCCCGGCCCATGTAGAGCACACCATTGATGCGGTCGCGCGCAACGAGCGGGGCGCAGATGACCGATCGGATCGCGCCCATCACCACGCTCTCGCTCTGATCGAAGCGCGAATCGGCGGCCGCGTCCGCCGTGAGGATCGAGTGCCTGAGGTGCATGGCCCGCGTGACGATCGAGCGGCTGATCTCGCGGCGCTTGGCCTTTATCGGGTCGCGCCACGCCTTGGGCGACAGGTTGCCGGTTGCCTCGTCGCGGATGAAGATGTAGCAGTAGGTGGGCTTGACCGAAGCGACCGCCAGTTGGAGCACCTTCTCCACGACGCCCTGGAGTTTGTTCTCGCGGCCCAGCACGCGCGCCACCTCGTACATCGTGAACAGGTGGTTCATCGTCGAGCCGGCACGGGCGCCGGCGGCGCCGGCCACAACCTGGGCTGCCTTGTCGCCCAGCCGGATCTCGACGGTGCTGTTGGCGGCAGGCTCGTCCTGAACGAATTTGACGGCTTGATCGCCGGCCGGTATCTTGTCGAAAAGGAGCAGCGACGACCCAATGCGGATGCGGTCTTTGAAGCGCAGCGCGGTCTCCTTCGCGATCTTCACGTCGTTCACGAAGGTCCCGTTCCGGCTCTCCAGGTCCCGGATGAGGAACATCTCGCCCAGCTTGAATATCTCGGCGTGTTTTCGGCTGGCCGCGGTGTCGAGCACCTGGATGTCGCCTTCGCGGCCGATGGACTGCGCTTCGCCCGTGAGCTTGAAGATCCTGCCTTCCGCGGGCCCGGTCTCAATGATTAAGCTCGGCATCGTAACCCCCTTCGGCACATTGCGGCCCTTTTGGCGCCGACGAGCGGGGCCCCGCGGCGCGCCATCCGTACGCTATCCTTCCTTCGTCAGCTCTCTGAACTTCGCCAGCAGCTCCAGCGTCGTCTTACCCGCCTTCCCGTCGCCGATTTGCCGGCCGTCAACGGTGACCACCGGAATGACCTCAGCCGCGCTGCCGGTGAGGAAGCACTCATCCGCCGTGTACAGGTCGAAGCGGGTCAGAGGGACTTCCTGGACCGGCATCCCGGCCGCGCGGGCGATCTCCATGACCACGCCGCGCGTGATGCCCTGGAGGATACCCGCGTCGGGCGGCGGGGTCTTGAGCACGCCGTCCACGATGATAAAGATGTTGTCGCCGGTGCACTCGGCCACCTCACCCTTTGCATTAAGCATGATCGCTTCGATGCAGCCGGCACGGATGCCCTCGATCTTGGCGAGGATGTTGTTGAGGTAGTTGCAGGACTTGATCCGCGGGTTGAGCGAATCGCAGGCCTTCTGCCTGGTGGCGGCGGTGATCACGTCGAGGCCCTTCTGGTAGAACTCCTCGGGATATAGTTCGATGCTGGCGGTGATGATGAACACGGTGGGCTTGGGGCACTTTCTCGGGTCGAGCCCCAGGTCCCCCACGCCACGCGTGACGACGGCGCGGATGTAGGCGTCGGTGAGGCCGTTGGCGGCCATGGTGTCATACATCGCCTTCTTGAACTCTTCGGGCGCGAGGGGGATTTCGAGCATAATCGCCTTGGCGGAACTGTACAGCCGCTTGACGTGCTCGTCTTCCCTGAAGATCTTTCCGTTGTACGCGCGGATGCCTTCGAAGACGCCGTCGCCGTAGAGCAGGCCGTGATCGAAGACCGAGACCTTGGCTTGATCTTCGTCGACCAATTCGCCGTTCAAGTAGATTTTCAAGCCCATGCCCGAGCCTCCCTATTTCCTGTTCGCGATGATCTCCGAGATCTTGCCCTCATGCATTCGCGCGATGCGATGGCACCGTGCCGAGAGCGCTTCGTCGTGGGTTACGATCACAAAGGTCGTGCCCATCCGCTTGTTGATCTTCCAGAGCAGCTCGTGAATCTGCTCGCTCGTTTTCTCGTCCAGGTTGCCGGTCGGCTCGTCGCAGAAGACGATCTTCGGCTCGTTGATCAGCGCCCGGGCGATCGCCACGCGCTGCTTCTCGCCGCCGGAGAGCTTCGCCGGCTTGTGCGAAGCCCGGTCCGCCAGCCCGATGTCCGCCAGAAGCTCCTCGGCTCGCTCGCGGACGTCTCGGCGCCGCGCCGGCCAGCCGAGCCAGTTCGACCTCACCATCCGGGGCAGCACGATGTTCTCCAGCGCGTCGAGGTCGGGCAGCAGGTGGTAGAACTGGAAGACGAACCCGAACTCTGTGTTCCTCAGCCGCGCTCTGACGCCTTCGCTTGCCGCGCCCAACTTGGTGTCGCCATATGTTACCCGGCCGCGCGTGGGCGTGTCAAGCAAGCCGAGCACGTGAAGCAGCGTGCTCTTGCCCACCCCCGAAGGGCCGGTGACCGCGAGGAGCTCGCCGCGCTTTACGGACAGGTCGAGGCCGTCGAGCACCACCAGCGGTTTGCCCGCCTCGCGATACTCCTTGACAATGCCCTGTGCGACCAGCAGGTCACTCATAGCGCAACGCCTCGATCGGGTCCAGACGCGAGGCCTTGATCGCCGGCCACAGCGCCGCCACCAGGCTGACCGCCGCCGCGGTCAGCGCCATCGAGATGAAGTGCACGGGGTCCTCCACGTGCGGGAGCCCGTCCAGGTAGTAGATGTCGGGCGGGAACGCCCGCCACCCGGTCCACTCGAATATCTTGTCCTCGATCACGTTCAGGTTCGCCGAGATGGTCCAGCCCGCGATGAGCCCGAGCACGGCGCCGACCAGCCCGATCAGCAGCCCGTTCAACAGGAAGATCCGCACGATGCCGCCGCGCGTCGCGCCCAGCGACATCAGGATTCCAATGTCCCGTGTCTTCTCTCTCACCATCAGCCACAGGATCGCCATGATGCTGAACCCCGCAATCACCACCATCAGCGACATGATAATGACCTGGATGTACCTCTCGACGTCAACGGCGCGGAGTAGATTGAGGAGGGCCGGCTTCTCCCGCCACGCGTTCACCGCCACCTTGCAGTTGTCCTCGAACCGGATGTTGGCGAACTCGAGCGGCGCGCCCCGTACCTCGATCGCGGCGGCGGTAATGTCGCTTGGGTCCAGGAGGTCGAGCCCGTCCTCCGAGGCGAAGTTGGCCAGCTCATAAGACGGCGACCGCGCTCTTGGCGGATGCCACCAGGTGGAGAACTGGCGCCCGCCCGAGTCGGTGAGAATGACGCGGTACCCGGTGGGTTGGTCTTCCTCGGTCTGCGTCTGGCGCACGTCCAGCGCTATCGCGGTCGGCTCGTCGGCCCTGCTGAGAATGGGGGCCAGGCCGCGGATAACTACCGTGGCGCTCTGGGAAAGGCCGGAGCCGCCCGGCTTGACCCGGATCCAGTGGGTCTCCCCGTCCTGCTCGACGGTACACGTGCCGACGGGCGTACTCAGCCGCCTGAGATCATCCGGGTCGGCCGGGTCGACGATCGCGGTCGGGTTCCGGATGGCCCTGGTGATCGCCTCCTTGGCCCGCTCGACGCGCTGGATGTCGTGCAAGCGCACGCTGATGGACGTGACCCGTCCGGGCAGCCCGAGCAGGTCCTGTGCGGCCTGGAGCGACACATACACGAGTTGGCTGTCGTAGGTGTAGTGGCCGCACCGAACGCCGCCCACCACCTCGAAGTCCTGCGCCTGGAACTCCAGGATGGCCGTGGGCGAGGTGACGCTGATCCGGTCGCCTGCGGCGAGCCCCCGCAGAAGGACCGCCAGCTCGATGCCGACGATCGCGCCGGGGCCGTTCGGATCTTCTCCGTTGCTGCGCCTGAAATTGAGCGTCTCCCTCGCCAGAGATCTGGCGATGAGGAACTTGCGCCAGTTGTAGTCTTTGCGGCGGCGCGCGTCCGTCCCGGAACCGCCGCCGGCTTGCAGCTCGCCCAGCTCGTCCTGCTGTTCTTCGACTTCGTCCCGGAGGCGCTTCAGGTACGCTTCGATCTCGCTGGTCTTCTTCTCGCGCTCCAGGTCGATGCCGCGGAGCTGGCCGAACCGCGTCTGCTTGCCCCTGCGAATCAACACGAACGGACACTCGACCAGCGGGGCACACGCCTTCACGTCGGGCACTTTCTCGATCCGCCGCATCAGGCGCTCGTAGTCCCCAATCCCAACGAGTTGTCCGCTGTCAATCACGATGTCCGACATGATCCCGCGGATGCGCTGCTGGATGTCCCGCGCGAAGCCGTCCATTACCGACGAGACGATGATCAGCGCGGTCACCCCCAGCGCGACGGCCACGATGGCGATGATGTTCACCACGCGCGACCGCAAGTACCTCTGGCTCAGGAGTACCTGGTACTTCTTCATCCGCTAGGGTTCCGGCGGTGTGGCTTCGCCCTGCGGCTGCTCGGGCCGCATGTGCGGGGGCCGCATGTGCGGGGGCCGCATGAGCGGAAACAGGATGACGTCACGGAGGGATGTTCTCTCCAGTAACAACATCAACAGGCGGTCGATCCCCACGCCCATGCCGCCGGCCGGCGGCATGCCGTGTTCGAGCGCGAGCAGGAAGTCCTCGTCGATCCGGCCGACCGTGCCCTCGTCGCGCCGGTCGAGTTGTCTCTCGAACTCGCGCCGCTGAACGGCCGGGTCGTTCAGCTCGGTGTACGCGTTGCCGAGCTCGAAACCGGCGACGAAGACCTCGAACCGTTCCGACACGCGCGGGTCCTCGGCGCTGCGCCGGCACAGGGGCGCCAGCTCCGCAGGGTGGTGGGTGAGGAACACCGGGCCGGTCAGATGCGGCTCGGCGGCCAGCTTGAAGACCTCATCGATCAACGCGATCGGCGGCGCCGTCTCGGCATCCTCGACGCCGAGCGACCGCGCCTTCTCGCGGACCGCCGCCTCATCGAACATGTCCACGCCGGCGTAGTCTTCCATCGCCTGGCCGAAGCGGAGCCTCGGCCACGGCGCCGCCAAGTCGATCTCCTGCTCGCCGAACCGGACCTTCAGCTTGCCCGTCACGCCGCTCGCCACCCGCGTCACCATGTCCTCGACCAGCTTCATCATCACCTCGTAGTCGGCATAGGCCTGGTAGATTTCGAGCATGGTGAATTCCTGGGTATGCCTGCTGTCGACACCTTCGTTACGGAAGTTGCGGTTGATCTCGAAGACGCGCTCCATCCCGCCGCACAGCAGCCGCTTGAGGTACAGCTCGGGCGAGACGCGGAGGTACAGGTCGATGTCCAGCGCGTTGTGGTGGGTGATGAACGGCAGCGCCGCAGCGCCGCCCGGGATGGGCTGCATCATGGGCGTCTCGACCTCGACGAACCCGCGGTCGATCAGGAACTGCCGGATGGCGCTGACGATCCGGCTGCGGTCGAGCGCCTGCTTCATGGATTCGGGGTTGGCGATCAGGTCGAGCGAACGATGGCGCGAGCGAATCTCGATGTCCCTCAGCCCGTGGTACTTTTCCGGGAGCGGCAGCAGCGCTTTCGACAAGATCGTCACCCGTTCGGCGAACACGGTCACCTCGCCGGTGCGGGTCTGGCCGAGCTGTCCCTCCGCGCCGATGATGTCACCGATGTCGAGCAGCCTGACGAGCGCGTACTGTTCCTCGCCGACCCGGTCGAGGCCGACATGAACCTGGATCTTCCCCGACCAGTCCCGCACGTCCGCGAAGGTGGACTTTCCGTGGCCGCGAATCGCCGCCAGCCGCCCGGCCACCCTGGCACGCGTGCCCTCCTCGTCGGCCGAATACGAGGCGACCAGTTGGGCGGCGGCCGACGTATCGGGGTACGCGCCCCCGTAGGGCTCGACGCCCATGGCCCTCATCTGCTCGAGCTTCGCCAGCCGGTCCGCCCTGAATCTGGACATGTTCGCTTGTCTCCGCCTTTGCCGTCCCGGGCGGGCTGCATCATAGCACGCCCCGTGCACACAATCAAGGACTGCGCACCGGAAACGCTCACCGGAAACGGGTGTTTGGCGGCGCTGCGGGCCCGCCACAAGGCGATAGCGGGACGCAGCCTGCGACGGGAGCGAGATCAGAGCCCGTGATCCGGGGGCGGTTCGCTGTCTCGGCCGCAGGGCGGCGTCGGCCTGTTCGGTCGTTTTCCAACTCCCCGGGCCGGACACAATGTGCGGAATTTCTCCACACTCAATGCCGCATGACACGGCATGATGACATGCTTTCTGCAATCGACGGTGAGGGCGCAGATGTAACACCTTGTTGCTGAGTTGCTTACGCGATCTCGCTTTCTCCTCCAAACGGGCGCAGCACTTGCTATGATGTCCGAGGTAACGGGTGGCCTAAGTGTGTTGGCGGGCCTGTTGCCCGAGAGAGGAGTGGGATGAGCCTGCTGGGCGGAAATGGGCCGGTCCATGGTTGTCAAGGCTATGAGACTCTGCTCAACACGGACACATTGGATCGACCACGTGCTTATCGTGGCGATGGCGCTGTTCGCCGCTTCGTGCTCCCCTGACAACAGACCTCACCCAGAGGGCCGCGGCCGATGCCCCGTGGTGCTGGTGTCCTTCGAAGACGCCGCAGCGTTTGCAGACTGGGCCGGCAAGAAGCTGCCCACCCAGGAGCAGTGGGAGTATGGGGCCCGCGGCACGCAGTGCGGCGAATTCCCCTGGGGCAATTCCAGGCTGCCGCCCGCCCCCAGGATCACTCTTTCTCGGCTTCTGCCAGAGCTTCTCTTGTCACGTCGGCGACCTGCGCCCAATCGACGTCGCTGAGTGACTCCCGGAACTCCCTGCTGGCCAGCGCCGCGATGATGTTCCCCTTCCCTTCGTCGAGCAGTTCCCGAATGCGCTTGTGCTCAAGCACGCGCTGAATGCTTTCTTCCCGGATCACCTTCCGGTACGCGGCCGGGTAGCGCTTCAGCTTCCACAGGTCAACCAGCGCGGACCGCATCGCCAGCCGCGTTTCGGAGCCGATCCAGCGCTCAAACGGGTTGAACAGTTGGGTGGTCCGCCCGGACCACGACTTCCGGACGCGGGCCGTCGCGCCCGGCGCGAGGTCCGGGAACGCTGTAAAGAAGCACACAATCAGCCAGCAGAGGAGGGCCGCCTTGACAACGCTGAGCGCCGCGCCCCAGTAGCGGTTCCACGGGGCAAGCTGTGATTCTCCCCCTCCCGCGCGCCGCCTCCCGATCGCATGGTCCGCCGCCCCGCCGATGAGCTTGACGAAGATGTAAATGGCCAGCGCGGCGCCCAGCGACAACCCGATCTTCAGTTTGGTGGCGGCCCCCGGGCCCCAGCCCTCTGCAATGGGCCCCGCCACCGCCACGCCCACCGGCACGGCGAACAGCGCGATCATCACAACCGCCAACAGGCTGAAGACTTGGCGTATCAGGCCGCGCCAGGCGCCCAGGATCGCGAACGCGATGAGGACGACGGCGCAGGCGACATCGACGAGCATAGGCCGAGCACTTCCTTTGCGGGGCCGGCCGGGCGCCGGCTCTACTTCTTTTCGAGCAGCCCTCGGGTCAAATCAATCTGGTTGGGCTGGTTGGCGCGGCGGATCACCTCGTTGACCGCCTTCTCCGCGTGGGCAGGCTTGTTCAGCTTGCCGGAACGCACGCACAGGTTCACGATGGCCCGGGCGCAGCGCTGACCGTCGGGCCAGCCCGAGGACCGCTTCAGCGCGGTATCGTAGTCGGCAAGCGCCTCCGGGTACATCTTCTTGCGCTCATGGATGCGCCCGCGACCGAGGAAACCGTGCCAGGCGTACTGTTTGAACTTGGACCGCGGATCGATCAGCTTCTTGAAGTACTTCAGCGCGTTCGGGTCGTCGCGCTCCGCTTCGTACTGCTCGGCGGCGACCAGGCAGAACCGGGCAGCGAAGTCATCGGTGCCCCGGCAGTCGGTCATCAGTTGCTTCGCCTTCTGAATCGCGAACGCGCGGAACACGGGGACGTCGGCCGCGCTGCGAATGTAGGCCTGCACCCGCTCGTATTCCGCCTGAGCGCGGGCGCTCTTGGGTGCGCTGCGGCGGAACTTGAGGAAGGCGTCCATCATAGCAATGGTCATGATGTTCCCGCTGCCGCCGGTGTGTCTGAATTCACGGGCGGCTTCGACCTCCGCCCAGGCGCAATGGTCGCGCTCCTTGGGCCAGTGCGTGAACACCGCGTTGAACCGCGCCAGCCGGGTGTTGACATCTCTCACCCACTCCGTCCGTTCGCCGCGCTGCTCGTGGGTCGCATACCGGCGCTGCTGCGCCGCGTCCGCCTGGCAGTCGACGTTGGTGTCGAATATCTTACTGTACCGCAGGGCGCGCTTCGCGACCTGGCGATCCGCGTGCGTCTTGAGCGTGATAGAGCGGAGGCTCCGCCATGGCCGCACCGCGAACACCTCACGATAGACTATGTCCTCCACCAGGTATTGCTTGCCGAAGCGGATGAGCCCCTCTATCGACGTCCGCCGCGCGCCGGAGAGCGGCGCGATTCTCCCGGTCTCGTCGAGTGTTTGCTCCAGCCGCGCGATGGTCTTCGCCCACTCGCCGTTGGCGATGGATTTCATTATCGAGCCGGTGCGGATGTCAACGATGGCGTCGCTCAGCTCCGCGCCGATCTTCCCCAGCGCCGCGGCGTTCTTCTTGAGGTAATCCGAGCCGGAGTGCTTCTTCCGGAACGATTCCCACGCGCGGACGGCGTCGTCCAGCTCCCGGGAGCCTTTGACGTTCTTGACCCGCTCGCCGAGTTGCTTCATCTCCTTGTGGGCGGCGATCCCGCCAATCTTCCGGAGTATCGCTTCCGCCGACGCGATGAGCCCCGCACGGCCCGGCATCTGGGCATCGGTGCGCTTCTTGGCCAACTCTACCGCCGCCGTGAGCAGCCGGCTGCTTTGGTCGATCTGTTGCTCGCCATAGCAATACGCGCCGAGACAATACAACGCGTTCGCGTCGTCATCCTTGACCAGCCGCAGCTTCCCGAGTGCGAGGTCGTAGAGCGCCGCGTGGCCCAGTGCCGACCAAGCCGCCTCGGCCCGGCCCGCCTTGGTCTCGTAGATCAGCGCCTTGTCCGACACCTTGGTGATCTTGCAGAGCGTCGGCTCCGAGCGGCCCTTCAGTCGGAGCGGCACATTCTCCGCCGGCAGCCGCACCGCCGAGAACCCCGCCTTCAACGCGTGGATCAGTCCGTACATCGGCGGCAGCTTGGCGCGGAGGGCAACGGCTTTTCGGCGCTCAGATTCGGTCAGCGCCCGGTCCCGCAGGACGTCGGTGATCGCGGCATCCGCCTCGTCGTACTTCCCGGCAGCGAAGAGCTGTTCCGCCGCCTTTAGCTTCGTCGAGACTTTTTCCCCGGCCGTGAACTTATCGATGGCGCCGCTGTACTTCCTCAAACGGTCCGCCACGTAGGGATCCTTGCCAAACCGCTTCTTCAAGTCGAGAGCGGCCGCGCCGATCGCCTTCGGGTCCTTCGGCTTCGCGGCGTCGAGTTCCTTGAGCTTGGCGAAAAGGGGGAGGAAATCCTTGGCGGCGTCGGTCGTCCGGCACAGCGCCTCGGCCTGCGGCTGGAGCGCAGGAACACCCAGGCTCGTCTTCAGTTGCTCGGCCTGGGCGCGCGCTCTTTCCAGCGCGTCGTTGTCGAGCAGGACCCACACGTACTCTCTCCGCTTCTCGACGTGCCGGGCGGCGTGCTCGAGCGTGACCTGGACCCGTTTTTCGATCAAAGCTTCCAGCCGCTTCGTCATCAGTTCTTTGGGAATGCTGGAGCGAAGCGCGTCGATGGCGGCGCCGAAGCGTCCCGTCTTTGCGGCCGCCTCCTCGGCCTTCGAGGCGGACTTGTCGAGGATGTGATCCGCGTTGTCGTGCAGGATTTTCGACAGCTTGCGCTTGTTCTCCTTGCATTCATCGGCGAGCATGCCGGCCGGCGCGGCCGTCGCCACCACATCCAGCCACTTGGCCACCCGCGGGACGGTGGTGGGCTCGGAGACCGCATGCCGCATCAGGTGTTTCATGACCTGACGCGAGGTGGTTCGGATGTAGTCGCGGATAGCGTCGGCGTACGGTGGCTCCCGGGCGGCTTTTGCCGCCACCTCGGTCATACCCCTGATGGCGTCGAACCAGCTCTCCTCGCCGCTTCTGAGGTGCCGGGTGAAGCCGCGCAACGACCCGACCATTGCCACCACCGCCTCCGCCTTTTCGGCGTGGACCTGGAACGACTCGGCCGTCTTCAGCAACGCCCGTGCCCGATCGGCGTACGGGCCCTGCGGGTCCAGCTCGATGCACCGCCTGAGATTGTGGGCGATATCCGCGAAGTTTGTCGGCTGCCTGGTCACCAGCTCGGCGGCGCTCTGGTAGAAAGCCGTGGCCTGGGCGCTCTTCGAGTTCGTCCTGTCCGCCAGGACGTAAACCAGGACGATCCCCAGAACGAGGGTGACCGCGAGCGATCCGCCGATCATCGCGGCGGCGAGCTTCGGCTTTTTGAAGGCGGCGGCCGTGTCCGGCCGCCGGTGACGGCGCCGCACTTTCGACTGAACCGCGCCTGGCTGTTCCCCTCTTGAGATTCGTTCGAACTCCGCGACGAGTTCCGACGGCGTCTGGTAACGGTGCTCCGGTTTCTTGGCCATCATCTTCTGGATGACGCGGGAGAACCGGATGGACAACTCAGGGTTCCGCTGCTGAGGCGGGTCCAGCGGCGCCGACAAGTGCTGGCTGAGCACCACCGCCGCCATGTTACCATAGAACGGCAGCGTGCCTGTGGCCGCGTGGTAGAGCGTAGCGCCGAGCGAGTAGATGTCGCTCCTGATGTCGGTGCTTTCTTCGCCCTTGGCCTGTTCCGGGCTGATGTAGTTGGGCGTTCCGAGCGCCACGCCCATCTGGGTGACCGACATGTCGGCGGGGGCGGAGGACTTCACCAGGCCCAGGTCCGCCAGTTTTGCGACACCGGTGTCGTACTCGATCAGTATGTTTTCAGGCTTGACGTCCCGGTGGACCATTCCGAACTTGGCGGCATGTTCGAGCGCCCGCGCCATCTCGATGCCAATCTCGATGCAACGCTGCTCGGGCAGGGGGCCTTCACGGTCGATGATTCGCCGGAGTGAGTCGCCGTCGACGAACTCCATTGCGAAGTAGTAGTACCCCTTATCCTGGCCTGCGTCGATGCCCTCGACGATGTTGGGATGGCCGAGCTTTGCCGAGGCCCTGGCCTCGCGCAGGAACCGCTCCAGGTATCGTTTGTCGCGGGCCAGCTTGGGCCTCATCAGCTTCAGCGCGACGAACCGGCCCATGTTGACCTGGCTGGCCCGGTATACGGCGCCCATTCCGCCCTGGCCGATTTTTTCGAGCAACTCGAA
This sequence comes from uncultured Planctomycetota bacterium, assembly GCA_964505325.1. GTDB lineage: Bacteria > Planctomycetota > PUPC01 > PUPC01 > PUPC01 > CAZDHT01. The sequence goes on along the minus strand of CAZDHT010000054.1, from coordinate 8,831 downwards.
GCCGCCGAGCGAGATGCGTTCCGCGCCCGAGCGGATGGCCGCCAGGTGCGCCATGTCGCGGAGCTTGGCGCGGTCGCCCCAGCTCTGTCGGGTCAGGATCTCGAGCAGTGTCTTGGGTTGTTTGCGCCCCGCACCGGACTCCGCCTGAAGGCGCTGCGCCGCAGCCAACTGGTCCGGCGTGACCAAGTTGTGCTCAAGAATCAGGCGTTCGTAAATCCTCTGCGTTTCGGGATTCATTCGACAGCAAGCAAACCGGGTTCCGCAACGTACACCGACTCGGGCGGCGTGGGCATCCTCGCCCCCGCACTATAATTATAGCAGCAGCATAGTTGCAGGGCTAATGTTCTTAGCTGCCTTCCAGCACTTCAGCCAAGTGAAAGGACGCCTGACACCTTCTTGCCCCGCCGATGTGGTGCTTCCCGGGTCACATGCACAAGACCACGGCAGTCTGCGGCTTGGCTCAGGCGCGCAGCTCGGCGCCAAACCGGTCCTTCATCGCCCGCGCCACCCGGGCGATGGCCTCGTCGGCCTCCTCGCCGGTGAGCGTGCGGTCCGGAGCGCGGTAGGTGATCGAGAACGCCACCGCCTTCTTGCCCGGCTCGATTTGCTCCCCGCGATACTCGCTCAGGAATGCAATCGAATCGCTCAACTCGCCGCCCTCGGTGTCCGCGCAATCGCACAGCGCCGCCCAGGCGACGTCTTCATCGACCACCACGGACAGGTCGCGACGGACCGGGGGGAATTTCGGAAGCGGGTGGTAACGGCGTTCGAGACTGGCGGACCCCAGCAGCAGATCAAAATCCAGTTCGGCCACGGCCGGCGCGCTCTTCAGGTCAAACAGATTGGCCAGTTCAGTGGTGATCTCTCCGGCCACCCCCAGGGATTGGCCGCCCAGCAACAGCTTCGTCGATCTGCCCGCCGTAAGGTTCGCGTCGGAGTGCTCGGCGTACGCCACCTGGCCGGAAACGCCCAGATGATCGAACAGGGCGTCCAGCGCGCCGCGCAGTGATGCGAAGCCGCCGTCGTCCACCAACCCCAGGCACGTTCGCTCCGACGGCACCCCCGAGGCTGTCTGGTACACCCGCGACAGCTCGAAGAGCGCCACGCGGGGTGTGCCCCGGTTCAGGTTGTGCTTCTTGGCCCGAAGCAGCAGGGGGATCAAGCTTGTGCGCAGGGCGGGATCTTCGCGGCTGACCGGATTGCGGATCACATTCGCCTCCGCCGACCAGTACGTGAACCGCGCTGCCAGGTCGGGCGAGATGAAGCTCGACGTCCTCGCCTCGGAGTAGCCCATCCCCGTGCACAGTTCGCGGACCCGGGCCGCCGCGCTGTCGAACTTCTGCACCGGGACCGCTCGCACCCGCATCCGCGTCTTCTCCGGGATCTTTTCGTATCCGTAGGCGCGGGCCAGTTCCTCGATGAGGTCGATCTCTCGCCTGACTTCCTGGCGGAACGTCGGCACGCTGAGATCAAATTCGCCGGGCCGCTCCGCGACGACCGTGAAGCCGAGCCGTTCCAGCATCGCCCGCTGCTCCTCGGCCGGGATGCTCACCCCCAGCACCAGGTCGGTGCGAGCGGTGCGAAGTGTGACCACCTGCGCCTCCGGCACCGGCTCACCGACCGCGATGACCCCCGGTGCGACCTGGCCGCCTGCCATCTCCGCGATCATCGCGGCGGCGCGAACGGAGCCCCAGTCCACGCCGTTCGGATCGACGCCGCGCTCGAATCGGTATGAAGAGTCGCTGGCCAGGCCGAGGGCGCGCGAAGTGCGCCGGATGTTGGCGGGGAGAAAGACCGCGCTTTCAAGGAGAACGTTCGTCGTGGAGTCACCGATCTCGGTCGCCAGGCCGCCCATCACGCCGGCGACCGCAGTCGGCACCTCGGCGTCCGCGATAACCAGCATCTCCGCCGTCAGCTTGTGGACCGTACCGTCGATGACGGTGATCTCCTCACCGGGCGCCGCCCGGCGCACGACGATCTCCTTGCCGATGAGCTTGTCGAAATCAAACGCGTGGAGCGGCTGCCCGCATTCCATCAGGACGAAGTTGGTGATGTCCACGATGTTGTTCACCGGGCGCAGGCCGATGGACGCCAATCGCTCTTGGAGCCACATCGGGCTGGGCGCGACCTTCACGCCGGTGACGAGGCGCGCGGTGTACCGGATGCACAGGTCGGGCGCGTTGAGGTCGACCCGGGTCAGGCCCGCGACGTTTTCGCCGCCGCACTGCAAATCGACCTCGGGGATCTTCAACTCAGCACCGGTCGCTGCGGCGACCTCGCGCGCTACGCCGATCATCGACAGCAGATCAGGGCGATTGGCCGCAATCTCGAGCACGAACACCGTGTCACCCGCGACCTGGTCGACAGTGTCCACCTCCAGCCCGAGCTCAGGGAGCATCCTGGCGAGCTGGTCGGGTGGAGGCACCGGCTCGCAATACCGGGACAGCCAGTCGCAACTGACCTTCATAACGCACTCTCGTAGAACGAAGGACGGATCTCGAACGATTATAGGCGAGCGCCGTGGAAAGTCAATTCGGCTTGCCTGTAAGGGCGAGGGGCGAGTCCTTGTCACCCACCCCCGTGCCCGCATCGGCCCGCGAAGCCGTCTTGTTCTGCGCAACTTCGTCTTCGCTTCGCCGACGCCCCTGCACGACCGGTCGTGTGGAAACCCTCGGCCGAAACCCTCGGCGAATTCCCTTGACAGCCCCAGAGTGCGTGCCTAAAATACGGCTTCTGCAATCCTGTCTACCCTTCTATTTCGAGAACTGTGGGCTGTTGCAGGATTGTGGATGCGTTTGTTCTTGGGTGCGAGGATCAGAAGGTATGGCCGTCCCAAAACGCCGTCATTCCCGGGCACGCGGGCGAAAGAGACGAACTCACCAGGTGCTGGCCGTCCCCCAGTTGGTCGAGTGCAGTCAGTGCCACCAGATGAACCCAGCCCACACCATTTGTACAAATTGCGGCAGCTACGCCGGCCGCACCGTGGTCGCCCCTCCCAAGAAGGAGAAGTAGGCGAATGCGGATCGCAGTCGACGCGATGGGCGGTGATCGCGCCCCGCGTGTCGTAGTGGAGGGCGCTGTCCGCGCCGCCGGCGAGACGCCCGAGGCGGAGGTTATACTGGTCGGGCGCCGGCAGCAGATCGAAGAACTGCTCCGTTCCCTCCCCGACGCTGCCGGACGGGTGCGGGTCGAACACGCCGACGAAGTGGTCTCGATGGCGGATTCGCCGGTGGAGACGCTGCGCAAGAAGGGCAACACCTCCATCGGGCGCTGCGCCGAGCTGGCCCGGGCGGGCGACGCGGATGCTATCGTGTCCGCCGGCAATACCGGCGCCGCCGTCGCCGCCGCCGCCCTTGCCATGGGCCGGCTGGAAGGCATTGGCAAGCCGGGCATCGCCGCCCACTTTCCCACCATCAAGGGCCCCAACTGCATCGTCATCGACGTCGGTGCCAACGTCAAGCCTAAGCCGGAACACCTGTTTGATTACGGCATCATGGCGGCTGAATATGTTACGACGATCCTGGGCAAGCCCAACCCGACCATCGGGCTGATGAACGTGGGCGCCGAGGACGCCAAAGGGAACGAGCTGGCCAAGCAGACCCACGCGCTGTTTTCCGGGTCCCCGCTCAACTTCGCGGGCAACGTGGAGGGCCGAGACATATTCTATGGCAAGGTCGACGTCGTGGTCTGCGACGGATTCGTGGGCAACGTCCTGCTCAAGGTCGCTGAAGGCGTCGCCGAAGCCGTGGTCGGCATGCTCCGCACCCAGCTCACCGAGAGGCTCGCCTACCGGATCGGCGCCCGCCTGTGCGCTCCGGCGCTGGAACGGGTGTACCGTCAGATCAGCAGTTCGGCGTACGGCGGCGCGCAACTGCTCGGCGTCAACGGCATCTGCATCATCTGTCACGGCAGCTCAGATGCCGAAGCGATACGCAACGCCATCCGCGTGGCCACCGACCTGCGCAAGAAGCAGATCAACGACCGCATCATCGAAACAGTACGGAGCGTGAAGAGCAAATCCGACGTGAAGACGGCAACCATGTAGACGGGATTCGAGGCCTATGCCCCTTCGAAGAGTTGGCATCGTCGGAACGGGCTCGTACGTTCCGGAAGACAAGCTCACCAATGCCGACCTCGAGAAGATGGTCGACACCTCCGACGACTGGATCCGCACGCGGACGGGCATCTGCGAACGCCGGCGCTGCCGCCCCGACCAGGCCAGTTCCGATCTGGGCTACGAGGCCAGCCGGGTGGCGCTGGAGGACGCCGGCGTCACCCCAGACCAGATCGACGCCATCATCGTCGCCACCATCAGTCCCGACATGAACTTCCCGTCGACCGCCTGCTTCATCCAGAAGAAGCTGAAGGCGCTGAACGCCCCGTGCTGGGACGTGTCGGCCGCGTGTTCCGGATTCATGTACGCGCTCCGCAGCGGCCGGGCGCTGGTCGCGTCGGGGGACCGCGACACGGTCCTCGTCGTCGGCGCCGAATGCATGACCAAGATCACCAACTACGAGGATCGGACGAGTTGCATCCTGTTCGGCGATGCCGCCGGCGCCGCCGTCCTTCAGCCGACCAACGGCGAGCACGAGATCCTCGACGTGTTCACCATGTCCGATGGCTACAGCGACGCGGCGATGTCAATGGTCCTGCGCTGCGGGGGGACAGAGAGCCCGTTCTGCCAGGAGGCGCTGGACAACAAGGAGCACCTCCAGGTCATCCACGGCCGCGAGGTCTACCGCTTCGCCGTTACCAGGCTGTCGGAGGTCATCGTCGCTGCAGCCGAGAAGCAGGGCCTCTCTGTACGCGACATCGACTGGATCGTCCCGCACCAGGCCAACCTGCGGATTCTCCAAGCCGTCGCCGAACGGGTCGGCGTCCCTCAGGACAAGTTCTACATCAACCTGCAGGAATACGGCAACTCGTCCGGGGCGTCGGTCCCCCTCGCACTGGACCAGGCCGTTCGCGACGGCTCGATCAAGGACGGCGACCTCATTGTAATGCCCACCTTCGGCGGCGGCCTCACCTGGGCCTCCGCCACCGTCCGGTGGTAACGCCCCGTCACACCCCTTTCACCGGTGGCCGTTGATTCCGGGGAATGAGCGGGCTGTATCTGAAGCCCTGGGTCCCCTTCTCAAACTCGGCGCGGGCCTTCCGCAGCCACCGGCCATCGGCGTACAGATCCCACGCCGTCGCCACAAGGATCTCCGCCGCGCGCATCATGCCGCGATGCGCGAAGGGCAGGTTCGACTGCCGCGTGTAGTCGCGGTGATGGCCGCGCGTCCCTTGCGCCACGCAGGCAACGGTGAAGCCGCCCAGCGGCGCCAGCCACGAGACGCTGTCTTCGTCGCTCGACGCGCGTCCTGGCTCGCTCCCGATCTCCTTCTGAACGCTCTTGGCGAACGTGCCCTTCTTGCCGAGCTTCCTGACGCGCTTCCGATCCGCTTCGGTCGCTCGTGGCGCGCCCATCAGCACCAGGTTGTCCCTCACCAGCTCCGCGAGCGTCTCGTTCCGAAGCCGGCTGTACATGGCGGTGATCTTCTTGAACCGGACTTTGGTCTCGGTCGCCATCGCCGCGCCCTTGGCGCAGCACACCAGCCGCTGCGCGACCTCGTCCACCTCGGCCCGGTCCTTGGCGCGAACGTAGTACCAGATCTTCGCGTACTCGGGCACGACGTTCGGCGCGTTGCCGCCGTCGCGGATCACGCAGTGGATGCGGACGTTCTCCGGCACGTGCTCACGGAGGTAATTGACCGCCACGTCCATCAGCATGGCGGCGTCGAGCGCGCTGCGCCCGGCGTGTGCGTAGGCGCCGTGCGCGGTTTGGCCGCGAAATTCGAACACAAGTGAATCGAGCGCCGAGCCGCCCGCCGCCTTGACGCACGTCTCGCCGCTCGGATGCCAGCACAGGCAGGCGTCCATCCCGCGGAACCCGCCGTCGCGGGCCATGTACACCTTGCCCGCCAGCGCCTCTTCCGCCGGGCAGCCCCAGTACACTACCCGGCCGGGCTTCTTTTTCGCCGCCAGCAGATTCGCGATGGCGACGGCGCCCGCCGCAGCGCCGACGCCGAGCAGGTTATGTCCGCACGCGTGGCCGTACGTGCCCGGCTTCTCGCCGCAGTCGGGCAGGGCGTCGTACTCGCCCAGCATGCCGATCACGGGCTTGCCCCGGCCCTTGACCGCTTTGAACGCCGTCGGCACCATCCGGAACGGAAACGTGACCCCAAAGCCCCGGCTTCCCAGGTAGTCCGCCAGCAGCTTCGCCGATTGCTTCTCTTGGAACGGCGGCTCCGCCAGTTCCCAGATCCGGCCGGCCAGCCGCGACGCCTCCTTCGCCTCGGGCGCCACCAGCCTCCTGACCAGCTTCTTCTTGTCCGCAGCCTTCATCATCGTCACTTCTCCAGACGTGCCCGTTACTCGTAGATGTCCTGCTTCGGCGGGCGTGCCTTCTTGCCGAGCAGCGGGTCGAACCTGAAACCTTTGGTGCCCTTCTTGAACTCGGCGCGAATCTTCCGCAGCCGCCGGGCGTCGGTGAACAGGTCCCACGCCGTCGCCGCAAAGACCTCTGCCGCACGAACCGCCGCCCGGTGGGCGAACGGAAGGTTCACCTGCTCGGTGTACTCGCGGTGGTGGCCGGCCGTGTCCTTGGCGACACACGCCACCGCGAAGCCGCCCAGCGGGGTCAGCCACGACACGGTGTCCTCATCGCTCGACGCCCGTCCTTGCTTCGTACCCGTCTCCAGATCGACCCCCTTTGCGAACTCCAGGTCGTTCCGAATCCGTTTCGCCCGTTTGCGATCCGCCTCGGTCGCCCGCGGCGCCCCCATCAGCAGCAGATTCTGCCGGACCGTCTCCGCCATCGCCTCGTTTTGAAGACGGTTGTAGAAGGACGACAGCATCTTGACCTTGACCGCCGTCCCCGTGGCCATCGCGGCGCCCCGGGCGCAGCGGGTAACCCGCCGCGTGATCTCGTTCACCTGCTCCCGGGTCTTGGCACGGGTGTAGTACCAGATGCGGGCATGCTCGGGCACCACGTTCGGTGCGTTGCCGCCCTGGGGAATCACACTGTGAATGCGCACGTCCTCCGTCACGTGCTCGCGCAGGTAGTTGACGGCGACGTCCATCATGACCGCGGCGTCGAGGGCGCTGCGGCCCTTCTCGGGCGCCCCCGCGGCATGGGAGGTCTGCCCGTAGAAATCGAACGTGACCGAATCCAGCGCCGAGCCGCCAGCGGCCCGCACGCAAGTCTTGTCGCCGGGGTGCCAGCAGAGCGTGGCGTCCATCCCGCGGAAGGCGCCGTCGCGGGCCATGTAGATCTTCCCGCCGAACGCCTCCTCCGCCGGGCAGCCCCAGTAGATCACACGCCCCGGCTTCTTCTTCGCGTCGAGCAGCCGCGCCACGGCGACGGCGCCGGCGGCCGCGGCGGTGCCGAGCAGGTTGTGCCCGCAGCCGTGGCCGTTGGTGCCCGGCCCGAGGCCGCAGTCGGGCAGCGCGTCGTATTCTCCCAGGAAACCGATCACGGGCCTTCCTTTTCCCCACGTTGCCTTGAACGCAGTCGGCAACACCCGAAACGGCCACGTCACCTTGAAGCCCCGGCTCGTCATGTAATCCGCCAGGAGCTTCGACGACTCTTTCTCCTGCAGCGCCAACTCCGCCAGCTCCCAGATGCGGCTGGCAAGTCTCTTCACTTCACGCTTGTCGAGGGCCACCGTCTTTCTGATCCGCGTTCGTTTTTCTCTGTCCTTCATCGCCAATGCTGCTCCAAGAGCGCCGACCACGGTTTCAGCAGATGTCCACAGGACAATTCTAGCAGATTGGCAGGGCGATGTGCAGGGTGAGCGGGAGAGAGCCCGCATCGGGAGAGGCGGGAGCGAGCGTTGACATGCGAGGGCGAGCACCTATAATCCGGGTGTTTGCCTGGCGCTTCCTGCGCCCCTTGCGGGAATCACGCCCGGCTCTCTTTGGGGGTATACGGACGGGGGGAGCCCCACTGCCCGTTCCCGTCTGCCGGCCTGTTGGGTGGGGGAAGGAGGCCGCGATGCGCTGCACTGTTGCCGTGATTGCCTTGCTGGCGTTGCTTGCAGCTCCGTTGCTGGCGGCGGAGCCGCCGGACGCCAAGGACCCGGGGAAGCAACTGCGCGACATCCAAATGAAGCTGTTGCGGGCCCGCATGAAGGCGTACCGGGAGAACGCCGACCTGAAGAAGATGAGCGACCAGATCGCCCAGGCCCGCAAGAACCTGGAGGCGGCCAAGCTGGCGATACCGGAGTACAAGAAGCTCAGCGACGAAGCCGCCGGGCTCAGCAAGAAGGGCGACGAACTTCGAGACAAGATCCGCAAGCTGGATACGACGGCCCGAGACGTGGCCGCCAAGAGCGAGGTGGGCAAGGAATTCGCCCACCGGCGGGACGACCTCCAGAAGCAAACCGACGAGGCCCTGCTCAAGATTGACGAAATCAAACAGCTCACGGAGGAGGTCAAGGCGGCGGCCGACGCGGGCACCCAGGCCCGGTCCCTGCGGGGGAAGACGCTTGCCGCCCTCGTCAAGGCCTACCGCGAGAACGACGAGCTGAAGAAGATCGGTGCGGAACTCGACACGCTTCGGAAGAAGGCCGACCAGACCACCCGAGCGATCCCCGAATGGCAGGAATGCGAGAAGGACATCACGGCGCTGCAAAAGCAGGTCAATGACCTCCGCAAGAAGCAACAGGAGATCGCAAAGAACAACGCCGACGTGACGGCCATCAAAGCCAAGGAGACGGCGCTCGGCGAGGAGAGGAAGCAGATGGTAAAGGAGTTGCGGGATTTTATGGCGGTCAACGAGAAGCTGG
>CAZDHT010000053.1:0-24479 GCA_964505325.1 uncultured Planctomycetota bacterium | reverse complement strand
TCGGCCATGAGCCGCCGCAGGCCTTCTTCGCTGAAGATCATCATGTGGCCGAGGCAGTCTCGGCGGATGGAGCCGATCACGCGCTCGCAATATGGATTCTGCCAGGGCGAGCGGTAGGCCGTGATGACTTCCTCGATGCCCATGCCTTTCACGCGCCGGCGGAACACGTCACCATAGACACTGTCCCGGTCACGGAGCAGGAACCGCGGCGGCGTGTCGTACGGGAACGCCTCGATGATCTGCTGGGCTGTCCACTTGGCGGTCGGGTTCGGCGTGACGTTGAAGTGGATGATTCGGCGGCGGTGATGGTCGAGGATGATGAAGCAGTAGAGAACGCGGAACGTGATGGTGTACACGGTGAAGAAGTCGATGGCGGCAATTTGGCTGGCGTGCTGGGCGAGGAAGCTTCTCCCGGTCGTCGAAGGCGGCTTCCTGCTCCTGACGATGTACTTGGCAACCGTTGATTCGGCCACGTCGTGTCCGAGCAGGCGCAGCTCGGCACGGATGCGTGGAGCGCCCCATGTCGGGTTGTCACGGGACATGTCGCGGATGAGGTTGCGTACCATGACATCCTTCTTCGGTCTGCCGATCGTCGTCCGCCACTTCCAGCGCCAGTAAAGCCGGAAGCCGGCCCGGTGCCGTTTGACCACCGTGTTGGGTTGCACGATGACCAGCACGGAACGCCAGCCCTTCCAGAACCGCGACAGCCACGCCCAGAAGACCCGATCCCGATTCCGGAGCCTGGGCCATTGGACGCTCCGCCGAAGCACGGCCAGTTGCTGGCGCAAGGTCAGGTCCTCGGCAACAAGGGCGGCCCTGCCCGAAACGAGGAGGCGGAGCAGGCCGAACAAAGCGTGGAAGACCAGCATCGGTTACTCTCGGAAGTACCGGAACGGTATTGCAGTGGCTCCCCGGAGAATACTTGCATGCTGCCGTAAGTCCAGTAATATGGCGGCGGACGGAGTTTTCGGGAGGGACAGGCTCAGGACGCGGTGCAGATGGCCCGTGAAGCCAGGGAGGAAGCCGCCGCGGTGCGCGAGTCGTCGGGCGGATGGTTCTTCATCGCCTTGGCCGCGGCCGTGATCGCGCCGCTTGTCATCGCGCTGTTGCTGTTCAAGCTCTACGCGAACGCACCGCCGGACGATGCCGAGGTGTTCGCGCAACTCCAAGAGCTGGCAGAGATCGAGACGCCGCAACTGCCCGCACCACGGCAGAGACCGCTGGCTGCTCCGGCCAACGAGGACGGTCCAGCCCACAGAGACGCACAGAAGTGAATCGTTCACAGTCCCGGGCTACGCCTACTCCGTCAGAGGAGTAAGGCACATAGACGGTCGGTCCGTCCGATGCGGATGGCTCGGCCCGCAGTGAAGTGGAACGATGATCATTGGGGACGCCTGGGCCGCGCCTTCGGGCGCGGCTCGGGCAGCCCGGCAGTCATGAGGAGAACCGCTATGGAGCCCAAGGAGCACGAACCAGAGGCCCCCGATGGTGTTGAGCATCCGGAGATTCAGGAGCAGATGCAGGAGCTGGCCCGCCTGCTGGGCGGCCTGCTAGCCCGGGAGTGGCTGCGCCGCCCGACTGCGGACGGCGGGGCTTTCGGAAACGAGCAGGTACATCGTACCCCCCTGAGCACGGCGGCGGTGGGCAGCAGGGGCTGCGATGTGGCGGCAACGGAGGGAGCCCGTAGGGCGACCGGAGTGGCCGCCACATCGCTCGCGGCCGCCAAGGGGTACCCTTGGCCCGTTGTGAAGCTGACGTGCTTCGGACAGCGAAGCTGGCGGGCACTGAAAGCGACCGTAACGAAGCTGGTGCCACCGCCCAAGCGTCGGGGTTGTCGCTCCAAGGCGAAGACACGCCAACCCCCTGGGAACACGATGCCGGCAGCGTGCCCAGCCCTGAAAGGGCTGAATCCAACAGCCCACCGTTCGGCCCTGAGCTCACGACCGAAGGGGGGCAACGCCCTGGGAACGCTCCGCTCTCCACAGCCGCTCCGACGAACCGCTGAACGCGTGACCGCGCGTCCTACAGGTTCAGCTTGTCTTTGGCCATGAACACAAGCCGGCCGCTTTGTATGGCGGCCGAGACGTTGCCGTGCCGGCCAAACTCCCCCACGCCCTTCTCCTTCAGCACGTGCAGCCGCTTGCCGTTCTGCATGTCGAACACGTTCAACTCGAAATCCTGCCGGTCCTTGACCCGCACGACCGCCCGGCCGTTGTAGTTCCACGGCACGAGGCTGACCGCCGGCTTGCCCGCGTAGCCCTTGACGGTGGTCCGACAGAGCCGCCGGCCGGTCTTGCATTCGCGCTTCACGAAGTAGAAGCCCTGGCCCGGGTAGACGCCGATGCCGTAGACGTGTTCGCCCTCGATGTACATCGAGTGAATGGGCTGCGGCGAGTGGGCGTCTTTCGGGTTCGTGTGCCACAACACGTTGCCGGTCTTGCTCGACAGCATGTAGATGACCTTCTGGTCGTAGTCCTCCTTGAGCACGGCCAGGTAGCCGCCTTTGAGCGCAAACCGCATCGCGGGCTCGCGCGTGGCGTCGTTCGCGTCGATCCGCCGCTTCCAGTCGATGGCCATCCGGTCGGTGTCGACCATCAAGTAGTACCAGCCGTCGGTGACGACCAGCTTCGGTCCGTCGTGCGCGACGGGCAAGGCCTTCGGGCCGTTCTCGAGGAGGGGGTGGCCGGTGTGCGTGCTCAGGTCGGGCAGCTCCAGCCGTCCCATCAGCTTGCCGGTGGCGCGGTAGCGCACGGTCACGTTGTAGGGGTTCTTGCGCACCGTCACGAAGCGGTCGCCCACGAAGTACGGATCGCAGTACAGGTCGCCCATCTCGCCCTGCTGCCAGATCACCTCGCCGGCCTTGCTGGTCGCGTTGACGTGCAGGGCGACGGTCTCGTTCCTGCCGCTGAGCGCCAGGATGTCGCCGCTCATCAGCGCGTGCTTGATCTCGAAATTGAACGGCACGCGGAAGCGCCACCGCAGCGCCCCGGTCTGATGCTCGAACGCCAGCACATCATACAGGCCGTTAACCAGCACGAGGTCGTTGTAAAGAAAGGCGTGGTAGAACCCCGCCTCCTGCCCGGTGCCCTTCAGGCGGATGTTGTTGATCCGCCACTTCGGCTTCGCGGTGTTCTTCGACAGGTCAAAACAGGCGAGCACAAACTTGTTGTCGAGCCGCTTGCGCACCCGCCCGCCCACGAACAGAAGCTGCGGCAGCCGGCTGCGTTGCCCGCGGCGCTCGAGCACCAGCCAGTTGATGCCCTGTTCGTCCGACAGGTCGACGGGCCGGGGCTTCTGCGGCAACTGGATCGGGACCGACGCGGTCACGGGCGGCGGCGCCGTGACCCGAGCCACCAGCGGCGTGGGCACGGTCAGGTTGCACACGCGGGCAATGTCTGCCAACTGCCACACCAGCAGGCGCCCCGCTTCGTCGTCCCGCTTGGCCGCCTCGGCGAAGAGCGTGTTCAAGACCGTCTGCGCGGCCGGCGTGCCGGGGTACTCCCACAGGCGGTATAGCTGGTCGTCGTCGGGGCGCCCATTGAGGGCCTTCGCCGCGGCGGACGCGAACGCCGCCTTGAACTCCGGCGATTCGGTTTGCAGCCTCAGGAGCCGTCCGGTCGCCAGTTCGCCGGCACGCAGCGTGAGCGGCTTGGGCAGCGGCGACACGGTGCTGAAGTACAGCGGCAGGCTGCGTCGCAGCAGGCCGATGCTCTGACCAAACTCCTTGCCAAACCAAGGGCTGTCGGCGTGCTTGCCGTAGCGGTCGAGGATCGTGTGCGACGCCTGTATCAGCGCCGGGCGGTCGAGCGCCGCCAGCTCGGCGATGGGATACTCGTGATGTCCGTAGACGCTCACGACGCTGCGGAGGCACCGCGCCGCGCTCTCGAAGTTGCCCTGCCGCTCGTAAGCCTCGGCCAGTGCGAAGAGCGTCTCGACCTCGTCGGCGAGCGTGGTCGCCGTGCGGCTCATGCCCAGGCAGTTGGCCAGCTCCCTGGCGGAGTCGCCCGACCGGATGCCCGCCCGGGTGAGGCGCCGATGGACGCGGTAGAGCTGCTGGTTGACCGAGGCCCGGAAGTCCTGGTCCTCCGACGACATTGTCCTCAGGCAGTTGTTCAGCAAGCCGGAGGCGTCGACATAGCGGGCGTCGGCGAGCGCCAGCTCGGCCTTGGCGAAGTCCGCCTGGGGCCCGGTCCGCTTGGCCAGTTCCGCCTCGACCGCGGCCTTGCCGTACACCATGCCCACCGTCCGGGTCCCGAAGCGCAGCTCGAACGGGGCGCCGTAACGCTTGAACGTCATCCGGGTGAACGGCAGGAACGAGGGGTAGCGGTTGGTGGGCACGGTGTCGACGACGATCTTTTTCAGGTTCTTGATGTACTGCTTGGCCTTTTCGTCCTTGTGCGGCAGGTCCTCCAGACCCTCGAGCACCCTGGGCGCCCATTCGTTGACGCAGCGGTGCAGGTAGGCGCGCAGCCGCTCACTGTAGAAATGCCGCCGGTGGACGACCTTGCGCTGTTCGAGGTCATAGACCGTGAGGGCCGTGATCCAGGCGTAGAAGGGCCAGCCGTGGTAGTACCACTGCGTCATGTACAGTTTGCCGTCTTCGCTCAGCATCGGCCGGCCGGCAATCTCGTAATGCGCGCCGTTGACCGGTACGGAACTGAACTGGCCGAGTCCAGCCGCGGGCGCGCTCAGGCTCATGCACGGGCTGGGCTCGTACTCGATTGCGTGGGTGGTCTCGCGTGTCGGCGGGTGCTTCCCCACAATCGGCCAGATCGTCTTGCCGGTCTTCGGGTCGACCAGCAGCGGCGGTTTTGTCATAAAGCTGTGGGCGAAGACCAGTTCGCCGCTCCTCAACGCGCCGAGGAAGTGCGTGAAGTTGCCGTTGACGCGTATGATCCGCCGCCAACTGTGCGTGTCGTACAGGAACCCCTTCCGCCGGGTCCACTGCACCTTGCCCGTGCGGCGATCCACGCACATCATGTACGAGGCGTCAACGGGCAGAATATACAGCCGCTCGCCGATCAGCAGCGGGCGCTGGTTGAACCAGAACATCGGGTCGTGCGGGACCCAGTGGATGTTGGTGTACGAGACCACGCCGCCGCCGCGGCCGAACCCTCGCGTCGCGTCGTGCACGCCCGTGAAGTACGGATACCGCATCAGCCACTTGACGCGCCCGGACCGGGCGTCGAGCGCGGCCGTCGCGCCGGCGTTGGTGCAGTAGTAGACCGTGCCCTGGCTGTAGAGCGGCGGCGAGATGAACGACCGGATCCGGTTGCGGCGCTGCACGGCGAACCCGGCGCTGAACTTGCCCGGGGCCAGCCGGCAGATGGGCTTGCGCCAGAGAATCCGCCCGGTCGTGCTCTCGAACGCGATCACGCCGTACTCGGTGTCCGTGTGCGTCTCGCCCTCGATGTTGTCGAGCACGTATCCCGCGAAGACCGAGCGCGGCCCACCGACCGGTGCCGTCTCGAACCGCATCCGCGACTCCTCGACCGTCGACGCGACGATCGGGCCATACGCCCACTTGAGCTGGCCGGTCACCTCGTCCAGGGCGATCAGCGACGGGCCGCCCATATACATCACCGTGAACACCAGACCGTCCTGCACGATGACTTTTTCGAGTGGATACTGCCGGGCTTCGAAGTGCTGCCACTTCGCGCGGCCGCCCAGATCGTTGACCCATCGGAACTCGCCGTTGAGGATCGACCGCGAGCAGACGATGTTGTCGTGGCGGTAGATCACGCTGTCCTCGGTGACCACGGGCTGCGAGAAGATGAAGAAGTCGGTCCGGCCGCGCGGGAGCGGGTACTCCCACTGTGGCTCCTCGAGCGCCAGCGGGTCCTTGCTCGCCGGGAACAATGTATAGTCGTTCATCCCCACGTAAGGCGCGCTGGCTAGCTGCGAGTGGTACGGCTTGCGCTCGGGCGTGGCGGTCTGCACCAGCCGCTCGAGCTGCTGCCGCACCGCCGGCGACAGGGCGTCCTTCGGATACTCCCCGCCCGGTATCTTCGCGTCGGTCGCGCCCAGCATCTTGCGGCAGTGCGCGACCTTCAAGTCCAGTTCGCGGGACCGCGATTCGGCCGCTGGGAAGAACGCGCGGATGGTCCGGAAGTTCTCGAGGGCCGCGAGGTAGTGCCCGCTGTCCAGGGCCGCGTTGCCCAATTCGCTGATGGCCGGGCTGCCGTAGGACGTGGCGAGCATGTTGTCGACGACCTCGGACAGGCCGATGAGCGAGTGCTTGCGGCGGGCCTGCTCAAACGCCTCCTTGGCTCGGGCGTCGTGCAGCATGCGATAGAACGCGAGGTCGCCCGCCGGGAAGCTCAGGATGCGCCGCTGGCAGTACTGCGAGATCGGCACGAATACGCCGAACTTCGACACGCGATAGAACTGGTGCGGGAACTTGTCGATCACGATCTGGTACATCTTGAGCGCGTCACGGAAGCGCCTCTGCTCTTCACGCTGGAGCGCCGCCTTGACCAGCGCGTTGGCCCGGTCATCGACATGAATCATATTGAGTGTAAAGAACGACTGCTCGGTCGAGAGTTTCATCTGCTTGTGCGACGGGAGACGCACCAAATTCAAGAACGGCGGCTTGTACCCCGCATAGATGTCCTTGTACGGGTCCCTCGTTGTCTGTTCGGCGGGCTTCTTATCCGGCAAGACGTCAGCCGCTGTTGCTGCGAGGGCCGTTGCACTCCCGCAGAGGCAGAGCATCAGCAAAGCGGCTGCAATCCATCGGAGTGTATCGTCACGTTTCATTGCTTCTTCTTTCCGTTGGGCTCGGGGTGATAGCCGTCCTTCTTGAAATCAGCCTTGCGCGAACCGAAGCGGCCGAAATTCAGCGTCTTGCCCACAAAGTGCTTGTCGAAGTAGTGCTTCGACGGACGGAACAGGACCTCGCAGCCGCCGTCATGGAAGCGGAACAATTGGCTGGTGGATCCGTAGCCGCTGTTGCCCTGCACGTGCGGGCCGTTGATTTGCATCTGCAGCAGTTCGGCCATGACCTCCTCGTTCGCGAGGAACTTCGCTCCGTAGCGGTCGAGGTTCTCGGAAGACACGTCGATGAGGTGCGCGAGGTGCGTCCGGGTCCCGCGGCTGCGCTGTCCGGCGCGCCGCACCACCGACGGGCCAAAGCCCTCGAACACAAACTTCAGCTTGAAGCCCTTCAACATGTCCGCGAAGACCGGCTTGAGCTGCCGGTAGACCTGAATGTCGGCAGGGCTGGGCACCTTATAACCGATCTTGCCCGACCGCCGGCTCGGCGAATGGAAGCCGATGGCCATCCAGCCGGCCCGCTTGCCGTCCCAGGTGTTCGCATAGTACGGCCACGTCTTGCACACGATCGCCTTCTCCTTCGCGTAGTCGGCCTTGCCCAGGTAGGGCGACACGTAGCGGAAGTCGGTGATCTGGGGAATCTTGAACACGCTCGTGCACTCGCGGGCGCCCTTCTCGGCGTCGCGGACCTTGTGGCTGACCAGCTTGATCCCCTTCCCCATGTGCTTCATCCGGTCCAGCACGGCTTGTTTCTCGAGCAGGCTGGCAATGTTTAGCTTGGGGTTGTTCTTGTCACGAAACTCCAGCAGACGTTTCGAGAACTGGACGCGCTCGGTGATCGTTGCGCTGCCGTCCTGGTGCAGCCTCACATGCGTCTCGATTTGGAGACAGCCGGCCACGGCGACGACCAGCAAGGGGACGGCCAGCGCGCGCAGGCCACGTGTGCGAGCCAAGAGCTTCACGCGATTCTCCTTTGGACCGAGATTTCCCAAATAGGCTCTGGCCCACAGCCACCGTGGGCCTTTGTGGCGATGCTATCGCGTTTTCGGTCATTTGTCCAGCACCCGCAGGTTCCCACAGGGCTCTGAGGCTACCTTTGTGGATATTCCGCGCGCACGGGTGTCCGTGCGGGTACTTCACCGACCAGTCGCGCGATCGCCGATGCAGCCCGCACGAGATTCAGCGCTACATCTCGAAGATCCGCTGGCCGCTGCCGGATGAGATCGACACCCACGTCGAGGTGCCGCGGGTGAAGCCCCGCGAGCCCAAGCACACGCAGGGCGGCGCGACCGTTGCCGGCCGTTCTGTGGGAAGTGTGCCGGGAAGTGTGCCTGGCACACTTTAGGAACATAACCTATTGGTAGGCGGAACCTTGCGGCGGGGCATGTCAATCCGGGGAAGTACGGGGAAGTGTGCCGGTGTGCCTGGGAGTGGGAAGTGTGCCTCGCACACTTTGGGAGACCGCGCGGCCATGTCGAACTGGGGCTGGACGGAGAAGACGGAGAAGAACCCTTGCGCGTCGTGAGCGGCTGGTGTAGTATATGCAACAGAGTTGCATGTATCCCTCCACCCATAGGGGGAAGGCAAATGCCGTTCGACCAGCACGATGCGTCCGGGCTGCTCGCGGTGCACGGACTGCGCCGCACCCCGTGGCGGGTGAAAACCTTGTCGCTGTTGCTCGAACTCCGGCGGCCCCTTTCGCACGAGCAGATCATGCGCCGGCTCGAGCCGGGAGCGGACCGGGTGACGATCTATCGTTCGCTCGATGCGTTCGTCCGTGTGGGGCTGGTGCACAGGGTGCTGGTGAACAAGCGCCAGCATCTGTACGAGACGGCCGACCGCTGCACCGCGGATGCCTGTCACCCGCACTTCTCCTGCCGCAGTTGTGGCCGGACGACGTGCATGCCCGAGCTGGCCGTACCGCGCGTTCGCGGCAGGAGACGTGGGTATGTTTTTCAACGGCAGCGCGTGCTGATCGAAGGACTGTGCCCCGCCTGCGCGGCCGCGGGCGGGTCCTGATGGACGGGATGGGAGAGGAGCCTGTGGACGCTCATCGACACGATGTTATTCTTCGCGAGCTCAAGAGCCACGCGCCGTTCACCGCGCTCGGGGCGCTGAGCGGCATCGCGCTCATGCTCGTCATCGTGCTCGCCGAGATTCCCCGTGAAGTCTCGCACCACGTCTTCTATGTGTTGCATCCGGCGCACGTGCTGCTGAGCGCGTTTGTGACTGCGGCGATGTACCGGAGGTATAAGGGGCGCCTGGTGCCGACCGTGGTCATTGGCTACCTCGGCTCGGTGGGGATCGGCACAATCAGCGACATCATCCTTCCGCACCTGGGCGGCTGGCTGGTGGGGGCGGAAATGGGACACTTCCACATCGGCTTCATCGAGAAATGGTGGTTGGTGAATCCGCTGGCTCTGGCCGGCGTCGCCGCCGGAATCTGCCTGCCCCGCACTAAAGTGCCGCACTACGGCCACGTCCTGCTCAGCACGTGGGCCTCGCTGTTCTACCTCGCCACGCACGGCCGGGTGGACAACTGGCTTCCCAAGCTGCCCTTGATGTTCATCATCCTGTTCTTCGCCGTCTGGCTGCCCTGCTGCCTCAGCGACATTGCGTTCCCCCTCTTTTTCATCGGCAAGAAAGCGTCGGGGGAAGAACATACCGAGTGAGCCGGCCGGGCGTTATCCGCTGCCCGTGATCTCCGCGAGCAGGCCGAAGAACCCGCGCTTGCGCTCCGAACTGATCGCCCAGTTGGTCGGCACGGACTGGTAACCTTCGTCGAAGTCCTCCCCTGCCATCCGGTAGTCGAAGTAGCCCCAACTGGCGTGGCGGCTGACGGCGGCGAGGAAGTTGTTGTCAGGTTGGTGGAAGTTGAAGTGATCGTCCTCATTGAACAGGATGGGTTGGCCATGGTAGCTTGGCGCGGCCCGACATTCATCCACCATCTCGCGGATGCGGTTCGGATCGTGCACGCCGTTCCCATGCAGCAGCAGGATGTCGCTCACGGCGAGCATGTCGTCCGGCGGGAGCTTCCCGCCGCACATCGACGCCCCCACGGGGAACCTGCCTTGCGACCGGCGTTGCAGCAGTTCGATCAGTTCACAGACCCGCGGCGGCCGCAGGACGGCGTGTTCGTAAGCCCGGTGATCGCATTCGTTGGCGATCTCGACCATCACGTTGGCGTAGCCTTTCTCGAGCAGCCAGTCGGTGGCGTGCTCGACGGCACGAGTGATCGCCCCCTCATCCTCCAGCCGCTCGTCCTGCCCGAAGTAGAAGAGGCCGACGATGGGCGCCATCCCCAGCACGTCGGCCCGGTCAAGGATCCGTTCCAGCCGCGCGAGGTAGTCCGGACGCAGCTCGCCGTCGGCCTTGAACGCCGAGTTGTGCCACGGGTGCCCCTTCGAGTATCCCTGCGGGCTGCCGCCCTGGAGATTGATCGTGAAGCTGAGCAGCCCGCGCTTCCGCCACCGGGGCATCGCGTCGAGGAAGCCCTGCGTGTTGCGCCCCGGGTCCCACGGCCCGTCGGGATAATCCCACAGGCCCAGCGTTTCGGGGTTGAGATCGTCGAAGATACCCTGCACCATCCGCGCGTTCAGCAGCAGCCCCTCGACTCTCATCCCGCGGCAGGTCCGCCCCTCATACGTGAGCCGGCCGTTGATGCGGAAAGCATCACCGTCGATGCCGAGTGTCGTCGTTCGTTTCATCGGTTTGCGAGTCCTTCGAAGCCAAGCCGGGCCGGCTCCCGATCGTCGATCTGCCGCTCCTCGGGAGCCGCCGCGATGCGTTCACTTAGCGGTGATACGCCGAGCTCAGAAGCCCGGCAGGAACTTGCCCTGGGCCAGGAAGATGGTGAGCGTCACGGTGATCGGCGACAGCAGCGTCGAATAGAACACCGCCCGAGCCGCGAAGTCCGGGTGGTTCTCGAACTCCAGGCACAGCAGCATGCAGTTGACCGCGGTCGGTGTGGCGGAGCTGATGAGCAGCACCTGGGCAACGAAGCTGCTGATCCCCACCGTGTGCAGCATCACGTAGATCACCGCCAGCGCGATTGCCGGCCCGCACAGCAGCCGTAAGATGACGCTCAGCTTCACGGGGTACTTGTGCTTCTGCCGTGCGACCAGTGCGAGCTGGGCGCCCAGGGTCAACAGCGCCACCGCGATGAATGCGTCTTTCACCCGCTCGACGACCCTCCAGAAAGGCGCGAGTTTGTCCGCGACGCCCGGCGCCGCTTCGCCAAGCCAGCGGCCGATCAGCACGGTGATGAGCGCCGCGGTGATCGCGTACAACGGCGGGAACTTGAGGATATGAAGCAGGTTCTCCCGCCATCGACGGCTCTTCTTGCCGCCGGACACAATCAGGATGCCCGCGGTGAAGCTCACCAGGTTCTGAGTGACCATCACGAAGACCTGACAGCCCCGCGCGTCGCCGCCCCGGCCGACCGGGTCGAACGCCAAGTCCTGGAGCGGCAGGCCGTAGTTGCCGGAATTGTGGAACATCGTCGTCATCATCATCGCCCGGCGCAGGTCGGGCGCCAGGCCGCGGACACGCGCCGCCGCATACGTGAGGACCCCTTGAATGCACAAGCAGGCCAGCGCGAAGCCGACCACCTTCCCGACGATCCCGGCGGTCAGCGAAGAGGTGACCAGTGAGTAGTAAATGATGGCGGGCATGACGAAGTAGAAGTTCAGTCGCCGAAGCGTGGTCATCTCCAGACCGAGCTTGCGCTGGATGATCCAGCCGATTCCGACTATCAGGAGGATCGGCAGCACGATCGTATAGAAGATCTGCCCAAGCTGAGCGGGGAGTTCGGTGATCAATGCCGCCAGGATCATGCCAAGGTATCCGCCAGAGGACTGGACGGGTATTATGCGCGCGAGACCCGCTTCCATCAAGTGCCGGAACGGCCGGCAACCTGAGAGGTTGCGTTTTCGCGAAGCAGGCACTAAGATTCTCGGACAGAAGCACCGCTCTCGTATGCTTGGGCAATTTCACAACCCTCGACAAGCGGGGATCAGACAATGATGAAAGTGGCAATCGTGGGTGCAGGCAGCATCGGGTTCACGCGCGGCATCGTGCGCGACATCCTGGGCGTGCCGGAGTTCCGCGACAACACGCACTTCGCCTTCACCGACATCAGCAAGCGCAACCTGGACATGGTCTACCGGCTGTGCAAGCGGGACATGGAGGCGAACGGCGTCAAGTCGAAGATCACCGCAACTCTTGACCGCCGTGCCGCGTTCAAGGGCGCGAACTACGTCTTCTGCGTCGTCCGCGTCGGCGGGCTTGAGGCGTTCCAGGCCGACATCGACATCCCGCTGCGCTACGGGATCGACCAGTGCGTCGGCGACACGCTCTGCGCCGGCGGCATCATGTACGCCCAGCGCGGCATCCCCGTGCTGCTCGAGTTCTGCAAGGACATCGCCGAGGTCGCGGCGCCCGGCTGTGTCTTCATCACCCACTCGAACCCGATGGCGATGAACACCTGGGCCTGCAACAAGTACGGCCACGGCGTCAAGACTATCGGCCTGTGCCATGGGGTCGAGGGCGGCCACCGCCTCATCGCCAACGCGTTCGGCCTGCCGGTCGAAGAGGTCGACATCGTTTGCGCCGGCATCAACCACCAGACGTGGTACATCCAGATCAAGCACAAAGGTAAGGACCTGACCGGGCGGCTGCTCGCGGCGCTCGAGAAGCATCCCGTCTACAGTAAGACCGAGAAGGTGCGGATCGACATGCTGCGCCGGTTCGGCTACTTCAGCACCGAGTCGAACGGGCACCTGAGCGAATACGTCCCGTGGTACCGCAAGCGGCCACGCGAGATTCGGAAGTGGATTTCGCTCGACAGTTGGATTCTGGGCGAGACGGGCGGCTACCTCCGCGTCTGCACCGAGAACCGCCGCTGGTTCGAGACCGACTTCCCCAATTGGATGAAGGCCGAGCCGTGGACGTTCGGCCCCGAGCACCGCGGCGGCGAGCACGGATCACATATCATCGAAGGGCTCGAAACCGGCCGCTGCTACCGGGGCCACTTCAACGTCGTCAACAACGGTTGCATCACCAACTTGCCGCCCGACTGCGTGGTCGAGGTGCCCGGCTATGTCGACGCGAACGGGCTGAACATCCCGATCGTCGGCGCCCTGCCGCTCGGCTGCGCCGGCGTGCTCAACAACAGCGTCAGCGTCCAGCGGCTCGGCGTCGAGGCCGCCGTGCACGGCGACGACGAGCTGCTGCGCCAGGCGATGATGCTTGATCCATTGACGGGCGCCGTCTGCAACCCGCCCGAGATCTGGCAGATGGTCGACGAGTTCCTGGTTGAACAGGCCCGGTGGCTGCCGCAGTACAAGAACGCCATCCGACGAGCGAGGAGACGATTGAAGAAGTCAAAGCGCGATCGTACGTTTATCAAGACGAAAAGGAGCTACAAAGGCGCGGCGCGGAAGCATGTGAAGACCGCCGCCGAACTGCGCAAACAGCGCCGGAAGTAGCACACACAGACCGCTCAACACGGGTGACAAGAAAGGGGGACAGTCATGCCCAAGATTGCGATGATCGGCGCCGGGAGCCTGGTCTTCTGCCAGACGCTCTCGATGGACATCCTGGCCACGGAGGCGCTCCGGGACAGCGAGCTGTGCCTGATGAGCCGCACCCAGCCGAAGCTCGACCGGATGGAGCGGTTCGTCCAGCGCGTCATCGACGAGAACGGCCTGCCTGCGAAGGTGTGGTCGACGCTCGACCGCCGCGAGGCGCTCAAGGACGCCGACTACGTCATCGTGATGATCCAGGTCGGCGGCGTCGACGCGTTCAAGGTCGACTACGAGGTCCCGCTCAAGTACGGCGTGGATCAGTGCATTGGCGACTCGCTCGGCCCCGGCGGCATCTTCCGTGGGCTGCGCACCATCCCCGTGCTGGTCGACATCGTCCGCGACATGGAAGAGCTTTGCCCGGACGCGGTGATGCTCAACTACGCGAACCCGATGGCCGCGTGCTGCCTCGCGCTGGGCACGGTGAGCAACGTCCCGTTCATCGGCCTGTGCCACGGCGTACAGACCACGCTCGACCTCATCAGCAGCTACGTCGGCGTGCCCAAGAACCAGATTGACTTCCTCTGCGCCGGCATCAATCACATGGCGTGGTTCCTCTCGCTCAAGGACAAACGCGACGGCCGCGACCTCAATCCCATCCTCCGCGAGAACATCGAGAAGCCCGAGTACTACGTCAACGAGAAGGTCCGCTGCGAGGTGATGCGGCACTTCGGCTACTTCATGACCGAGAGCACGGGCCACCTGTCCGAGTACATCCCGTGGTTCCGCAGCAGCGAGCGGGCGCTGGAGACGTATTGCGACCAGCCGGACTTCGGCGGCGCGTCCGGCGCCTACTACAAGTACTGCGAGATGATCGCGGAGAAGTACCAGGGCGTCGATTATCTCAAGCACGAGTCCGCGAAGCTGTCCGGGCGGAGCGTCGAGTATTGCTCATACATCCTCGAAGCGATGGAGACCGACCGCCCGTTCCGCCTCAACGGCAACGTCCGCAACGACGGCTACATCACGAACCTGCCAGACGGCTGCTGCGTCGAGGTGCCGGTGTTCGTGGACTCGCGCGGCCTGCATCCGGTGCGGATCGGCGACCTGCCGCCGCAGTGCGCCGCGCTGAACCAGAGCAACGTAACCGTGCAGGCGCTCGCCGTCGAGGCGGGCCTGACCGGCGATCCCGAGCTGGTGATGAACGCCGTCGCGCTGGACCCGCTCACGTCGGCGTGCTGCACGCTGGCGGCGATTCGCGAGATGACCGCCGAGATGCTCGAGGCCGAGCGCGAGTGGCTCCCACAGTTCCAGGGCAAGTCGCTCCGGCCCACGCCGGCGGTCGAGATTCCCGAGGGCACGGTCGGCGTCGACGTCCCGCTCGACCCGGCGCTGGCCATCGCCCACCGCTTCGGCAAGCTCGCGGAGCAGGAACTGTCAGACTAGCTGCGAGCGCGTTATGACGAAGACCGGCGGAGCAAGACCGCGACCGAGAAAGTCGAAGTGTGACGGCACGTTCGCCACGACGAACAGGGACCACGGGGGCCGGCACGGAAGCGTGTCAAGACCGCCGCCGAATTGCGCAAGCAGCGGCGGAAATAGCGCAGAGCGACTCGGCGCCAACAGGTAAGAGGGATAGAAGAAGAATGGGGGCCACGACGAACTCAAGAAAGAAGACAGCACAGTACTTCGCGCGCGTCCGCGCAGAGAGGGTAAGGTGGCGTTCGGCCGAGCGCGTCTCTATCGCGGCTCTCGCGGTGCTGCTGATCGGCCTCCTGAGCTACGGAGCGTGGTTCTGGCACTACACGACGACCGACGAGTACAAAGCCGTGCAATTGGTGAAGGAGCTGCGAACCGCGCTCAGGTCGTCCGACGCCTCGGAGGTGGATCGCATAGCCGGGGAACTCATCGCCCTGGGCGAGGTCGCGGTGCCCCCGCTCATCGACGCATTCGCTGAAGGGGGAGTTGAGCACTGGCCTGGTCCACAGGAACAGAACCGCGTGCAGGCGCTTCTGCGCGCCATCGGCGCTCCGGCGTTGCCTCACTTGATCAGAGGCTTGAACGACCCGCGCGGGATGGTCTCGACGCTCTGTTGTGAAACGCTCAGAAGTATGCCGCACATCATCGAGCAGCATGCGAACGAGGTCGTGCCGGCACTCCGGAAGATCTTGAACGAAGGCGGCTGGTGGGGTCGGATGGGCGCGGCCCGGGTGATTCGTCGGCTCGGTCCGGTTGCCAAGAACGCCGTTCCAGATCTGCGGCGCGCTCTCCTTCACGGACACCCCGGTGTTCGCCAGAAATCGGTTTGGGCGCTCGCGGCAATCGGACCGGCGGCCTCGGAAGCCATCCCTGATCTGGTCCGCTACAGTCTCAATGATCCCGATTCGTGGGTCAGGGCCAGCGCGTGCCTCGCTGTCGGGCATTTCCCCGAGCAAGCTGACCAGTTCGCGCCAACGCTGATCCGTCGGCTGACGGACGGGGACGAGGGTGTCCGAATATGGGCGATGGCGGCCCTCAAGCAGTTGGGCCCGCGCGCCGCAAGCGCCCTGCCGGCGATCTCTGACGCCTTGGACAGCCCGCACGAACACATGCGCGCCGCGGCGGCCCGTGCGCTCGGAGAATTGACGCCGGAGATCGGGCCGCCAGCCGTGCCAGTCCTTGTCAAGGCACTGAAGGAGAAGAATCGGACTGTCGCCGTCCGGCTCGGCGACTTGGGGGTGCACGCGGAAGCGGCGCTGCCCGCTCTCAAGAAGCACTGCGAGGGAGCCAGTCCCGGCTTCGCAGAATCGCTGTATCACGCCATATACCGGATAGAGAAGGCTCTTGAGAAGAGCAAAGGAGACACGAAATGACCAACCTGAAGAACACGCCGGACGTGACGATGGGGCTGGTCGCGGTGAGCCGCGACTGCTTCCCGATTGAGATCAGCCGGAGGCGGATGGAGCACGTCGTCGCCGAGTGCGAGAAGGCGAAGGTCGCCGTGGTCCCGTGCTCGGTCATCATCGAGTCGGGCAAGGACGCGATGGCCGCCGCCGCCGAGATGCGTGAGAAGCGCGTCAACGCGGTTGCGATCTACCTCGGCAACTTCGGCCCCGAGGGCCCGACAACGATCTTCGCCAAAGAAATGGGCGTGCCGTTCATGCTCTGCGGTGCGGCAGAGGAAGCCAAGGACGCACTCATCGAGGGGCGCGGCGATGCGTTCTGCGGGATGCTCAACGCCTCGCTCAACGCCGGGCTCCGCAACCTGCGGGCGCACATTCCCGAGCGGCCGGTCGGCCTGCCGGCGGACATTGCCAGGATGGTCGCGCACTTCACCGACGTCGCCCGCGTGGTGATCGGCATCAAGAACCTGAAGACATTTTCGTTCGGCCCGCGCCCGCAGGACTTCTACGCCTGCAACGCGCCCATCAAGCCGCTGTACGACCTCGGCATCGAGGTGATGGAGAACTCCGAGCTGGATATGTACGTGCTGTACAACTCGGTGGCGGAGCGGAAGGACGAGATCGAGGCGGTGGCCGCCGACATGGCCGCCGAGCTCGGCGAGGGCAACCAGCATCCGGAGAAGCTGGAGCAACTGGCGCAGTTCGAGTTGGCGCTGATGGCGTTCTTCGAAGAGAACCTCGGCTCGCGGCAGTTCGGCGTCTATGCCAACAAGTGCTGGCCGTCGTTCGAGCCGGCGTTCGGGTTCGTGCCGTGCTTCGTGAACAGCCGCCTGGCGAGCCGCGGCATCCCGGTCGCGTGCGAGGTGGACATCTACGGCGCCGTGTCCGAGTACCTGTGTCAGCTTGCGTCGCTGCAGCCGGCCACGCTGCTCGACATCAACAACACCGTACCCGACGACATCGAGATCCACGATCTGAAAGGCGCCGACCGGGCCGACCTGTTCATGGGCTTCCACTGCGGCAACACCCCGAGCTGCCATCTGTGCGACGCCGTGATGAAGTACCAGCTCATCATGCACCGCCTGATGGAGCCGGACGCGGAGCCGGACATCACGTGCGGCACACTCGAAGGCCGGCTGAGGCCCGGGCCGGTCACCAGCTTCCGCCTCCAGGGCACGGCCGATTGCCATCTGCAAAGCTACGTTGCCGAGGGGCGCATCCTCGACGCCGACCCCTGCTCGTTCGGCGGCATCGGCATCGTCGGCATCCCGAACTTCGCGCGGTTCTACCGGCATGTCCTTCTTGAGAAACAGTTCCCGCACCACACCGCGGTCGGCTTCGCGCACGTCGGCAAGATCCTGTTCGATGCGGTGAAGCTGCTGGGGGTGGACGCTGTCGACGCGCCGCGGCCGGCGGGCGTGCCTTACGCCAGCGAGAACCCTTTTGCATGATGAGGATCCACCGCAGAGCACGCTGAGATCGCAGAGAGGAGAGGGAAATGGGGAAATACGCTCTCGGGCTGGACTACGGGACCAATTCGTGCCGGTCGCTGATCGTCGACCTGGCCGACGGACGGGAGCTCGCGGGACACGTGTTCAGCTATCCGTCCGGCGAGGACGGGATTCTGCTGGACCCGAAGGAGCCGAACCTCGCCCGGCAGAATCCCCAGGACTACATCGACGCTTTCGCCGCCATCACTGAGGTGATTAACGAAGCGAGAGGGGCCGATCCGGGATTCGATCCGTACGACATCGTCGGGATCGGAATCGACACCACGGGCAGCACGCCGATGCCGGTCGACGCCGATGGCACGCCGCTTGGGATGCTGGCGGAGTTCAAGGATAACCTGAGCGCGATGGCGTGGCTGTGGAAGGACCATACGGGCCACGCGGAGGCGGCGCGGATCACGGAGGTGGCCGCCGAGATGCGGCCGCACTACCTCGCCAAGTGCGGCGGGACGTACTCGTCCGAGTGGTTCTGGAGCAAGGCCCTGCACTGCAAGAACGTCGCGCCGGAGGTCTTCGACGCGGCGCACAGCTTCGTGGAATACTGCGACTGGGTCCCAGCGCTGCTGGCGGGCAACACGAAGCCCGAGGCAATTGTGCGGAGCGTCTGCGCGGCCGGCCACAAGGCGATGTATTGCGAGGAATGGGACGGCCTGCCCGACGCGGAGTTCCTCGGACAGGTTGATCCGGCGCTGGCGGACCTACGGGGGCGGCTGTACGAGAAAGCCGTCCCGTCTGACCACGTCGCCGGGCGGCTGTCAGAGGCATGGGCCGAGAAGCTTGGGCTGAAGCCGGGCATCGCCATCGCCGTGGGGGCGTTCGACGCGCACATGGGCGCGGTCGGGGCCGGCGTCCGCGAAGGTACGCTGGTCAAGATCCTCGGCACCAGCACCTGCGACATGATGGTCAAACCGGCCGGGACGGAGCTGGCCGACATTCCCGGCGTGTGCGGGATCGTGGACGGCTCGATCTTGCCGGGGTTCTACGGGATCGAAGCCGGGCAGTCCGCGGTCGGCGACATCTTCCTATGGTTCGTCAATCACCTTGTCCCGGAGAGGTACGGCAAGACAGCCGACGAGAAGTTCGACGGCCTGATGGAAGCAGCAGCGAAGCTGAAGCCGGGCGAGCACGGCTTGATCGCGCTCGATTGGAACAACGGCAACCGGACGATCCTGGTGGACGTGCGCCTGACGGGCCTGCTCATCGGTCAGACGCTCCACACCGAGGCCCACGAGGTCTACCGGGCGCTGATCGAGGCGACCGCGTTCGGCGCCCTCACGATCATCAAGCGGATCGAGGAATACGGCGTGCCGGTCAGGGAGATCGTCAACTGCGGCGGGCTGGCCACAAAGAACCCGCTGCTGATGCAGATCTACGCCGACGTTACCGGG
Organism: uncultured Planctomycetota bacterium; assembly: GCA_964505325.1. Lineage (GTDB taxonomy): Bacteria > Planctomycetota > PUPC01 > PUPC01 > PUPC01 > CAZDHT01. The sequence goes on along the minus strand of CAZDHT010000053.1, from coordinate 5,403 downwards.
CGGCCGATGAAGGTCTCTCGCAGCGATCAGACCTGTGCGCTGGGCGCCGCGATCTTCGGCGCGGTCGCCGCGGGCGCGTTCCACGACGTCGCCGCCGCGCAAGCGGCCATGTGCGGCGTGCGGGACGAGGCCTACGAGGCGAAGCCGGACGGCGAGAGCCAGGCCGTCTACGCCGAGCTGTATGAGCTGTATCGGCAGTTGCACGACGCGTTCGGCACGGCGGAATGGTCGGGCCGGATGGCGGAGATGATGAAGGCCCTCATCGCAATCCGCGAGCGGCAGCGCTCGTAGAATATTGGCCGGCCGGCGGCGGCTCCCGCCTGCCTACTTCTCGACCGGCACCACGATGCCGCGCATGATAATGTTCTGGCAAAACGCGAAGATGAGGAAGGTGGGGATGGCGGCGATGATGAGCGACGCGAAAATCACCCCCTGGCCGCTGCGCTGGCGCAGTTGAAACAGCCACACCATCAGCGTCCACATCTGCTGATCCTGGCAGATAAGCAGCGCGAACATGAAGTTGGTGTAGGCCATCTTGAACGCGCCCAGCGCGATCACCGCCAGGATGGGCTTGCTGAGACTCATGGTGATCTGCCAGAAGATGCGGAACTCGCCGGCGCCGTCCAGCGCCGCACTCTCGTAAAGCTCCTGCGGGAGCGAGTCGAAGAAGCCCTTGAGCAGGAAGATGGAATAGCCGCTGGCCAGGCCGGGCAGGATGAGCGCCCAGAAGGTATTGAGCATGCTGAACTGGCGGAGCATCAGGAAGACGGGGATCGTGGTCACCATCGGCGGGAACGCCATGGTGAGCATGAGGAACAGCAGGACCTTGTAGGCGCTGGGCGGCTTGTATCGGCTCAGGGCATAGGCGGCAAGCGGGTTCACCAGCAGCGCCCCGACGACGGCCAGGATGCAGTAGATGGCCGTGTTCAGAATGCCCCGCCCGTGGAGGACCATAAAGTCCCACACGGTGATGTAGTTGCGCACGACGAACTCGCTTCGCAGCCGCCCGGTCTGCTGCTTGAAGGCCAAGTAGTGCATATCGCGCTGCGGCGGGGTGAAGTCTAGCCAGCGGGCGAAGTCCGTGCCCAGCTCGGTGTTGGCCTTCTCGACGGTGACGTAGCGCTTCTTCAGGTAATCGCGGAACAGGAAGCCGGTGCTGTGGATTCGGACGGTGTCCGCGGGCAGCATGTGGACGTGGAGTTTGCCGGCGGTCTGCTCCTTCCAGGCCTGGAGGAACGCCTTCCAGTCGACCGCGGCCAGCTCGCCCTTCGGGGCCTTTTCGGAGAACGGGACGTCGTTGAAGGAGCCGTAGGCCGTGCCGTACTGGCGGTTGAGCGCGGCGATGTCCCGGTACTTGCCTTTGAGGAACACGCGGTACTTGTCGATGGCATCCGGGTCCGCCCAGCCCTGGAGAAAGGCGGTCCAGTCGGACAGGGCCAGCCCCTCGCCCGGCGGCTCGTCGATCAGCGGGATGTCGTCGAACCTGCCGTACGTCGTCCCGTACTTCTCGTTGAGCTTGGCGATGTCAGCGTACTTGGCTCGGAGGAACGCCCGATAGGCGGGCGCGGCGGCGGCGGTGGCCCGAATCCAGAGCAGGTTGAGGTCCTTTCGCACGAATCCCAGCCAGTCCTCGCGTTCTTTGTCGGTCCGGCCGGGGCCGGTCGGCACGCGGCGGTCGAGGTGCACCTCCTTGTACGACGCATACGCCGTCCCGTGTTCCTTGTTGTACGTCTTGATCTTGCGGGAGTACTTGGTCTTGAGCAGCAGTTCCTTGTACGCGCCCTCGGGGGTGAAGTAGTAGCGGCTCTCAATCGGCTGGCGCTTCTTGAAGTCGCGCAGGGCACGGGCGAACGGCGTGTTGGCGGGCTTGTTCCGCCTCAGCAGATAGTCCTCCGACCGCAGGAACACGTCGCCCCAACTGCGGTATTGGGTCCCGAACTCGCGGTTCAGCCGGTCCAGGTCGCCGTCGAACCGCTCGATCAGCTCGTTCTTGATCGACCGCATCGCCCGCGGAATGACGCCCCGCGAAACCGGGGCCCACAGGTACCCGATGGTGTAGGCGTAGTGCGGCTGCGGGTTCTCGTCAAGGAACGCCCGCCACGCCACGACCGGCGCCGCGTTCACGTGCCGGGGCGGCTTGAGCCGCCGCTCCAGCGCCCACTGGGCTTCCTCCAGCGCCTTCCGGGCTTTCTCAAGCTCCGGGTCGGACTTGCCGCCGGCCTCCGCTGCCTCGAGCTGCTTCCTCGCGTCCTTCACCCTCCGCTCGGCCTCGGCGCGGTCGGTGTAGCGAAAGGCGGGCGCGTCGCTGTCGTGGACCTGGCGCATCATGGCCAGCGATTCGTTGAACAGGCCCTCGACGTGCTTGATCCACAGCGCCTCCTCACCCGTAAGGAACCGCGGGACCAGGCGCGATTCGCTCAGGTCGGCATTGCTCTTGCTGCTTCCGGCGAGCATCAGCAAGAACGGGTACACCATCGTCACGGCGCCGGCGAACAGCACCGCGTAGATCGTGAAGACCAGCAGCCGGGTCGTGATGTGCCGTCGGCCGATTCTCGAAATGATGGGCATGGACTACTTCTTCTGTCCCGTCGTCCGGAACTCCAGCCGTGAGAGAATCCGCAGTTGATGCACGGTAAAGCCTATGAGCATGAACGCCAGGACCCAGGCCATCGCGGTGGCCGGGCCGAACTTCAGGAAGACGAACGCCTTGTAGAAGATGTGCAGCCCGGCCGTCTCCGTGTTCGCCCCGCCGGCCGTCATCACCAGAATTGAGGCCGTCGACCCGTAGAAGGATGCGATGAACACGCCGATGAAGTTGATCAGGATCAGCGGCTTGAGGATCGGAAACACGAGGAACAGGATTTTGTCGATGAACGTCGCGCCGTCGACGTCGGCGGCCTCGTAGTAATCGTCAGCGATGCCCTTCAGCGCGGCAAGGTAAATCAGGCAGCCCGGACCCATCCCGGCCCAGACCATCGGAATGACGATCGCAAGCATTGCCGTATTGGGATTGGTCAGCCAGGCATACGGCTCGGGCGTGACCTCGAAGATGCGCCGGGCGAACAGCGCCAGGCTCTCGACCAGCGGCTGGCCGAACTTCGCCACCAGCGGCACCGTCGCGCAGCCGACCAGCGCTACCGGCCCGGCCAGCGCGACGCGCCTAGCGGCCGTCGCCCGTTCGCGACGGGCCAAGCGGCGGGCGGCCACCATGGCAACGGCCAGCAGCGCACCGCCCCACGCCAGCCACAGCAGCGGCGCCCGACTGGTCGCGATCAGGGCGGGGTCCCCGGAGCCGGCGGTCTCACCCGCCTGACTGAGGTGCTGCAAGAGACCCAACACCCCGCAGGCGAGCAGGACGGTCACCGCCGCCATCACGATCAGCCGATCGCACCTAGCCGCTCGGTCCACCCACATCCGGCAGACAAGCGCGATCGCAACAGCCAGCAGCACTCCGCCGAAGGCGACGTACAGCATCGCCGGCAGGACAAGCGAAAGCTTCTCGCCGGGACGGAAGAAGATCGGCCCGGCCAGGCCGCCGCACGTCAGGAACAGGGCGACACCTGCCAGGGTGAACACCCAAGCCGCCAGTTCCATCCCGTGATACCACATGCGCCGCGCGAACAGCAGCGCCACCGCCAACAACGCCACCCCCAGGATCAGGAACCCGACGGCCGGGATCTTGAGGATAATCGCGTTGAGAGCCCCCGTCTCCGTCGGGTCGTAGAACTCGCGCCACAGCAGCGTCATCACCAGCCCGGCGATGACCGCGGGCAGGTAGTAGATCGTACGAAACAGGATCTTGCCGCGCGGCACCTCCTGCAGCAGGATGGCCAGGATGATCGGCGGCATGAACGTCAGGGAAATTACCAGGAGGCTGTAGCGGCCGGTATTGACGACCGCCTGCCACCAGACGTTGTTCCAGAGCAGGTTGCCGAAGTTCTCGACCCACACCCACGTCGAATGCCCGACGAGCCGGTAATCCTGGAACGCCATGATCGACCCGCGCGCCAGCGGGACGTACCGCCAGACCAGGACAGTCAGCACCGCCGGGACCAGCAGGAGGTAAGCCCAGGCGTACTTGCGGAACCCCCACTTGATCTGGCCCTCGGCCAGCATCGTGGCCGCGGGCGGCGTGAACGCACGGATCACCTTGCGGAACACCAGGCCAAAGCCAATCACGATCCCCACCAGCACGATCACCGCCACGATGTTCCGCCACAGCCGTTCGCGCGGCGTGACGATGCCGATCATCTCGTCGTTGGCGCGCGCGTTGGCCGCAACGAGCAGCTCGCGCATCTGCTCGAGGCGCTTTCCTTCGTCCTCAGAGAACAGGTCGTTGCGCATCCTCGCCTCGGCCTTCTGGATCGGGAACGTCATCATGTCGTAGGCGATGTTGCTGTTTCGGCCATACGGCTCGGCCTTGCCGGTGGCGATCGCAATGTCGAAGATTTCGGACCATCCCTTCGGCGCCAGGCGCTCCACCTCGGGATACCCGAACTTCCGCAGGTACTTCGGATTAATGAACCGCCCCAACCCGCCCTCGACCATCACGCGGGTCTTGACCCGAACGGCGTCCGCGCACTCGTACCAGCGGATGTATTCCCAGGCGGCGTCGCGGACGACGGGGTTCTTGACGCCGCCGAAGATGCCCATCATGCGGCTGTTGAGCTCGGCCCCGCGAATGCGCTTCCCGTTCGCGTCCGGCGGCCCGAGCGGCACGGGCGCCATGCCCGTCACCTCCGGGTTGATCTTCGAGAACACCTTCTCGTCGATGTAGTCGAACCGCATCGCGATCTCGCCGTTGTCCCACTTCGTGCCGCCCTGGGCCTCCTTGTACGCGTAGCCCCGGCGGGTCTTGCCGTCTTGGTCGACCCACCGTTCGGCGCTCAGGCGCGTGTAGAAGTCCAGCGCCTTGGCAGCTTCGGGCGAGTCGAAGACGCACCGCCACTCGTCCTTCTCCTCGTTGTAGACCATCGCCTCGCCGCCGGCGGACCAGAGGAAGGTCATCCACCACCAGGACTCGTGCTTGCCGAGGCCCAGCTTGAAGCCGTAGATGCCACGCTTGGGATCGGTCATCTTCTTGCACGCGTCGTAGAGGTCGTCCCACGTCCACTCCGCCGTGGGATATGGGATGCCGTGCTCGTCGAACAGGTCCTTGCGGTACAGCAGCACCTTGCCGACCGCGCCGCCCCACGGCATGGCCCACACGTTCTTCTCGCCGTCGGGCCCTTTGCGCCACATCACCGGCCAGATCGTCGGGTTGACACGGAAGTTGAGCTCCTCGTCGGTCATGCCGCCCTTGAACGAGCCCGGTGGGCGCTGGATGCCTTTCTTCGTGATCTTGGCGCGGCTCAGGTCGCCGATGTAGCTGTCCTCGGGGTTGTTGAGCGGATAGAGGAAACG
>CAZDHT010000052.1:0-24484 GCA_964505325.1 uncultured Planctomycetota bacterium | reverse complement strand
TCCCGTTGACTATTCCTGCATCCCTGGTAGAGTATCTGAGCCCCATGCGCCTGGGGTGCTTGGCCCCGGGCGCGCCGGTCGGGGTACGTATCCGCACAAGGAGACAGCACATGGCTCGCAGCAGTGAACTGAGAATCGGGGTGATTGGTGCCGGCGGGCGCGGTTCGCTGGCGATGAACGCACATAAGCCGGGAGAAGGATCGCGGCTGGTGGCAGGCTGTGACGTCCGCGACGAGGCGCTCGTGGCGTTCAAGGAAAAGGTGGGCGACGACGCGTTCGTGACCAAGGACTACCGGGAGCTTCTGGACCAGGCCGACGTGGACGCGGTGTTCGTGACTTCTCCGGACTTCCTGCACGAGGAACACGCCGTCGCGGCGCTGGAGGCGGGGAAACCCGTTTACCTCGAAAAGCCGATGGCCATCACCATCGAGGGCTGCGACCGCGTTCTCCGGACAGCGTACGAGAGGAAGGTCAAGCTCTATCTCGGCCACAACATGCGGCACATGGCGGTCACACGCAAGATGAAGGAACTGATCGACAAGGGCGTCATCGGCGAGCCGAAAGTCGGCTGGTGCCGGCACTTCGTGTCCTACGGCTGCGACGCGTATTTCAAAGACTGGCACGCCGAGCGAAGCAAGTCCACCAGCCTGCTGCTCCAGAAGGGCTGCCACGACATCGACATCCTCCACTGGCTCTGCGGCGGGTTCACCGACCGCGTCAACGCGATGGGGGCCCTGACGCTGTACGACCAGATCACCGACCGGCATCCGCCGGGGGAGCAGGGCGACGCGTCGTGGCACCTGGAGAACTGGCCGCCGCTCTCGCAGAAGGGGCTGAACCCGATCATCGACGTCGAGGACGTCAGCATGATGCTGATGCATCTGGACAACGGGGTGTTCGCGTCGTACCTGCAATGCCACTACACGCCGGACGGCTGGCGGAACTACACCATCATTGGGACGGAGGGGCGGATCGAGAACTTCGGCCTCCGCCCGGGCGGCAGCGTGGTGCGGCTGTGGAACACGCGGATTGACTACAACCCGTACGGCGACGAGCAATACTTCACGCCGCGCGCGGCCGGCGGCCACGGCGGGGCGGATCCGAAGATCGTCGCGGAGTTCGTCCGATACGTGCGGGAGGGCGGGAAGATTGCCACGTCACCCGCGGCCGCGCGGTACAGCGTGGCGGCAGGCTGCATGGGGGCGCACTCGCTCCGCAACGGCGGCATCCCAATGGACGTGCCCCGGCTGCCCGCGGAGATCGAAGATTATTTCAACGCCGACTTGGAATGACCCGCGCCGGGAACGACGCCGGTGGGTCTGTGGGGGTTCCGTCTGGGTTCGCGCGGTTCGCCCTCTTGCGTGAGCGCGCCGGCGGGAGTTCCCGAGATCAGAACCAGCCTTCCTGGACTCCCCACCACTTGAGCGCCATCAGCCCGATCAGTGTGATCGCGCCCAGGATGAACCATTGTTCGCGGTTCTCCGTCCGGAAGATGCCGAAGCTCCAGCGCTGCGTGGAGCGCTTCGGGTACGGGCGCAGTCGCGGGATGAGGCTTCTGACGTGGCGGTGGTATTCGGTGTATTCCTCCCCGAAGCACTTCTCAAGCCGCGCGGTTTCTTTTTTCAGCTTGCGCGGCATGTAGTTCAGGAAGAAGACGATGAGGCCGACCGCGAAGAGCGCGTACGTGACAGTATTGTTGGCGACCACGGCGACACCGCAGAGCAGGAAGAGCCGCCCCAGGTAAAGCGGGTCCCTCAGATAGGCATATGGCCCCGAGGTGGCCAGTTGCTCGTTGCGCCGGAGGTGTCCGGCCGCCCAGCTTCGGATCACGAGCCCGACGAGGATCAGCGGAACGCCCCACGCGAAGGAGAGCGGGCAAGGGCGGGAAAGGCAGGCCAGAAGGAGGCCGAACCCCCACACGCCAGCGATCTTCAACGCTTCGACGGGGCGGGTTCGGAGCTTTCTGAGCAGGCCCATTCAGTTCCCCTGCGATTGTCGCGCACGACGCTTGCGAAACTTCCTGACGCGCTTGTACAGCTCTTTTGGGTATCGCCGGTAGAGCCTCTTGAGGTACTTCATCACCCGGTAGAACGGCCCGGTCTCCACCTCCGGCAAGCCCTCTTCGTGATAGAACACCTGCCGCAGCTTGCGGAGCCTCTTTCGCCGCACGACCTGGAGGCTGCGAAAAGACCATTTGTCCAGAATGGGCATCCAGCGTCTGACGTACGAAAGGGAGAAGTCGATCAGATACGGCTGGCCGTCCCGGCCGCACAGGATGTTCCTGAAGTGCGGGTCGCCGTGAAAGACACCGCGACTCTCGATCTCCTCGAACAGCTTCTCAAGGCGATCGGCGAAGTCGGGCGGAATGCCGTCGGACTTCCTCAGCTTCGAGAGGGGCTCCGCATCGACGAATTCCGTGGCCAGCGCGTACAGACCGATGCGGCGATACAGGGCCGGAATCCCCGTGACGCCGGGCAGCCGCCTCAGGGCCTTTTCCTCGCAGTGCAGGCAGTACCGCCCGTACCACCGCACCAGGAAATTGCAGTTGCCGTAGTCCTTGACAAACAGGGGCGGATCGGCGGGCAGTACGTACACGTCCGGCTTGGTCCGGTTCCGAGGCTTGAAGGTCTTGTTGCTCACGACACCAGTCCGAAAGGTAACACCTCAGCCAAGCGAAGAGACGATACAGCAATAGGTGTCAGTCCTGACACCTCTTGCACCTCAACGCTTCAAATGGCTGAAGTGCTACAAAAAAAACCCAACTCCAGGCTGCTGGGCTTCGGGCACCTGCTCGGGCCCGTCTCGCTTAACGGTTATACCTTACCGGGGCTCCGAAGACAAGCGCGGGCTCCCTGGAGCGGACCATCCCAGCGGCTACGATGGCCTCGCGCTCGTCTCACAAGAGAATCCCTCTCACGGGCGGCGACGGCCTGGCGCGCCAAGGTGGCGAGAGGAGAGATTGCCCTTCGAGAAGAGCCCTGTCCTCTTGTCCCTGTACGGGAACGTGAGCACCTGCCTCCAGACGCCAGGCTGCAATGACATGAGCTTCCGCCGTTCGGCCTTGGTCAGCAAGCAGTATGCGTTCCCGGCCGACGGAAGTCCTGCTGCCAGCTCTGAGACGGACTTGAACGCGATGGCAGGACGGTCGAGGTAGAAGAACACTATCGTCTGGCCGAAGGACACCGTGTAGAGCTTCGCATCTTCTCGCATGGCGTCCTTGAGAGGTCCGGTCACATGCTCGATCGATTCTCTTGCATTGTAGTCGGGAACGTACGTGGTCACATAGGCAACCCTGTAAACGCAGACCACCGCCACGATTGCAGCGAAGCTCGCTCTGTACTTCTTCTTGTGTGCGCATAAGTATCCGGCCAGCGACGCGATGAGGCCCAGGGCGGAAAAGAACGCTACGTGAGCAAGCGGGACGTACCACTGCCAAACACACCAAACGGCGACAACCGTGACTGCAACAGTAAGCGCCGCGTGGGTCACCACAAGACACCACCGGCCGATCGTGGCAAGCCGCGGCGCCAGCTCTCGGCTGAGAAGCCTGTCGCACACGTCGCCGGCGAGGAGCGCCAGAGCAGGAAAGAGCGGGAGTATGTATCCGGCGGGCTTTCCCGCGCACAGGGAGCCGAGCACCAAGCTCGCGGCGGCATAGATGACGATGAATCTCACAAGGTGCTTGCGAGGCGGGCCAAACGGGTAGCGGCGCAAGGAGCCGAGCGCCAGCAGGAGCAGAGGCGTCCACGGCAGGAACCCGGCCAGCATGTGGGCCGGGTAATAGAATAGGGAAGCAAGATGTCTCAGGGCGGAATCACTTGCGATCCCGCGCACGACCTGGCCATGCATGGACTGGAAGAACAGCTTCGGGCCCACCTGGGACGACACCGCAGCCACCCAAGCCGCGGCGACGGCCAGGAACACGCCCAGGCCGAGCAGGTGTTGCCGGGTTCTGAGCGAAGCGCGGTCTTTGTCCAGCCAGACCAGGGCAAGCATGGTACCGAAGAAGAAGACCAAAGCGGATGGCCCCTTTGTCAGGCAGGCCAGGGCCAACGAGGCATAGGCCAGCAGCCAGTCCAGCCCCGAAGTCGGCTTCTTGTGGAGAGCGCGAAACAGGAAGAGCACCGCGGCGGTCACCCACAGAGCGAAGAGAACGTCGGTCTCGGCGAGAACGCCCCTTTCGAGAAAGAGGCCGGTTGTGGCGACGATCAGTCCCGAGAGGAACGCGGCACGTCGGCCCAGGAACGTGCGGCCCGCCCAATAAATGAGGAAGACGATTGCGACGACGGACAGCGCGCTCGGCAGCCTCGCCGTGGTTTCCGTCACACGACCGGTTGGGGCGGCGGAGAGAGCGATGAGCCAGGATGGAAGCGGCGGCTCGGCTGGATACGGTTGGCCACTTATGGTGGGAACGATCCATTCTCCGGTGGCGAGCATCTCTCGGGCCACGAGCGCTTGTCGCGGCTCCTCGCACTTGAGCTGCATGCGGCCCAGCCCGTGGAAATATATGAGGAGACAAGTACAACCCAGTACGAGGCAATCGCGTACGGTCTTCTTACGGTCGCCTACGGCGGGTTTCATCGCTTGCTCCTCCTCGCGCATGTCCGGTCACGTCGGCCGGGAATTCCATGGTATGACCAGAGCGACCCACAAAAAGAAGCTACTTCCCTGTGTATTTGGAGTTCGTCTTCAGCAATCGGACACGCATTCTGACATCGTTCCGGTCTACCGTGATGACCAGGTAGTGATGATATGGGAACGGGTCGGTCATGTTGGCGCCTGCGCCTCCCGAGATCACGTATTTGACCCCGTTCCTTTCCACCTCGCAGTAACTGTGCAAGTGGCCTACGAAGAAGAAGTCAACGCCTGCCCCCTCCACCAGGTCCATCAGTGCCTCTGCACCTGCGATGAGGGGCTTCATGCAGTGGTGATGGCCTGGCCTCGGATCAAAGAGGGGCTGGTGCGCAAACACGAACGTATGAGCAAACCTCTTCCCGTCCTGGAGCGCGTCGCGCAGCCACCTGAGCTGTTTTCGGCTTATGTACCCGGTGGCGTTGTCCACGATGATGAAATAGGAATTGCCATGTGCAAAGCTGTAGTAGGTGGGCCCGAACAGGTCCACGTACGCCTTGCCGTCGTCGCGCTCACTGACATCGTGATTACCCAGGGTCGTGAAGTACGGGACCGACAGGTTGGCCAGGGTGCTTCTCTGTGGTTCGAACTGCTCCCGGGTGCCGCAGTCCACGAGGTCCCCATTGTTGAAAACGAAAAGGGGCTTCTCTGCGCCGGCGTCTGCAATGATCTTGTCCAGCACGTGGTACCTGTTCCGATGATTGTCGCTCACCACAAAGAAGGAAAACAAGTCTCCCTTGGCGCCGGCCTTCAACTCCACATCTTTCCGAGATCTTGCGGGCAGGGCGACAGAGAATCGCACGGTCGCCGGGCTCTCCCCGGAATCGGCCCTCTCCGCACCGACCAGCTTGACGTCGCTGCTCGAAACGTTGGTCACGATGACGTCGATCTCGGAGGGCCGCTCGATCTCGGACACAAACTCCATGGACGGTGAGAGGGTGACGGCCCTGACGCGCAACCCGGAGCCCTCACCGGACTCCGCGAAACACCCGCTCAGCACGACGTAGACCCCGTTCTCCAAGTCAACCCTTGCGCGATCAACCAGCGGCGTCTCATGCGGAGCGGTCCGGACATGCCGCACCACCAGGGAGCTGCCGGCCGCCAAGGCCCCCAACACGACGAACGCAGGCACCAGTTGCTTCAGTAGCTTCACCGCTCTGACCTCTTGTGACCTGGCCCCGGTCTTGGCGCCAGTGTTTGGGTTGGCCGGACAGACTTGCCGGTCTTCGGGTCCCAGTTGATGGCTAACGCCGCAATGTGGCTTCCCACCTGGCGCTGCACGGGGATGGGGTAGCGGCGATCTCCCTTCAGCACCTTCCTCAGGCGCTTGAGCCGACCGATGACCGCCACCCGGGAGTCACTGGAGAGAGCTTCGAGGACCTCCTTCCGCCGTTCCAGCACCGGCATGGAGACCCGCCCCGTGTACAGGTTGTGCACACCCGACATGTCGTCGGGGAACAGGTGAACCCGGTCGGCCTGGTCAAGATACGGCTTTGCATCCCTGCCAAAGGGCTTTGCCGACTTGAACAGGTTGATCTTGGGCGCGATGAGGATGTCGAACACGAGAGAAAGGAACACGAACAGGCCGAGAACACAGGCGACGGTCCTCAGGTGCTTGGTGTGGGTTCTCACGGCAAGTATGCCGCACACCGCGGCGGCCAGTATCACCCCCCCCGCCGCCGCTACGGGCGCCCGCTGTTCCCACGACAGAAGTCCGCCCGCGCTCAACGGGCAACTGATGCCTTGCGTCTTCGCATATTCGACGAGGGTGGGGAGCGCGAACATCGTGACCGCAAGGGCCGCGCCGACGAGCGCCCACACGCCGAAGGTCACGCGGAACAGCGCGTCGTGCCAGCGTGGCCACCGGAATCCCTCGCTCAGGCCAAGCGAAACGTAACGGCCGATCAGCAATCCCACCGCGGGCACCAGCGGTATCAGGTAGCCCTGCCGCTTCCCCGATATCAGCGTGAAGAAGACAAAGATGACCGCGAACCACAGGACGAACAACTGCGCCGGCTCGTCGCGGCCGCGCCACCACTGCCGGAGGGCGCCGGCAAACGCCAGCGGGAACACGAACGCCCACGGAAAAAAATCCATCGGGAATCTTGCCAGGTAGTAGAAAAACGGCTGCCGATGGCTGCTTGACTTGGCCACCCGTTTCAGAGTCTGGTCCAGGCCGATGTCCCGGCTGTATGCCGGGCCGCCCTTGATCATCGCCGGCACGAGCCACGCGGCGACCACCACCACGAACACCAGAGCGCCCATCAGGTGCGCCCAACCTCCGGCGCGGACGCGCTTGCGGTTGACCAGCCCATAAGCGACCACTACCAGCGCGGGCAGCAAGAAGCCGACCGGGCCCTTGGTCAGCACAGCAAGCGCCGCGAGGCCGTAGAACCCCAGCCAGCACAACGTGCGGCGCCGCGTCTCCGGCTGAAGGGCAACATAGCCGGACATCAGCGACCCGACGCTGAAAAACGTCAGGACCGGATCGATGATCCCGGCCTTGGCTTCCGCGAAGACCGCGACGGACACGGTCACCAGCGCGGAGATGACCGGCCCGGGCCGAGGCATCATCCGCCGGGCGAGGCAATAAACCAGCAGCACCGTTCCCATCGCGGCCAGTGCCGCCACCACCCGGCCGGAGTTGTAGCCGAACCCGAGATGATAGAGGCCCGCAGCCAGCCAGAAAAACACCGGCGGCTTGTCGGGATACAACTCGCCGTTGAGGTGCGGGACCAGGTAGTTGCCGGTGACGACCATCTCGCGCGCCACTTCCATGTAGCGCACCTCGTCCGGCCCCCACGGGTCCCGAAACGGGAGCGACGGGAACACGACGACCGCGGTGAGCAATATCACGACTGCCGCATCGCGCTTCCAAGGGCCCGCAGGGCTCATTTGGCAGCGACCTCCAATAGGACGATGTTCGTCTTCTTGCCCTCTCTCAGCAGCCATCGTCTCACTTCGCGCACGTCCCGCCGTGAGAGCTCCGTCGCCCTGGCGACCTGTTCCGGCCGCACGAGCAGGTAGCGCGCTTCCGGCTCACGAAGGAACGCGTTCAACTCAACTTCCGTCTGAGGGAATTGCACCGGCCGGTTCAGGGTGAAGAACAGTATTTCGAACGACGCGGACGACGGCATGCGATATCCGGCCAGCGGCGCGTCCGGCGGCACCAATCGTGCGATCTCCTCGGTCACCCCGTGCCGGGGGTCGGGCTCCCGGACGAAGCGATTCAGGACCGGATGCGTCGCGGCGGACAGGACGAGCGCCGTGATGACGAGCACACCGACGGCCCGCGCCGCTCGCCCTCGAAACGCTGCGACCGCCCCATACGCCGAGAAGGCGGCCACGCCCGCGCACAGGATCACGAGCGCCGGGGCGAAGCCCGTCTCGGGCCGAAGTGTCACTGGAAAAACAATGGCGCCTGCGGCGAACCCTACCAGGCAGATGTACAGCGGCACGGTGAACAGCCACCGGGGCGCCGGACCGGGCGCGTCTTGTTCGCTCTTTGAAGCAGTGGCCGCGTACGGCCCGGGAGGGGCCGCGCGGTCCAGGAACATGCCGATGAACAAAGCCCACATCGGCAAGATCGGCAGGAGGTAGTGGGGCTTCTTGTTCGGCATGATCGTCAGGCCCACAAGACCGACCACCAGAACGGCCGCGGGAATCAGGCTTTGGTCGTACCCCGAGCGCCTTGCCCGGCGGACGGCGGCGTACGCCGCTCCGATGACGAACAGGGCCCAGGGCGCCGTGTAAACCGCCAGTTGGTTCACGTAGAAGTGGAGCGGCTGGGGGTGCTGGTGGAACGCGTCGCCGAACTCGTAGCCGACCAACTGCTTGAGATGCCCCGGATTGCCGGCCTCACACGCCGCCAGCCACGCCACAACCGCGAGGACAACCAAGGTGACCGAGGCAGCGATATAGCCGGCGGGTGGCAGCCAGCGCCGGCGCTCGGCGCGCCACACCGCGACCACCATCGGGCCAAGGAAGAGCAGCGGCTGCGGCCCCTTCGACATGACGGCCGCCGCCAGGAACATGCCCGAGAGGCACCACAGGCCCCACGCGGCGCGCCGCTGGCGCGAGTCGGCCCCCCACATCGCCAGAAGGAGCGCGTACAGGATCAGACACGACATCAGCATGTCCGACCGCGCCATCCGGCCCCAGGTGACCACGAGCGGACACGTCAGCCAGATCGCCGCGGACCATAACCCCGTCCGGGCGTTTCGCCAGCGGCGGCCCAGCAGGTAGATTGCGGGCGCCATGAGCACAGAGGCCAGCGCGATGGGCAGCCGGGCCAGGGCCATGTCCGCCCGGCCCGTCATGCGGAACAGCCCGGCGACCGCCCAATTGTACAGCGGGGGCTTGTCCGTATAAGCGCGCCCGACCGAATGTGGGACCATGTATCTCCCGGTCTCGGCCATCTCGCGGGCGATCTCGGCGTGCCGGGCCTCCGTCCCGCTCATGTATTCGTCCCGCCCCAGCTCCGGAAGGAATATGGCGCACCCGGCCACCAGCAGTGCCAACAGGTGAAGTGCCACGTTGTCGTGAAAACGCAAGAGGAGATTCTCCTGCTACGGGCTCTCGCCGCTCGCCGCCGCAGCTTTGCCGGCCTCTTTCTTGATCAGCATCAAGTTCCGCACGTAGATGAAGAACCCGACCGTCTGGCCCAGGGTGAGCACGATGTCGTGTTTCCATACGACGGCATAGGCAAAAAGCATCGCCGCGCCGGCGAGGCTGAGGTACCAGAAGGCGATCGGCACGTAGCTCTTGCCGCGCCGCTCGGAGGCGATCCACTGCACGAGGAATCGCGCCGTGAAGATGATCTGAGCGCCGAGGCCGAACATCACCCAGAACCGGCCGAACCAGCTCTCCGGCCACCACGAGCCACGGTCCGCCATCGAGGCGGCCAGGACATACAGGTCGCTCATTCAATCTCCTCCTCGATCTCGTAGCGAATCCACCGCCGCTTCATCCAGCGCACCGCCAGCAGGTCGCGGAAGCTCTTGAACACGCGGTTCCACATGTTGTATTTGGTCCGGCCGCGCAGGCGGGGGCGGTGGTTCACGGGGACCTCGATCACGGTGTATCCGGCCAGCCTGATCAGCGTGGGGAGGAACCGGTGCATACCTTCGAACAGCTTCAGCTTCATCAGACATTCGCGACGGTACGCCTTCAGCGAACAGCCCGTGTCGCGGATGTTCTCGCCGCTGAGCTTGTTGCGGACCCAGTTGGCGATGCGCGAAGAGATGCGCTTGCCGAGCGAGTCCCGCCGCTTGACCCGCATCCCGCACACCGCGTCCCATTGCTTGAGCGCCTCGAGAAGCTTGGGGATGTCCGTCGGGTCGTTCTGGAGGTCCGCGTCCATGGTCACGACAATGTCTCCGGCCGCGTGATGAAAGCCGGCGTCCATGGCGGCGGACTGGCCGCGGTTGCGCCTAAAGCGCAGCGCCCGGAGTTGCGGCAGGTCCTTCCGGACCGCCTTCAACATGTCGAACGTCCCGTCGCTGCTGCCGTCGTCGACGACCAGAATCTCGTACGGCATGTCGAGCTTGTCCAGCACGCCGGCGGCCTCGAGCACGCATTCCTCGATCGACTCTTCCTCGTTGTGGGCGGGAATAACGAGAGAGATTTCCGGTCGGACCATAACGCGAATACCGTTCCGTAATCATCCGGATCCATGCTGATCACACACATACCCACGATACAGAATGGGAGGCGGCTGGAGCAAGAGAAATATGGCGATCGAACTCGTCTGCTCGTCTTCGTCTACATGCTCTCCGCCGGCTTTACTCTCCGCCGGACAGTCGGCCGACGGACACCGGCGCGCACCAGATCATGCCAGGGTATCCGAGCGCCACACCGCGCCCTTGCTCGCAGGAGGTCCATCTGGGGAACAGGCCCCCGGCCAGCTCTCTGACGCGGATGGCGCCGTGCCGGCAGTTCCACATCGCTTCCACGCAGAGCCCCTCGGCCATCGCCGGTACCGTCTCGAGTCGGACGGACGCCGCGCCGTTCCACATCTCGAACACCTCGGGGCAGGTCGCTTTGCAGCCGCCGCACCCCGTGCACCGTTCCCGGACAATCTTCGCTTTCATCCGTCGTCTCCTTTGTTCAATTCGGTATCGGCTCCATCACCCCAAGTTGCCACGCCCGATATTGTGGCAGATGCCGCCTTACGCCACGATGAAGGCGGGATTACAAAACCGTTATGGCAGGGATGCGGCTATGCGCCGGGGCCGCCGTGCTCCGGCGCCCGGGGCAGTTCGATGGTGACGTTCGTGCCCCGGCCGGGCTGGCTCCGGATCGAGATGGAACCGCGGTGGTTCTCTACGATCTGCTTGCAGATGCTGAGGCCGAGGCCGGACCCGCCGGTCTCGCGGGACCGGGCACGGTCGCCCCGGTAGAACCGCTCGAAGACGTGTGGCAAATCCTCGGGCTCGATCCCCCGGCCGGTGTCGCGCACGGTGATCGTGCACTTCTCACCGGCGCGGACCTCGACCGAGACCCGGCCGCCTGCGGGGGTGTGCTTTATTGCGTTGTCGAGCAGGTTGGAGAACACCCGGCAGAGCGATGACTTGTCGCCCTGCACCTCGCAGGGACGGTCCGGGTAGGCGGCGCTGAGTTCGACCTGCGCCTCCTCCGCCAGCGGCGCGAACGTGTCCACCGCCTCGTGCGCGCAGTCTCTCACGTCGAACGGTCGGAACTGCGGGCGGGCCGCGTCGGGAGCCTTTCGGGCAAGCAGCAGCAGATCGGTGATCATGCTGTTGAGCCGGTCGTACGTTTCGGCCTGTTCGGCGATAATGACGCGCAGTTCGTCGGCCGAACGGTCTCCGATCAGGGCAGCCTCCACTTCGCCCTTGAGAGCGGTCAGGGGGGTCTTCAGCTCGTGGGCCAGGTCGGATGAGAAGCGCTCTGTGCGTTCGAACGATTCCTGGATCCGGTCGAGCATCTCGTTCAGCACCTCGGCCAGCCGGTCGAGCTCGTCGCCGCTGCCCTTGACCGGGATGCGCTTCTGCAGGGATGCGCGCGAAATCGTCTGCGCTGTCGACGTCATGTCGGCGATGGGGGCCAGCGATTTCCGGGCCAGCAGCCAGCCGCCCACGATGCCGATCACCACGAGAGGGACCAGAACCCGCAGCAAGTTCATCCTGTAGTTGCGGAGCGTCCACTCGGTCCGCTTGAGGTGGTAGCCGGTCTCCACCACATATCTCAGCCTGCCGCGGGACCGCACCGCCTCCGCCGTCATGAGGTGCGGCCAGGAAGACTCTCCCCGAGCGGTCCAGGTCTCCACCCGCCCTTTCGCTTCCCGCGCCTCCGCGATGATAGCGCCGATGTCGCGGCCGTGCTTCGGGAACGTCTTGGATCGAAATACCTCCTCACCGTCCGGTCTCAACAGTCGGCACACGACGCTCGTCTGGTCCGCCAGACTGGTTTCGCGTTGCAGTTCGCTCTTGATCTTCTCTTCGTCTCCGGGGTCCTGAGCGACCAGTGAGGTGAAGTCCTTGGACCACAGTTCGAGGAACTCGTCGTTCTGCTTGTGCAGGCCGGTCTGGAGGCGGAGGTAAAGGAACCACCCAGTGCCGAGCGCGGCGGCGCACAGCACGGCGGCGGACCAAACGGTGAGCCGGAAGCCCAATCCGCGGAACCGCCTAGTCCTCGTCGGTGAGGACATATCCGACTCCCTTGATGGTGCGGATGAGCTTCCGGTCGAAGTCGCGGTCGATCTTGGCGCGCAGGCGGCTCATGTGCACGTCCACGACGTTGGTGAAGCTGTCGAAGTTGCGGTCCCACACCTGTTCGATGATCATCGTGCGGGTGACGGGATGCCCGGCGTTCTCCATCAGCAAGTACAGCAGCGAATACTCCTTGGCGGTCAGTTCAATCTTCCGGTCGCCGCGGGTGACCTGGTGAGAGGCGGGGTCGAGGACGAGATCGGCGGCGTTGAACGGGGCCTGAGACTGCCCCGTGGCGCGTCGCCGGATGCTCCGAATCCGCGCCAGCAGCTCCGAGCCCGAGAACGGCTTGGTGATGTAATCGTCGGCGCCCATGTCGAGGACTTCCACCTTGGAGCGGACGGAGTCGACCGCGGTGAGCATGATCACGGGCGTGGTCACTCCGTCGGCGCGGATGGCCTTGAGCACGCTCTTGCCGTCTCGCTCGGGCAGCAGGATGTCCAGGATGATGACATCGTAGGTTTCGGTCAGGGCGAAGTGCAGGCCGCTATCACCGTCGTGGGCGACGTCGACGGCGAAGGATTGCTCGCGCAGGCCCCGCCGGACGAATGCCGCGATTCGTTTGTCGTCTTCGACAACCAGCGCTCTCATCGGTCTCCCTTGCAGACCGCGGTTGAGACACCCCCTTCTACCACCGGAGCGGGCCTCCATCAAGGTTTCTCTTTGCGGGATGACATAATTGTAATCCGACTGTCACCTTCGCGTAAGGCCCGCCGGGGACAATCATGACCGGCTGATGTTTCGTGCGGGGTCCTTGGTCATATGAATCGCCGGGTCCGGCGGCGGCCCGGCGCCGGATGAGGAGAGGCGCAGGGTGGAGAAGCTTCGGGTGCGGAAGCTCGGCGGCGCGGGCGGGGGGCTTCCCCCCGTCTGGTATCGTTTTCGCGGCAGGCTGTTTCTGCCCATTGTGGTCTTTCTCCTGCTTTGCCATTCCGGCGAGAGCGAGGCGTGGTTCGTCTTTCCCGCGGGAACGGCGCTTTTCCTGGCGGGCTTTGCCGCGCGGGTGTGGGCCCAGGTGCATCTGCGCTATCGGCTCGACGTTCACCGGGTCCTGACCACGACGGGGCCATACGCCTACGTGCGCAACCCCGCCTACATCGGGAGCACGCTGATCCTGCTGGGGCTTTGCGTCGCGTCCGAGCTGTTGTGGTTCCTGCCCGCCATGCTGGCGTGGTGCGTCATCGTGTTCGGGGGGGCGGTGCGCTACGAGGAGGCGCATCTCCTCAGGAAACACGGCGAGCCGTACCGGCGATACCTAGCCCGGGTGCCCCGCTGGCGGCCGCGGTTCCGGCGACCGGAGGGCGCCGGTGCGCCGGGCGTCGGGCCGTTTCTGCTGCCCAGTCTGCTGGTGGAAAGCTCCGGTCTCCTGGCCTTCGTGCTGCTTGCGGCGAAGGAAGTGCTGTCTGCGGGATGAGCGGGGGTTGGCGTTTCGGGCGCGGAAGCGGCTTCAGAAGCTCTAACAGAACCCCTGTGGGGCAGGCATCCGTCTTCGCGAGAGGGACATAGCCGCTTCGGCGGAGTCCCTTCCTGCCTGCCAGGTGGCGGACAAGAGTGTCCGCCCCACAGTTTTGTTAGTGGCCCTCAGAAGTCGAGGTTGGTGGCTTCGAGGGCATACCGTTCGATGAACTGGCGCCGCGGCTCGACCTTGTCGCCCATCAAGACGGTGAACAGCCGGTCGGCCTCGGCGGCGTCCTCGACGATCACCCGCAGCAGCAAGCGGGTGGCGGGGTTCATTGCCGTCTCGCCGAGCTGCTCGGGGTTCATCTCGCCCAGGCCCTTGTAGCGTTGGATCTCCATTCCCTTTTCGGCCAGCTTGCGGACGGCGGCGGGGATCTCGGACAGAGACATCAACGCGGTCGAGTCGCTGTTGGCCCTCACGATGTACTTGGGCTCAGTATCCTCTTGCACGCGTTCCGGCGGGCAGTAATCGGCGATATCGAGCTTGGCCTGGGTCAGCCGTCCGATGCATTTCCGGACGTTCGCGATCTCGTGCAGCTCGATCACATCGAGTTCGCCCTCGGCTTCCTCCACGCCGGCGCCATTGCTGACCGCCAGTTCGCGCCCCTTCGCCTTGGCCGCCTGCTTGATGATCGAATCCACTTCCTTCTGGGAGTACGCCAGCAGAGTGTCGCCGTTGATGGTGATTCGGAACATGGGCATCCGCTTCTTCTCCAGCCACCCGGCGAGGATCTGTGGCAGCTCGGCCCCGTGCCGGTGGAGGACCCGCGCCAGCCCCTCCAGGCTTATCAGCTCTTCGACCAGCTCGCGCAATTTGGCGCCGGACAATTCGACCTTCCGGGCGGGGTACTCGAGCGTCACGCCCTCGGTGCCCGAGGCGAGCAGGGCGCTCTGGAACGCCGAGTCGTCGAGATAGTACTGCATCTTCGATTTGCGCTTCACCCCGTACAGCGGCGGCTGCGCGATGTAGATCATGCCGCGGTCGATGAGTCCGCGCATGTGGCGGAAGAAGAACGTGAGCAGAAGGGTCCGGATGTGGAGCCCGTCCACGTCGGCGTCGGTCATGATGATGATCTTGCCGTACCGTGCTTTCCCCGGGTTGAAGTCGTCGACGCCGATCCCGGTGCCCAGGGCGCTGATCAGGGTGCTGATCTGTTCGTAGTTGAGCATCCGGTCGATGCGCGCCTTCTCGACGTTCAGTATCTTTCCCTGGAGCGGGAGGATGGCCTGGAAGGTGCTGTCACGGCACTGCTTGGCATTGCCGCCGGCCGACTGGCCCTCGACGATGAACAGCTCCGTGGTCTCCACGTTTCGGGAGGAGCAGTCGGACAGTGCCAGCGGCAGGCTGCCCGAGGAGAGGACCCCCTTGCGGCGGGTCAGTTCGCGCGCTCTTCGCGCCGCCTCGCGCGCCTGGGCCGCCTGGATAGCCTTGCCGATGATCGCCCGGGCGACCCGCGGGTTCTCCTCCAGGAACTCCCCCAGCAATTGGTTGACCGACGATTCGACGATGCCCTCAATGCCCGGATTGTTCAGCTTGTTCTTGGACTGGGCTTCGAACTGCGGCTCGGGCAGCATCACGCTGAGGACCGCGGTCATTCCCTCGCGGATATCCTCGCCCAGCGGGGACTTGCCGCTCTTCAGGAGGTTGTGCCTCCGCGCGTAGTAGTTGAACGTGCGGGTGAGCGCGGATTTCAGCCCGCTGAGGTGCGTGCCCCCGTCGTGGGTGTGGATGTTGTTGGCGAACGAGAGGATGACCTCGCTGTATGAGTCGGTGCACTGAAGGGCAAGCTCGACGCCCACCGGGCCCTCGTCCCGCTGGAAGTGGATGGGCTTCTTGTGGAGGACAGTCTTGCCCTCGTTGAGGTGTTTGACGAACTCGGCGAGGCCGCCCCTGTAACAGAACTCGTCCTCGCGTTCGGCGGCCTCGTCTCTGAGCTTGATGCGGATGCCGCTGTTGAGGAAGGCGAGCTCCCGGAGCCGGGTGGCGATGGTTTCGCAGCTGAATTCGGTGACCTCGAAGATCTCCGGGTCGGGCTTGAACGTGATCTTGGTCCCGGTGCCTTTGGCCTGGCCGAGCACGGTGAGCTCGGACGTCGCCCTGCCGCGCGCGTATTCCTGGTGGTGCACTTTGCCGTTGATCTTGATGTCGGCTTCCACCCATTCGCTGAGTGCGTTGACGCACGAGAGCCCGACGCCGTGAAGCCCGGCGGCGACCTTGTAGCTCTTGTGGTCGAACTTGCCCCCCGCGTGCAGCATGGTCATCACCACTTCGAGGGCGGGCTTCTTTTCCTGCTTGTGCAGGTCGACCGGGATGCCGCGGCCGTCGTCGGTGACGGTGCAACTGCCGTCGATGTTCAGGCGGACCGAGATGTTCTTGCAGTATCCAGCGACGGCCTCGTCGATGGAGTTGGCCACCACTTCCTCCACCAGGTGGTGGAGGCCGCGGACGTTGGTGTCGCCGATGTACATGGCCGGGCGTTTGCGGACGCCCTCTATGCCGGGCAGGACCTTGATGTTTCGTGCGTCGTAGGTGGGTTCTTTCGCTTTGGCCACAGCTTCCCTTCCGAGTCCGCCCCCGAGCCGGCGGAACTGCCGATCCTGAACCGTATGTCTCTCACCCGGACGCCGCGCATCGTCTGCCGCAGGCCGGTGAGGAGTCCCTGTTTCCTGAACGTGGACAGCATATGCAGCCACGGCGCCGAATCCACTTCCACGTACAGCACGCAGTTGTTGAAGCCGACGACCCGGCTGTGCTCGCAGATCTCCACCCCCGCCACCTCGGGCCAGCAGTGGTAAATCTCAGGGCTCCGCAGCTTCTCCTTCAGCCCCGACGTGCGCATGTAGCGGGCCAGGACATCGCCGATCGCCTGCGGCTCTCCGCTCAGACGCCTCTCCCGCTGCCTCAACCGCTATCCCTCCTGGGTCTGAACGGGCATCACCACGTACACGTAGTCCTTACCCCCCTTCGCCACGGCGGCACTGGTGGTATCCCTGAAGGACACGGTCACCTCTTCGTCGCCCATCACCTTGAGCATGTCGGTGAAGAAGCTCGGGTTGAACGAGATGTCGAGCGGTTCGCCGTCGTACTCGGCTCCCTCCGCTTCGATGGTCGCGCGGCGCCCTTCCAGCGTCTTGGTGGTCAGCAGCAGAGAGCCCTTCTTGAGCGAGAACCTGACCGAGCCCGACTCTTCGGTAGTGATGAGCGCGGCGCGCCGGACCGCCGAATGGAGCTTCGTGCTCCCGATGGTCAGGGTCTTGTCGCAATCCTTAGGGATGACCTCTTCGTAGTCGGGGAAGTGGCCCTCCACCAGGCGCGAGCACACCATGCCGGCGGCCGTCTGAGCGACGACCTGGTTTTCGCCGACCTCGATCTTCACCTTTTCGTCGGGGCGGGTCATCAGCTTGTCGAGGAGGTCCATCGCCTTGGTGGGGATGATGGGCTGGGCGGTGACGCCGGCCTTGTTCTTCGCCTTGCCCTTGGTGAGCGCGAGGCGGCGTCCGTCGGTGGCGACCAGCCGGAGTGTTTCGCCCTTCAGCGCGAACAGGATTCCGTTCAAGGCATATCTGGCCTGCTCGCGCGCCACGGCGAACCTGGTCCGCTCGATCATTGTCCGAAAGTCGCCCGCCACGACGGTCACGGCGTTCTTTTCGTTGAACCCAGGCATCTCGGGGAAGTCCGCCGGTTCATCGCAGGGCAGGTCGTACGTGGCTCCCGTGTAGGAGATGGTGCAGGTCTTGTCTTCGGTGCTGAGCGAGACGTCCTTTGCGGTCGCCTCCCGCACGATATTGGCGGCCGCGGCGGCCGGCAGAAGCACCTCGCCCGCCTCGGACACCTCGACCCCCGAGATCGTTCGCCGGATTCCGACCTCCAGGTCGGTCGCCATCAGCTCCAGCGAATCGCCCTTTGCCACCAGCTTGACGTTCGCCAGAACCGGCTTGGGACTGCGAGCCGGCACGACGGAACCGACCAACGCCAGGCTGTCCGCGAGAAGTTTCGTGTCACACGTGAGCTTCATACGAATTCCTCCCAGCACTGTTTTCGGTGGTGATTCGCGGCCGACGAGTGAGCTTCATGACACGCCGACGATTCGCCTTCCAGATGCCTCGGAAGCCGGCACCTATGATAGCAGAGCGCCGCCAGCAAGTCAAAGCAAACGGAGCCGATTTTCGGCGAATCTTGCCCGAATCCGTCCCCGCGAACGACCTCCGAGGGCCGGCCGCGCTACTCCTCGGAAGCAACCACGGGTATCTCACATTCGACCAGCCCTTTGCGGTAGAACTCGATTGCCGGGCCGGCCGATTTGCAGCCGTTCTCCGTCATCCACTTCGACGTGGCCGGGTATATCTTCATCGCCGCGACCGCAGGATGGCCCTTGAACCGCGCCACCAGCGCCTCGCGCCGGGGGATGTTCTCCACTTCGAGCGGAGCCTCGGTCTTGACCTCGCCCTCGACCGCATAGCCGCCCTTGCTCCGCAGCTTCTCTTCCGCCACCTCATTTGGGTTGTCGTAGTAGATGCCACATGGCAGGCCCAACTGCTCGTCGGGCCGCTTCAGCAGGCCCTTCACCTTCCGGATCTTCTCGCCGATCCGGTTGTACGCGCCGGTGTGCGGCAGGCACACGATGCGGTACGGCCCCCGCTGCTCGCGGAGAAGCCTCACCTTGTTGAACGCCCCCATCCGGTACGCGATGAACAGCCCCACGATAAGACAGCCAACCACGAACCCGACCAGGAGCGGCAAGAGCTTTTTCCTTATGTTCATGTCGCGACCTCTAGGTATCGCCTCCGTGCGTTCGCGATTATACCGTCCGTCCGCCTGGCCCACAACCTGCGATAGCGCGGAACAACTGATCGAGCAGGCAGCATTGCAGCCCCCACGCAGCCCTCATGCTCCCGTGCGTCCGTGCGCGTTTTTCTATTGCGGGCCTGTGCTCTCGCCACTATCATCTGTTGCCTGATGGAGCCGCAGTTCCCGGCCGCCGCCGAGGTCACCGGATGACAGATGCCGACAGGGCCGCTCCGCACTCCGCCTTCGGGCTCGGCCTGCTCGTATTCGCCGGCGGCGCGTGCCTGATGGGGGTCGAGATCGTCGGCGGCATGGCCATCGCCCCGTACTTCGGCAGCAACGTGTTCGTGTGGGGCAGCGTCATCAGCGTGTTCATGGGCGCGCTGAGCCTCGGCTATGTGCTGGGCGGAAGGGTTGCCGACACGAACCCGGGCGCCGGGACGCTGTCCGCCCTCACGCTGGCGGCCGGCGCCCTCGTCGCGGTGGTGCCGCTGATCGGCCCGCGCCTGTGCCGGGCGCTGCTGCGGGCGGACCTGGGGCCCGGGCTCAACCCGCTGCTCCCGCTGTTCGCGGTCGTGCTGCTCTATTTCCTGCCTACCATGCTCCTCGGAATGATCTCGCCTGTCGCGGTCCGCATCGCCTCGGCGGCGCTGACCTCGGTCGGGAGGGTGACTGGAAAAGTCTACGCGGTCACTACACTGGGGAGCGTGTTCGGCGCGCTGTTGAGCACGTTCGTGCTCGTGACGTTCTTCGGCAACCGGGTCATCCTGTTGGGCTGCGGCGTGGTCTTGGTCGTGGTGGCCTTCTTCTGCTTCTATCTGAACCGGGGCGTCGTGGGCGGTGGGCCAGCCGGTGGGGCG
Organism: uncultured Planctomycetota bacterium; assembly: GCA_964505325.1. Lineage (GTDB taxonomy): Bacteria > Planctomycetota > PUPC01 > PUPC01 > PUPC01 > CAZDHT01. Next base: position 5,018 of record CAZDHT010000052.1, on the reverse strand, counting down.
CGGACGCCCGCCGGCGACGTGAAACCAATTCCCGGGCTGCGGCCGTTGGTGTTCGCCTGCGGCATGGTGCTGATGAGTCTCGAGGTCATTGGCGGCGCGGCGATCGCGCCGTTCTTCGGCAGCAGCGTATTCGTCTGGGGCAGCGTGATCACGGTGTTTCTCGGCGCCCTCTCGGTGGGCTACGTGGCCGGCGGCAAGCTGGCCGACCGGCGGACGACGATGATGGCGCTGGCGACGGTCGTTGTGGCCGCGGGCATCGCCACGCTGGTCGTCCCGCTGGTCGCGCCCGCAGTATGCAAAGCCCTCATGGGCACGTCGTCCGGCGGCCCCAACGTGATGCGCCCCCTGTTCGCGTCGCTCATCCTCTACTTCGTGCCGATTACGTTGTTCGCCATGGTGGCGCCGTTCGCCGTGCGGCTCTCGACCCCGCGGGTCGGCTCGGTCGGCGGGGTCGCCGGCAGACTGTACGCGCTCTCGACGCTCGGAAATGTCGTCGGGGTGCTGCTGACCACGTTCGTGCTGATCTCAGCCATCGGTAAGACGCACCTGTTCGAACTGGGCGGCGTGGGCGCCGTTCTGGCCGCGGTGCTGGCCGTCTTCATCCACAACCGGGCCCGGAAGGATGGCGGGCAGCCATGGCTGGTGTCCGGGCTGCTCGTCCTCGCGGTGGTCGCCCTGGCTCTGGTGACGAAGCCCGATCCGGTGCCGCTGGCCGACCATGCGGAGGAGGAGGTGGTCGGCTCCGCCGAGGGAGGCTGGAGCGTCGTGAAGCTGAAAGATAGGGAGTACTACGTGCTTCGTCGCATTCGGGCCCAGCGCGAGTCCCCTTATCACCACCTGGCGGTCATCGAGGAGAAGGTCCTGCCGGTCGGCGAAGAGTTCATCACCGAGGAAGGCAAGGCGTTCCTGGTCGGGCAGACCGACCCGATGGGCAACCGCCGCCAACTGAGGTTCGATCAATACGTCGAGAGCGCCGTTCTGCTGGATGCCGACGCGAAAAAGATACGCCAGCCTTACGCCTCGGGCACCACGTACTCCGACCTCCTGCATCTGCCGTTCATCTTCAACACCGAGGTCCGGAACGTGCTGATCGTCGGCGGCGGAGGGGGCGTGGTCCCGATGATCTTCCGGAACTCGTATCCTCGCCTCTCGATCGACGTCGTCGAGATTGATCCGGTTGTGGTGGGCATGGCCAAGAAATGGTTCGGGCTGCGGCTCGATGAGCGCCTGCGGATGCACGTCCAGGACGGCCGGATGTTCATCCACAACTCGAAGACAAAGTATGACCTCATCATTCTCGACGCCTACACCGCGGGAGGGCGGATTCCATTCCACCTCACGACGAAGGAGTTCCTGACCGAGGTACGGGAGCACTTGACGAAGCGGGGCGTGGCGCTGATGAACGTCATCAGCGCCATCGAGGGGCGTTCCAGCAGGCTGTTCCGCTCGGAGTACAAGACGTTCAAGGCGGTGTTCGATCCGGAACACATCTACATATTCCCGAAGATATCCGACACGAATTGGGACCCCGAGACATCGCGGAACATCATCCTCATCGCGACCGGCCCCGGCCATCGGCGGCGGCTGCCCAAGAGCGAGATCGAAGACCTTGCCGCGCGGCTCAAAGCAGCCGGGAAGATCAAGATGCCGACCATCGACCGGCACGCCACGAACATGCTCACCCGGGACGAGCTGCTCGTGCTGCCGCAGGACGACGTGCCCATCCTCACCGACGACTACGCGCCCGTCGACATGATGATCGTCGATTGAATATTCCATCTCACCGTACCGCGCACTTGTGGTATCATCGTGCGCTGGGAACCAGGAACCGCCTGACATGGGTGAATTGTACCCCGACAGCATCCTGCTTTCGGTCAAGCAGCCGGGCCAGTACGTCGGCGGCGAGCGGAACGCCGTGGTCAAGAACCACGCCGACGTGAAACTGACGGTGGCGTTCGCCTACCCCGACACGTACTCCATCGGGATGTCGCACCTCGGGCTCCAGATCCTGTACTGGATGCTGAACGCGCGGGATGACGTGGCCGCCGAGCGCGCCTTCGCGCCGTGGCCCGACATGGAGAAGGAGTTGCGCGCCGCCGGCATCCCGCTCCGGTCGCTCGAAACGCACACCCCGCTCAGCCAGTTCGACGTGGTCGGCTTCTCGCTTCAGCACGAGATGACCTACACCAACCTGCTCACCATGCTGGACCTTGGCGGGGTACCGATCCAGGCGTCGGAGCGCGGCGACCGAGACCCCATCGTCATCGCCGGCGGCGCAGGCGCTCTGGCGCCCGAGCCGCTCGCGGACTTCATCGACCTTTTCGTCGTCGGCGAGGGCGAGCCGGTCATCGACCGGCTGGTGGATGTGCTGATCGCAACCAAGAGGATGCCCCGGGCCGAGCGCCTGGCCGCGCTGGGCCGGGGAGTGCCGCACGTCTATGTCCCTTCCTTGTATGACATTTGCTATAAAGCGGACGGTTCGCTGCTCGCCATCTCGACCCAGGTGGCGGGGGCGCCGGCGAGCATCCAGCGCGCCGTGGTCCCCGACTTGGATGACGCGCCGTACCCGACCGCCCCCGTGGTCCCGCTCATCGGGACGGTCCACGAGCGCGTGGCGCTGGAGATCATGCGGGGCTGCACGCGCGGTTGCCGGTTCTGTCACGCCGGAATGACACGCCGCCCCGTGCGCGCCAGGTCGGTCGAGACCCTGCTCGACCACGCCCGAAAGGCCGTCGCAGCGACCGGCTACGACGAGATCAGCCTCACGTCGCTGTCCAGCAGCGACTACCCCGACCTGTCGCGCCTGCTCGAAACGTTCGCGGGGGAGTTCGGCCCGAGGCACATCAACATCAGCATCGCGTCGCTGCGGGTGAACGAGCAGCTTCGGGAGTTGCCCAAGGCGATCAAGACCGTCCGCAAGTCCGGCCTTACCATCGCGCCCGAAGCAGCGGCGGAATCCGTCCGGCGCGTCGCCAATAAGATGATCACCGACGAGGACCTGTTCGCGGGCGTCCGAGCGGCATATGAGAACGGCTGGGCGAGGATCAAGCTGTACTTCATGATCGGCCTGCCGGGTGAGACGGACCGGGATGTGGCCCGCATTGCCGAGCTGGCCGATGAGCTTTCCGACCTTCGTCGGGAAACCGGCAGACCCGCCGGACACGTCAACGTCTCGATCGCGTCGTTCGTCCCCAAGCCGCACACCCCCTTTCAGTGGGAGGCGATGGCGGGCCCGGACGTGCTCCGCGAGCGACAGGAGATCATCAAGCATACCGTCCGCCGCCGCAAGGTCCGCCTCAGGTTCCACCGCATCGAGCGGAGCCTGATCGAGGGGGTGTTCGCGCGCGGCGACCGCCGTCTGGGAACAGTGCTGCGGGATGCGTGGCAAAACGGGGCGCGGATGGACGCGTGGGACGAGCAGTTCAACGTCGACGCGTGGGACCGCGCCTTCGAGGGGGCCGGGTTCAGTCCGGTCGAACAGTTCTCACTCCGGGCGCGCGAGGTTGACGAGCTATTGCCTTGGTCTATGATAGATGTGGGCGTGACCCGTGAGCACTTGCTCAAGGAACTCGAGCGGGCGCGCCGCGGCGAATGGACGCCCGACTGCCGGACCGCCGGTTGCGGCGGCTGCGGGGTGTGCAAATCGGAAGCTCTGTAAGGGCGTGGTCGGGTCTGCTGAGCGATGGAAAGACCTGTTGCGTTTCAATCTGACGTTACACTTCGCGGCGTGCTGAACGCGCCCGACGGGGCTCGGGACGGCGTGGTGTTCGTGCACGGCTGGTCGGGCTATCGCTGCGGGCCGCACCGGATGTTTGTGAACATGGCGCGGCGCCTCGGCCGCGAGGGCATCGCGTCGTTGCGGTTTGACCTGCGCGGCCGCGGCGACAGCGAAGGCGACACCGACGCCGCCGACCTCGATGGCATGATCGACGACCTCCTGGCGGCGGCGGAATTCATCCGGTCCGAGGTCGGCGTCCGCCGCGTCTGGCCGCTGGGCATCTGTTCCGGGGGGAACGTCGTCCTCGGTGCGGCGGCGCTCGACAAGTCTTTCGACGGCCTCGTCCTCTGGTCGACGCCGCTGTTCGCGCCGCAGAAGGTCACAGGCGACCGTGCTCGGCGCTCCGCGTTCTTCCTGGCCGAGTATCTGAAGAAGATCTTCCGCCGCGAGACCTGGGCCAAGCTGTTCAAGGGCGCGGTCGACTTCCGCGGCGTCTTCCGCACGATCAAGGGGCGCTCGAAGCCGAAGGGCCGGAACCCCAAGGATTCGCGCCGCGACATCATGACGGACCTCGCCGGCTTCACAAACCCCTCGCTGTTCATCTACGGCAGCCGCGACGACGAGGCCATCGGCGCGCCGGAGTACTACGCGTCGTTCTGCCGGGAGCGGGGGATCGGCGCGGCGTTTCACACCGTCGAGGGCGCCAACCACAGCTACTACTCCGTCGCCTGGGAGAGAGAAGTCATCGAAACAACCCTTGACTGGCTGCGTGAGAGAGCGGGAGAATAAGAGGATGAAATCGGGCCGAGACGTGCTGCCTCTGTTGGCGTTGGTGTGTTTGGCGGTGAACGCCGGCTGTACGTCGCCCGGCCCAAAGGCGCCCGCGAAGACGCCGGACATGTTCTTCCGCTCGCAGTTGTCGTTGCGGGTTTCCGAGTGGGTGGACGGGCCCGGGTTTTGGGGCGCCACCCGTGTGCCGCTGGGCGAAACCCCCACCAAAGACGATCAAGGCGTGCGGGTCCCCGCAAACACCCGTTGGCTGGTCGCACCGAAGACCCGCACCCTGACGGATGAGAACCTCGCCGCGCTGGTCGCGGGACTTCGCGACAACCCGGTTCCCGGACTCAACCTGGCCGACCAACCCCTGATCACCGACGCGGGACTGGGGCATCTGAAGGGTCTTCTGTTTCTGCGAGCGGTGAATCTGGACCGTACCAACATCACCGGGAAGGGTCTCCTGCACCTCCGAAAGCTGCCCCTGCTGAAGCGCCTCAGCCTGAGCGGCACCAAGATCACCACC
>CAZDHT010000051.1:256-24542 GCA_964505325.1 uncultured Planctomycetota bacterium | reverse complement strand
ACGAAGCACCTGTGAGCGGGAAGAAGTGCCGGCGGCTCTTCAGTCGTAATCTTGTTCGTAATCCTAATCGTAATTACTGGCTGTGTCTGCGATTGCGATCAGGATTGTGATCACGGTTGCGATTACGATGGAAGAGCCTACCCTCTGAGCTGGCCGGCGGCGGAGGCGAGCGAGGTGAGGGTCTTGCGGACGCTGGCCGGGGTGGCGGCGCCGGCCAGCAGGGTGTCGGTCAGCACGAGGACCGATCCGCCGGCCACGTCGGCGATGGCGAGCGCCCCGTAGTCCAGGTGCCGGTTGTTCCGCAGGGCGGCCTCGAGCGCCGCGCCCTGGGCCGGGCCGCAACTGACCACGAACCGGTAGATGGGCGACTCCTCGAAGTCCACTTCGCCCATCAGGACCGCCACCTTCTCCTTCTTCTTGCCGTGCGGGACCTGGACCTGGTATCCCTGCGAGTCGACCCACCAGGTGCATTCCATCGATTCCAGGGCCCGTTCAATGACGTTGCCGGATTCGCGATGCGGCTCGGGCGGCGGAGGCGGGGCCCCGCCATACAGCGGCTGGAGCTTGCCCGCCCGCGCGGGCCGGGCCGCCGCTGCCGCGGCAGGTTCAGCCACGGCCTCGGGCTGCGGAGTAGGCGCCGCTGCTGGAGCCGCTGCCGGGGTCGGGGGCGGGTGCGCCGCCGCCAGGTCCGCTCCGCGCCGCGCCAGGGCGCCGAGGGCCTGCTCTCTGACGAAGTTGTCCGCGTCCTCGTTCGCCATCTTTTGGAGGATACGAAGCGATTCGGGGCCGTCCATCTTGCCGAGCGCCGCCACCACGTGGTCTCGGATCTCCGCATCGCGGTCCTGCCCGGCAAGTGCGAGCGCATCGACCATGGATTCGCCGTAGTGCTCGCCGAGGAGATCGACGATCTCCCAGCGGGCGGGGATGGAGAAGTCGCGGAGCATGCGGGTGAGGGGGGCCTTGGCGCTGTCGGCGCCGAGCTTGGCGAGCGCGAAGAGCGACCGGCGGCGAATGGACGGATCTTTTTCGATGAGGATCATCTCCAGCGGCTTGATGGCCCGGCCGTCGCCGAAGTCGCCCAGCGCTTCCACTGCGGGGAATCGGAGCATCGGGTCCTTGCTCTGTAGCGCGGCCAGGAGCGCCTGGAGCGTGACTCCTTCCTCTGCCGACGCGGGCTCCGGCTTGACGTGTCCGAGCCCCTCGATGCCATACTGCGCGAGGTCGGGGTCCTCGGCCCGTGCGATGCGGGCCAACGTCTGCGTCGTCGAAGCGGTGTTCATCCGGGCGATGGTCACGGCGGCGGCGGAGCGAATCTCGCGCGATTCGGTGGGGTCCTCGACGGTTTCGACAAGAGCCGCGAGAAGCTCTTCGTCCGCTCCGCGCAGGCGGGCCAGGCAGATCGCCGCCGCCCTGGCGACAGACGTGTCCCCGCAGTTCCGGGCTTCGTCGAGGCCGGGCGCGGCGCCCACGTATCCGAGCCGACCCAGCACAACGGCGGTGCGGGCGCGCAGGATCTCATCCTCGTTCTCCGCGGCCCCCAGGGCGGATTCGAGCAGACCTTCGTCCACCTTCTCGGATGGCGTGAACTCGCCGGGCGTGTCGCGCGCCATCGCTTCGTCAACGATGTCCGCGACAAGATGAGCGAGGTTGCCTTCCCCGAAGAGGCGCTCTTCCAGCCAGTCACTGAAAAGCGAAATGTTCATCTGGTCGTTCCTTCAAACAAATGGGGTTTGCGCGCCGCATTATAGGAGCCCAGCGAGCGGGTGTCAAACCCGCCTCCTGCGCGTTCCCAAGCTATGGATGTTTCGGCGGAACCCGGCTCCGAATTACAGACTAGCCCCGGTGTCCGCGGATCTGTTCGCTGGCGCGCTTCAGGAATGCGCGGTCCTGTTCGCTGAGGGAATCCATGCCCTTCTCGCTGATTTGCTTCAGGAGTTCGTCCACCTTCTGTCGCATCTCGCGGCTCGATCTCTTGGCCTTGTGCTTGCGCTTGATCTCGCCGTCGAGCTCCTGCTTCGGCAGACGCCAGACGCGGAAGTCCCCCGACCTCGGAACGCGAGGGCGGGGCGAGTGCGCGGCGAAGCGGTTCGCCCGCAGCAGATTCCATGAGAACGCGCCGCACATCACGCCGATGATGACAATCAGCACGCTGTGCCACGCAATGCCGAGGAGGACGACGCCCGCCGCAGCCCCCAGGCCGACGCGCCCGGCCCACAGGTCGCCCCGGGGGCGCCCGAGCCCGGCGTGCAGAGCGGCGCGGAGCGCCTCGCCGCCGTCCAGGGGCGGCGCCGGCACGAGGTTGAACAGGCCCAGCAGGAGATTCCAGGAGGCGAACACGTGGACGTACCAGGCTTGGACGCCAAGGGCGCGCCATAGCGCGTAGAACACGCCCCACAGCGCCAGATTACACACCGGGCCGGACAGCGAGAGCAGGATCTGCGCCTGCGGCGTGGGGGGCATGTCCGAGAGCCGGGTGAACCCGCCGAGCGGCCAGAGGACAATCTCGTGGACGCGCGCCCCCAGGGCGCGGCCGCTCATCGCGTGGGCCAGCTCGTGGCAGATCACCGCGATCACCAGCGAGGCCAGCGCGGCCAGGCTCAGAAGCAGCCAGGCGGAGTCTCGGGCGATGGCGGGGCCGTAGAGGAAGTAAATCGGCAGGAACAGAAACGCCCAGTGGACGCGGATGGGCACGCCGCCAATACGGCAAATGAGGAACGAACGACCCACCAGGACCTCCTGCGTCCCCAGTCTCGCGGACCCGGTTTCCCGGACCCGGAGCCGGAAGCTCAGAACCCAGACTCGAAACGTATGCGCTCCAGCGCGGGGTGCGACAGTCTGGTCGCGACGTAACGCCACGCCTCGGCTGCTTCGTGGGAGTCTATGATCGGCACAAAGCCGAACTTCAGGTACAGGCTGATCGCGGGGATCCGGCCCGTCGATGTGTCGAGAAAGCCGCGATCGTGCGACCGAGCCAGCCGCTTCATCACGGTCGAGAGCAGGGGCTTGGCGAGGCCGCGGCCCTGGTATTCCTTCACCATGCAGATCCAGTGCACGCGGCCGTATGGGAGCCCGCGGCGCGTGCAGTACCACGCGGTCCCCGTGCCGACGTCGTGTCCGTCCGGCGCGGCCAGAAAGAAGCAGCGGTTCTTCAATGCCTCGGGGTCGTATCCGAACGCCTCGTCGAAGGTCGCTCGGGTGACGTCCAGGAACTCATCGGCATTCCGGTGTATGGCGATCCAGCTCTCCTCGTCGCCGGGGCGGAAATTCCGCATCGAGAAGCCCTCGGGGAGAGCATAATCGGGCACGCCGTCGAGGTCGTCCCGTATCATGTCCACACCGGTGTTGGCGGGCTTCTGAGAGTGGTTTTTGACGTCACCTGGAGCCATGAATTGAACGGCCCTTTTGGGCACAAGGTGTCAGGACCCTTGGAAACCGGGGACAGATAACTTTCTTTCGCCGGACAATGGACGAGCATTGCGCGGAGCGGATTGGCCCGGCGAAAAAAGTTATCTGTCCCCGCTTTCCCGCTTTCCGCTTTCCCGCTTCATTTTGTCAATAACGTGGCAGTAAGATCAGGAGCCCATGTATCGTACTAGGGAAGTCCCGTCACTGCAAGGGGCATCATACACAGTCAGCCGGCGAGAGAAGGCGTTGAACGGATCTCCCAAATAGTGTAGAATCAGGCGATAATAGCAGTTTTGCACCCTGTGCTTGTGACCGGTCCCTGGAGGAGAGGATGAAACGGGAGAACCTCGTACCTGCCCTGGCGGCGGCGTTGCTGGTCCTTTCGTGGACTTGCGCGGCCCCCGCTCAGGAGAACCGGTACTTGGACGCGGTGCTGGACATCATGCCGGACATGGGCGACCGGTTCGAGTCGGTCGACGAGTTGATCAAGGAGGCGAAGTGGGACCGGGCTCTGGAGAAGCTCGAGGCCATCGTGGAGGAAGCGGGCGACACGGTGTGGTCGGTGGACGGGCGGGTTTACATGTCGGTCCGCGATTACATCACCCAGCGGATCCTGGCCATGCCGCCCGAGGGCCTGGCGTTCTATCGGCTGCGTTACGATCCGGAGGCGCGGGCGCTCCTCGAGGCGGGGCTGGTCAGGCAAGACATTGCCATGCTGGACGAGGTGGACGCCCGGTATCCGGCGACAACGTTTGCGGGCGTGGCGTTGGACGCATCGGCGAGTCTGCTGATCGACCGCGGCAGCTTCGCGGCCGCGGCGGCACGGTTGGAGCGGCTGGTCTCGCGGCCCCGGGCCCGCGCTCCGTCCGAGGCCGAGACCCGCCTGCGCGCGGTGGCGCTGGCCAGACTGGGGTTCTGCATGGCCAAGCTGGGCGACGCGAACGGCGCCAAGGCCGCTATCGACCGACTTCGGAAGCTTCGGTTCAAGGGAACGGTGCGCGTCGGCGCTCGCCAAGAGGATGCGCTCTCCTTCATTCAGGCCGTCCTGAAGCGGGGCCCGGTCGTCGGGGCGCGCGCGGCGCGAATCGCCTGGCCGTCCGCCGGCGGACACCTGGCCCACGCCGTGCCGATGCTGGACGCCGGCCCCAACCTGTCGAGGCGGTGGACGGTCCAGGTCGGCGACGATTCGAAGCCGAAGAAGATCGACCCACGCTACCGCCACATGTACTCCCCGTACGGGACGATGAAGCTGGCGATGCAGGCCTCACCTCTCCTGGTGAGCGACGCCGAGGGCGTCGTGTACATCAACACGGGGAAGGGCCTGTTCGCGCTGGACCACATCACCGGGCGCCAGCGGTGGCTGACCCGGCCGCCCAGCGCGCCGGTGCCGGTGCCAAAGCCTGGGGTCATGGGATTTCCTTTCTATAATCGGACGGTCGCGACCACGTGGTACCAGTGGCAGGGGGCGACGACCGCGACGGTCGGCGACGGCAAGGTGTTTGCCGTGGAGGTCCTCGGCCAAGGATACCAGTCGTACCTGGCGCTGAGCGCGTTTGACACCGGCAGCGGCCGGCGCCTGTGGTCCTTCAAGCAGATGCCGGACGGCGGCGACTTCGAGGGCCAGGCTTATTTCCCCTGGGCTCCCAAACACGTGAACGGCCGGCTCGTCGGCCTGGCCTGCCATCGCAACGAGATGTACGCGTGCGCGCTGGACGCCGCGACCGGCAAAGTCGCCTGGAAGGTCTTCCTCGCCGCCGACCCTGTCCGGCAGATGAACATCTATGGCCGCAACACCTTCCTTGCGAAGCTGGGGCAGCCGGTCGTGATCGCCGATGGCATCGCCTACGCGGCGACGGGCATGGGAGCTGTGGCGGCGGTGGACATTCGCGAGGGCCGGATCCGCTGGGTCTCGAAGTACCCGCGAAGCGCCGTCCGGGTTCAGCAGCCCACCAACCGGCTCGGCGGCTACACCCGCTACAGCTATTCCGGGAGCTGGAAGGGCGGGTTCCCGGTCGTCTCCGGCGGCAAGCTGTACCTCGCCGCGTGGGACTCGAATGAGCTGCTGGTGTTCGACTGCGCGACGGGCGCCATTCTGAAGCGAATCCCGCGCGGGAAGTCCACGTACTTCGCCGGCGTGCACAACGGCGACGTCATCCTGGTCGGACCCGAGGAAACGGTCGCGATGGACCCGACGACGGGCCTGCTTCGGTGGCTGGTGGCGATGCCCAGGATGTTCGAGCCGCAGGGGCTGCCCGTGATCACGGAGTCTTCCGTCCTCATCCCGGCGAAGGGCAAGCTGTGCGTTGTCCGCCTCGACGGCGCGGTGACGCGCCGGATGGAGACGATTCCAGGGGCGAATACCAGTTTCCCATTGGGCAACGTCGTCTCGTGCGACGGCCGGCTGATCGCGGCGAACCGGGCGTTCGCGACCGGCTATTTCTCGTTCGAGGAGACCTACGCGTACCTGAGCAAGCAGATCAAGGAGCATCCCAGCGTCGCCAAGCCGATGATCGACCGGGGCGACCTCAGCTTTCTCCACGCGTCGGCCGATAAGGCGCGAGACGGGAAGCTCAAGAAATACACCGACGCGCTCAAGGACTTCCAGATGGCCGAGATGGTCATCGGCACGCAGCGTCCGATGGACAAGACGCTGGTGTCGCGTCTGCATCGGATGATGTTCGAGACCCGGCTCAAGCTGTCCGAGGTGGACGGAGCGAAGGCCGTGGCCCACATCGACGCGGCGCGGAAATACATTTTCAACGAGAAGGCCCGCGCCCGGTTCCACCTGGCGCGCGGTGCGGCGCTGGCGGCCGTCCGCAGGCACCAGGACTCGGTGGATGAGTACCTCGCGGTTGCCCGGAACATGGGCGGCGTCAAGCTGGAGGATGACGAGTCGAGCGTCCCCGTCGGCCAGATGGCGCAGGATCGCATCCGGGAGCTGATCGAGAAGCACGGCGAGGGGGTCTACGCTCGGGTGGACGCAAAACTGAGACCGCAGTTCGACAAGTTCGTCCGCGAGCGGGACGAGGGGGCGCTCCGCAAGATACAGCTCGACCACCCGCACAGCTCGTTGGCTGACAACTGCCTGCTGGAGATCGCCCGGATCGTCGAGAAGGGGAAGTTCGGCGCGCTGCGGGCGCAGACGCTCCTGCGGAGCATCACGTTCCGTTATCCCCGGTCGGAGGTGTTGGGCGAAGCCTACGCGATGCTTCTGGCCAACTGCATCCAGAGCTCGCAATACCGTTACGCCGCGCTGGCGCTGAAAGACATCAAAGAGAAGCACTCTCTCGTCTCCATCCCCTGGGAGTCGAAGCTGGTCAAGGGGGGCGACCTGGTCGCTCGGCTGATGCAACTGAAGGAGATCAAGCAGGCGGCGTCGGCTCTGGGACGGGTGCTGCCGCTCATTCTCCCTCCGATGCGGCTCGCGTGGAAGGCCGGCAAGGCCGCGGAGGTGTTTGCCACCGTGGTGTCGGACGACAACTGCTTCGATCGCGGCATCGGGCTGGCCGTGACGGTGACGCTCGGCCAGCCCCCGTATCAATACTATGGCAAGGTGAGCACCCTTCGGGCGTTCGACACGGCGACCGGCCAGACGCTGTGGACGGCGAAGGCCGGGACGGAATGGTGCCTGGGCGACATCGAGATGGGCCGGTCTCCCTGGACGCGCGGCAAGTACCGTGCCATCGTGGTGTGCTCGGGCAACGTCGTCGCCCTGTGTCACCCCCGCGGCATCATGGCCTTCGATGTGGGCAGCGGGCGGCCGTTGTGGACGAAGAAATGGAGCCGGCCCGCGTCGCGCAACCCGATGCAGTGGTTTGCCGGCGCGTTCGTGCAGGACTATCGCCTGCGGCAGGCGGTCAACCAGCGCCCTGTATTCGCCGCCGAGGGGGGGCGGATCTTCTACTACATCCCCGACGGCACGCTCGCCTGCATTGACGCGGCGACCGGCAAGGACATGTGGCGCGTCAAGCGCGCCGGCTACGCGTGCGGGTCTATCGGCGTGCTGGGCGATGTGGTCGTCGCGGCCACCGTCCAGCCCAACGAGGTCACCGCCTACAGCAGCGCCCTGAACGGAAAAGTCCTGTACACGAAGAAGCTGCCCGGCCAGTTCCCTCAGCATCCGACCTATGACCGGACCCGGAACCGGATCCTGTTGACTGACGGGAACAACCTGTTCTGTCACCGCGCGGCGGATTTCAAGCAACTGTGGCGGACGAAAGAGGGCGGGGCGCAGGTTCAAACCTCGCAGCCACTGAGCGCCCGACTGCTCCCCGACAACCGTATCGCGGTGACCAAGTACGTCCGAAAGGGCAACCAGTACGGCTACGGCCTGTTGTTGTACAACGGCGAGAACGGCAAGCGGCTGTGGAGCTACTCGGTGGCCAGCTACGTCCGCAACAAAACCGGCTACATCCGGACCAACATGATCTATCAGCCGGTCATCGGGAAGACCTTTGCGCTGGTGCCGGCTCAGACCTACAAGACCGTCCGGCAGGGCCGCAAGTACACGCAGGAAAGGACCCTGGCCCTGCACCGGCTGGACCTGGTGAGCGGCAAGAAGCTGGGCGAGACCAACCTTCAAGTGGCGGCCAAGTCGTCCAGCTACCACGTGCAATTCATCGCCGCGGTCCCGACCGTCGAACACGCGATCCTGATGTTTCAGGAATACACGGGCCGCGCCTACGAACCCAAGATGCAGTTGATCGAAGGTAAGTCCGGGAAGATACTCCTGTCGGAGAAGCTCCCCGCGGACGTCTTCACCGGCCGCTATCAGAACTTGATGCAGCAGCGGATCCGGCCGCTCGTCACGGTGGATGGAAGCCTGCTGGTGCCCACCGGAAAGGGTATCACCTGCTACGGCTCCGGCGGCACGGGCGGCGGGGGCACTGGTAAACCGGAGGGCAAGTGAGGTGAGAGGAACTGGGGTAATCGCGGGGCTCCTCGCGGTCTGTGTGTCTGGTGCGCCGGCGCTGGCTGCCGGCCCTCGGCCCAGGATGGTGACGGCGAAGACGGAGCTGGCCATCCGCAAGGGTCTGGGCTTTCTCGCCAAGTCGCAGCACAAGCGCGGTTCGTGGTCCGGCGGGACCGGTTACGGCGCCAGCTACGAGGCGGCGATGACCGGGTTGGCCGGGGTGGCGCTGCTCTCGAGCGGCAGCACCCCGACGCGCGGACCCTACGCGGAGAACATCAAGCGGGCGATCTACTGGACCCTGAGCCAGCAGGGGCGGACGGGGCTGATCTGCTCGCGTGCGGAAGAATCCCGGTCGATGTACGGTCACGGGTTCAGCATGTTGTTCCTGGCCGAGAGCGTGGGGATGGTGGGCAGCAAGAAGCTGGAGTCGCGGATCAAGGTGGCCCTGCAGCGGGCGATCAAGCTGACGGAGGGGGCGCAGAGCCCGCTGGGCGGGTGGATCTACACGCCGTCGGGCCAGTCGGACGAGGGCTCGGTGACCGTCACGCAGGTGCAGGCGCTGCGCGCCTGCCAGAACGCCGGCGTTCAGGTCAGCAAGGCCCTGATCGAGAAATCGTTCCAGTACCTCAAGAAGGCAAAGTGCGCGGACGGCGGGATCGCCTATTCCGCCCGCATGGTTCGGGGCGGCCGGGGCACCAGCCGGCCGGCCATCACCGCCGCGGCTCTCACCTGCCTGTTCAGCGCCGGCAAGTACGATGATCCTCTGACCAAGTCGACTCTGAACTACTGCCTGACGCGCTACAAGACGATGTTCACGCGCGGGGGCCACGCCTACTACACGCAACTGTATCTTGCGGAGGCGTTGTACCAGCACGGCGGCAAGACATGGCAGGATTACTACCCCAGGGTGCGGGATTGGCTGCTCAAGGCGCAGCAGGGCAGTGGCGCCTGGCAGGGGGACAGCGTTGGACTGGTCTACGGCACGTCCATCGCGCTGACGATATTGCAGTTGCCGTACGGGTATCTGCCCGTGGTGCAGAAATAGCCTGGGACGGAGGGCGAACAGGGTGAGAAAACGGGAGCTGATAACGGGGCTGCTGGTTGCCGGTCTCGTCTGTTCGTCCGCGTTGGGCGCGGGGCCCCGGCCCAGGATGGTGACGGCGAAGACGGAGCTGGCCATCCGCAAGGGTCTGGGCTTTCTCGCCAAGTCGCAGCACAAGCGCGGTTCGTGGTCCGGCGGGACCGGTTACGGCGCCAGCTACGAGGCGGCGATGACCGGGTTGGCCGGGGTGGCGCTGCTCTCGAGCGGCAGCACCCCGACGCGCGGACCCTACGCGGAGAACATCAAGCGGGCGATCTACTGGACCCTGAGCCAGCAGGGGCGGACGGGGCTGATCTGCTCGCGTGCGGAAGAATCCCGGTCGATGTACGGTCACGGGTTCAGCATGTTGTTCCTGGCCGAGAGCGTGGGGATGGTGGGCAGCAAGAAGCTGGAGTCGCGGATCAAGGTGGCCCTGCAGCGGGCGATCAAGCTGACGGAGGGGGCGCAGAGCCCGCTGGGCGGGTGGATCTACACGCCGTCGGGCCAGTCGGACGAGGGCTCGGTGACCGTCACGCAGGTGCAGGCGCTGCGCGCCTGCCAGAACGCGGGGGTCCAGGTCAACAAGGCCCTGATCGAGAAATCGTTCCAGTACCTCAAGAAGGCGAAGTGCGCGGACGGCGGGATCGCGTATCGCGCGTCTCCCACCGGCCGCGCCTCGGGCGGCAGCCGGCCGGCCATCACCGCCGCGGCGCTCACCTGCCTGTTCAGCGCGGGCAAGTACAACGATCCCTTGACCAAATCCACCTTGAACTACTGCCTGACGCGCTACAAGGGGATGCTGGGCAGCGGCAATCGCTTCGGCCACTTCTACTACACCCACCTGTACCTTGCCGAGGCGATGTACCAGCACGGCGGCAAGACATGGCAGGACTACTATCCCCGCATCCGGGACTGGCTGCTCAAGAACCAGCGCGAAGATGGCTCTTGGCAGGGGGACAGCGTCGGATTGGTCTACGGCACGTCCATCGCACTCACCATCTTACAGTTGCCCTACGGATATCTGCCGGTTGTGCAGAAATAGTCAGGAGAGGAGAGAACGATGTCAGAAGCTCCGGAAGCGCTGTCTCAGGAAGACTTAGCCGCAGTCGGCAGGATGAAGACCTCGCACCAGGCCATCCGCGATGAGCTGGGCAAGGTTATCGTCGGGATGGACCAGGTGATCGAGGAGCTGCTCATCTCGGTCTTCTCGCGCGGCCATTGCATTCTCGAGGGGGTGCCCGGCCTCGCGAAGACCCTGCTCATCAGCACCCTGGCGCGCTCTCTGTCCCTTTCGTTCAACCGCATTCAGTTCACGCCCGACCTGATGCCGTCGGACATCACCGGGACGGAGGTGATCCAGGACGACAAGGCCACCGGGATGCGGGAGTTCAAGTTCCTGCCCGGCCCGATCTTCGCCAACATCATCCTGGCGGACGAGATCAACCGCACCCCGCCCAAGACCCAGGCCGCGCTGCTCGAGGCGATGCAAGAGCGGCAGGTGACCATCGGCGGCGACCGCCATCCGCTCGACCAACCGTTCTTCGTCCTCGCCACCCAAAACCCCATCGAGCAGGAGGGCACCTACCCGCTGCCCGAGGCGCAACTGGACCGTTTCATGTTCAAGGTCTTCGTGGACTATCCCAACTGGGACGAAGAGTTCGACATCGTGAACAACATGACGGCGATCGAGGAGGCAGAGGTTGCCCAGGTGCTTACGGGCGAGGACATCCTCATGCTTCAGAGAATCGTCCGCCGCGTCCCAGTCGCCCCGCACGTTGTCCACTACGCGATGAAGCTCGTGCGGAAAACCCGCGTCCACGAGGCCGAGGGCATTCCCCAGTTCATCCAGGACTACGTGAGTTGGGGCGCCGGTCCCCGGGCCTGCCAGTACCTGGTCCTGGGCGCCCGGGCTTTGGCGGTGCTCCATGGGCGTTACTTCGCGTCGACGGACGACATCAAGCGCGTCGCCGCGCCCGTCCTGCGCCACCGCGTGATCACCAACTTCAACGCGGACAGCGAGGGGGTCACCCCGGACAAGATCGTCGAGCGACTCGTCGAAACGACCCCGGACAAGGAGGAGGCCCTGACCAACGACGCCAAGCTCCAGAAGACATTCAAGGACTAAGCCGTGGCCGAAGACTACAGACAATACCTCGACCCCAAGGTCCTCCAGAAGATCACCCGGCTCGACCTGAGGGCCCGGCTGATCGTGGAGGGCTTCATCTCGGGCATGCACAAGAGCCCCTTCCACGGCTTCAGCGTCGAGTTCGCCCAGCACCGCGAGTACGTGCCGGGCGACGACATCCGCCACATCGACTGGAAGGTCTGGTCGAAGTCGGATCGCCTCTACATCAAGCAGTACGAGGAAGAGACCAATCTCCGAAGCTACATCCTGCTCGATATGAGCGAGTCGATGAAGTACGGCTCGCCCGGCAACATGAACAAGTTCGACTACGCGGCGTGCGTGGCCGGCTCGCTCGCCTTCCTGCTGCTCCGCCAGCAGGACTCCGTCTCGCTGACCCTGTTTGACACCGACATCCGGACGTACGTGCCGCCCAGCGGCCATTCCGCCCACATCAAGACCCTGCTCCAGGAAGTGGTCGGCACGTCGCCCGAGCGGAAGACCAAGGTCGAGCACATCTTCCACGGCCTCGCCGAGAAGATCTCACGGCGCGGAATCATCGTCGTCATCAGTGATCTCTTCGTGCCGGTCGAGGACATCCTCAAGGGCATTCGTCACCTCCGCCACCGGCGGCACGATGTCATCGTGTTTCAGGTGCTCGACGAGTTCGAGCTGACGTTCCCCTTCCAGCAGAACACGCTGTTTCGCGGACTCGAGGAATACCCGGAAGTGATGATTGAGCCGCGCTCGCTCCGCGACGCCTATCTCAGGGCGTTCGAGGACTTCAACACCGAGCTGCGGCGCGGTTGCATCGCCAGCAATGTCGATTTCGTCCAACTGAAGACCACCGACCGCCTCGACGCCGCATTGTCCAGCTACTTGGCGGCGCGGTCGAAGAAGTAGAGGAAAGACGCATGGACGCATGGGCGCATGGGCGCACGGAAGCAGAGCCGAACCGACACACTGACGGCTCGCGCGCTCCCATGCCCCCATGCTCCCATGCTCCCGCGCTCGCGCGCTCCCACGCAAGGAGACACTCGTGCCGTTCAGCTTCATCAACGGGGCGCTGATGTGGGGCTCGGGCCTCATATCCATCCCCATCATCATTCACCTGCTGAACCGCCGCCGGTTCCGGATCGTCGAATGGGCGGCGATGGAATGGCTGTTGCAGGCCATCAAGGAAAACAAGCGGCGCGTAACACTCGAGCAGCTCATCCTGCTCGCCCTGCGCTGCCTGATCATTCTCCTGATCGTGCTCGCCGTCAGCAAGATCTTCCTGACGGGCGGCGTCGCCGCCGTCAGCCGGCTGATGGACACCAAGACCGACTGGGTCATCGTGCTGGACGATTCCTTCACGATGGGGCAGGGCACCAGTACCGGAACCTGCTTCGATCGGGGCAAGAAGGCGGTACAGGAGCTCCTCAAGAAGATCCACACGGTGGGCGCCAGGGATTCATTCACCGTGATGACCAGCGAGAAAGAAGGGCGCAAACTGCCCGCCGCCGCCCAGGTCGACGCCGACTTCGTCAACCGGCTGAACCACAAGCTCGAACACACCAACCCGGTCGACCTGAAGCTTTTCCCCACCGGCCTGCTGGCAAGCGGTGTCGAGGCGTTGCGTAACTCGCAGAACGCGAACAAGGCCCTCGTCGTTGTCAGCGACTGCCGGCTCCAGGACTGGCGATTCGGCGACGCCCAGAAGGCGTCGCTCGCAAAGGCCCTGGAAGACGCGAAGCAGCTCGGCATCAAGACCTACCTGGTCGACGTCGGCCCCGAGGACCCCAAGGACTACGCGAACCTGGCCGTCGTGAGCGTCGAGCCCACCGAGAAGACGGTGCAGGCCCGCGCGATAACGGACCTCGTTGCCACGGTGGCGAACTTCGGACCCAACGACGTGACCAACGTGAGCGTCCAGTTCACCATCACCTCCCCCGAACACGGCCGAACCCCGCTCGACACCGAGATCATCGGGAAAATCACCGCCGGCGGAAAGGCGACCGTCACGCAGTCCTACAAGTTCAAGACCCCCGGCTCCTACGCCGTGACCGCCGAGATCGGCACCGACTCGCTCCCTGCGGACAACGCGTACCACCGCGCTCTCCGGGTGGGCCGCGGGGTCGATGTGCTGCTCGTGGACGGGGACCCGGGGCTGGAGAGGTCCGAGGCGGAGACGTTCGCCCTCCAGAAGGCCCTGCGGCCGTTCTCGGCATACGTCTCCGGCGTGAATCCGCGGGTGGTTGACGCGGCCGTTCTCATGCCGTCCGACATCGAGAGCTCCAGCGTCATCTTCCTGGCCAACGTGGGCAGGCTCTCTACGCCGAACCGCGACGCTCTGACGAAGTTCGTCGAGCGCGGCGGCGGTCTCGTGATCCTCCCCGGCGGCAAGGTGGAGCCGAAGGTATTCAATCGCGAGATGTACGATGGCGGAAAGCGGGTCGCGCCCTGTGAGCTGGTCGCCGCCGTAGGCGAGGTCAGCACCGGAGACCCCGACAAGGACAGGTTCGTCCGCTTCAGCTCCGACAAGCTCGACCACCCGCTGCTGGCCGGCTTCAGCGGCGTGGTCGCCCCGCTGTTCCGCGTCGCGCGGTTCTACCGCCGGTTCGTCGTCCAGTTGCCCAAGGACCCCGAGAAGAGGAAAGAGGTGACCGTGGTCGCGCGCTACGCCGACGAAGACCGCAGCCCGGCGATCATCGAGCGGCGCATCGGCAAGGGAGCGGTTATCCTGCTCACGTCCACGGCCGACGACGCCTGGAACAACTGGCAGAAGATCGAGACGTACCCCATCTTCATGCAGGAGCTTGTGGCCTATCTCTACCAGCCGGCCGGCGCCGTCCAGAATCTTGCCGTCGGCGCGAAGTACGTGAAGGCGGTCGACCTGGCGCGCTACGCCCCGGTCGTCTCGGTCGAACGGCCCCGCACGAGCGGGGCGCTGAAGCGCGCCGCAGAGGAAGGGCCGACTCGCACCGCCGTGGTGGCCGTGAAGAAGGCGGAGACGATGGCCGCGGGCATCTACACCATCAAGCTGAGTGCCCGCGCCGGCGGCGAACCGCTCAGCAAAACAGAGAGCACCGAGTACTTCGCCGCCAACCTCGACGTGAGCCGGAGCAAACTGAGGCGGCCGGAGTTGTCCAGCTTCCGGTCCCGGGTCGAGGAAATGGGAATCACCTACGCCACCGGCGCAGATGACATATGGAAGCAAGCGCCCGAGGAGCGCATCAATCTCTGGCACGCGGTCCTGATCGTACTGGGATGCTGCATGGCGCTCGAATCGTTCCTGGGCTGGAAGTTTGGACACCACGCGAAGTAACAGGGCACTTCTGGAATGAACGTTCTGCCGGTGATCGCAGCCGAAGCAACGGACGGGTTCTTCGTCCGGGCCGCCAAGTGGCTGCTCAGCTTCGACTATGACAAGATCAAGCCGGAGGACCCGGTCGCGTTCAAGTTCCTCGGGTCGCCCGAGGGGTGGGGCTTGCTCTTCACCATCGGGTGCGTCGCCGCCATTATCTGGCTCACCTTCTGGCTCTACAGGCGCGAGGGCAAGACGGCCTCGCTGAAGAAGAAGTTCTTCCTCGCCGGCGTGCGCACCGCCGCGCTCCTCATCGCGCTGTTCATGCTGCTCGAGCCCACCCTCATCGTGTCGAAGGTCCGGGAAACGCTCGCCCCGGTCGTCGTCCTGCTGGATGTGTCGGAGAGCATGACCATCGCCGACCTGTACAGTGATCCGGCGGACGCGCGGGGCGTGGCCAAGGCCGCCGGCTGGGACTACGACAAGATGGTGCTCGGCAAACGCATCAAACGCCACGAGATTGTCAGCGCCGCCCTCAACGACCCGGCGATCGACTTCCTGAATCGGCTGGCCCTGAACAACCCCGTGCACGTGTATGCGTTCAGTGACAAGCCCGAGCAACTGTTCCAGCTTGGCCTGGCGCCGGACCCCGGGAAAGCTGCCGAGGAGAAACCGGACGAAGCTCCGAAACGCTTCAAGCCGGGCGATCTGAAGCTCAAGGTCAGCGGCGGGCGCACCTACGCCGGCAAGGCGCTGGACAAAGTGATGGAAGCGGCCGCCGGCCAGCCCCTCGCCGCGGTTATCATCATCACCGACGGCCAGGATAACGACCAGGACCTCGACGCCACTTCCGAAGCCGGCAAGGCGGCGGCACGCGAAGAGATCCCGGTCTTCTGTGTCCCCGTCGGCCTCAGCAAATCGCGCAAGACCAAGAATCTCCGGCTGGACAAGAGTCTGCGCGCCAACCGGACCATTTTTGTCGGCGACCCGGCCGAGTTTGTCGCGCTGGTCTCGAGCTCCGGGTACCTTGACAAGCGGGTCACCGCGCGCCTGTTCCGCCAGAAGGTCGGCGTGCGAACCGAGAAAGAGGTCGCCAGCGAGGAACTCGTCGTCAAGGCCAACGCCTCCGACCAGCCTGTCTCGCTCACACACACGCCTCTGGCCGGCGATGAGGGCGAGTACATCTACACCATCAAGATCGGACCGCTCGCCGACGAGCATCTCCAGCGCGACAACATCGCCGTCGCCAGCGGAGTCCGCGTCGTCAAGACCACCACCAACGTCCTGCTCATCTCCGGCTCGGCCAGTTGGGAATACCGCTTCCTCCGCAGCCTCCTCATTCAGGACCGGAGCGTCATGCTCCGCTGCTGGCTCCAGGGCGCCAGCCGGTCGTACCTCCAGTTGGGGAACAAGCTGCTGCGCAAGCTGCCCAGGGAGCGACGAGAGATCTTCGATGACAAAGAAGGCTACCACGTTATCATTCTGATGGACATTGACCCCACCGACTTCGACCACGAGTGGTTCAAGATGCTCAAGGAGTTCGTGGAAGACAAGATGGGCGGGGTCCTGTTCATCGCCGGCGAGAAGTATTCGTACGACTTCTTCCGTGCGCCCAACACCGCCCCGCTGGTCGGCATTCTGCCCGTCGAGATCGACATGAACGAGGCGCAGGTCGCCGTCGGCGGCGGCTCCAAAGGCTACCGCGCATGGCGGCTCAAGCCGACCGAGGACGGCCTCAACAGCCCCCTGCTCAAGTTCTCCACCGAGCGCGAGATGACCGAGCTCATCTGGAAGGCCCTCCCCGGGGCGGTCTGGACGCTCCCCGTGAAGCGCGCCAAGCCCGGCGCCACCGTCCTCGTCCGCACGATGGACCCGCGGCGCACCATCCGAAAGCGGAGCGGCGACGAAGCGATGCCCGTGCTCGTGAGCAGCTTCTACGGCTCGGGCCGCGTCGCATTCCTCGCCTCCGACGAAACCTGGCGGTGGCGGCGGCTCGGCCCCACCGTCTACGATACCTTCTGGACGCAGGTCGTCCGCTCCCTCGTGGAAGGCCGGCTGATGGCCGGAAAGAAGTCGATGATCCTCGAGACCGACAGCGAGACCTACCCGGTCGCCACGCCGGTCACTGTGTCGGCGAAGGTCTTCGACGCCAGGGGCAAGCCCGTGAATCTGCCGGGTGTCAAAGTGAAGATCGAGTCCGCCGGCGGCTCGGAGGAAGGGACCGGACGAGCCGCTCCGTGGAAAGACACCATCACCCTGAAGCCGGTGATGAGCGCACCCGGCACCCCTACCGGCGTCTACAAGCGCCAGTTCGTGCCGCCGCGGACCGGGCTCTACAGGCTGACGCTGGTTGGGTCAGAGGCCGACGGCGCCGCCGCGACGGTCAGCATCGAGGTCGCCTCGCAATTCGAGTTCGACCACCCCGAAGCGAACCGCATCCGCCTCGCCGAGCTGACCGACCCGGAGAAGGGAGGCCGGATTGTCGAGCTCAAAGACTTCGCCGGCCTCCCCAAGTCCATCTTGAGCAAGAAGAAACAGACGCTGGAGCCCGGCGACCAGTTCTCGCTGTGGGCCAATCCGCTGGCGCTCGGCCTCCTCGCGATCCTGTTGGGCATCGAGTGGGCCGTTCGAAAACGGGCCAACATGGCGTAGAGAAAGGAGACCGTCGACCACCCGTCGACCACCCATGCACCAGCCGATACTGAAGAAGTTGCGGACGTACCGGGCGCGGATCCGGACCTGCGTGACCATCGAGGGCTTGTGCTACGGCGCGGCGGTCGTCGTCGGCTTGGTTGCGCTCTCGCTGCTCATCGATTACCACCAGAAGCTGAGCACCGCGTCGCGGATCATTTCGCTGTTCATCGGGCTGGGCGTCATCGGGTTTGCGCTGTACCGCTGGCTCTTCTCGAAGCTGGCGAGGCCGATGGACGATGAGCGCGTGGCGCTGACCGTCGAAGATCGGTTTCCCGAACTGGGCGACCGGCTCATCAGTTCTCTTCAGTTCGCCGGCGCGTTGCAGGCGGGGACGACCGGCCGGTCGGACCAGTCCCTGGCGATGATGACTGCGGTCACCTCGGACGCCGTCTCTGCGGTCGCCCCGCTCAATCTGGGCCAGACCATCAGGTACGGCAGGGCGCTCAGGGCCGTCGCCATTGCCGCCGCCGCTTGGCTCATCCTTCTCTCGTACGCCGCCTGGAAGCCGCACGTGATGGGGTTGTGGTTCGAGCGGAACGTGCTGATGATGAACACCCCGTGGCCGCAGCGGACCCATCTGGACGTCACGTACAAGGACGTCATTCCCAGGGGCGACTCCCTGGTCGTCACGGTCGAGGCCAGCGGCGAGGAGCTCCCGGAACGCGTCACCATCCAGTCCAGGCTGCTGAAGTCCGGGACCAGGCGCGAGGAGGACATGGCCCGGGTGGGGATGGTCAAGGACTACACGTTCGAGGCCAAGTTCAAGAACGTCGTCGAGCCGCTGAGGTTCCGGGTGGCCGGTGGCGACGCGGTCACGGACTGGTTCCGGGTCAGCCTGGTCGAACGGCCGAGTATCACGCAGCTAAAATTCCGCGCGGTGTATCCTCACTATACCAGGATGCCGCCCCAGGTCCTGACCACCTCGG
This sequence comes from uncultured Planctomycetota bacterium, assembly GCA_964505325.1. Classification (GTDB taxonomy): domain Bacteria; phylum Planctomycetota; class PUPC01; order PUPC01; family PUPC01; genus CAZDHT01. The sequence goes on along the minus strand of CAZDHT010000051.1, from coordinate 6,116 downwards.
AGAGCTTCCTGGAGGTTCTGCCGGGCACGACGATCAAGGTGGCGGCCGTCGCCAGCAAGGAGCTCAAGTCGGCCCGGCTGGTGGTCAACGAGGAAGAACCGGGCCACGACATGACCATCGGCGGCACCGACAGGATAAGGGACTTCTGGCCGAAGGCGGAGGACCGGGCGGCCCTCGGAGACCGGAAGTTCTGGGTCGGTGCGCTCAAGGTCGCCGACGACTGTTCCGTCGCCGTCAAGGTCGTCGACACCGTCGGGCTGAGCAATCGTCCGCCCACGCGGTTCACGGTGAAGATCGTTCCCGATAAGGAACCTGCGGTTGCCGTCAAGATCACAGGCATTGGCGAGATGATCGTGCCGAAAGCCACGCTCCCACTGGAGATCAGCGTCACCGACGACTACGGCATCACGGGCGTCCGCCTGACGCACAAGTTCATGATCGAAGAGAAGTACTCCGATGACGAGACGCTCAACTTCGACAAGCTGGTCTACGGAGGCAAGGCGATCGAGCACAAGATGTTGTGGAACCTCACCGGACTGGGGCTGCCGCCGGGCAGCATCTTCATGTTCACCGTGGAGGCCACCGATTCGAAGGACATCAAGCCCAAGAACGTCGGAAAGACCGACACCATCTCGCTTCGGGTCGTCACGCGCGACGAACTCATGGCCGACCTGGTGCGGCGCCAGGTGGAACAGAGCCAGGACTTCAAGCAGGTCCGGCGCCGACAGCGGATGGAGGTCGAGGTCGAGTTGAAGGCCGGTGAGCGCGAAATCCGCAGGATGGCCGACGACAAGGCCCGGTTGGATGACAAACAGGCCGCGCGGCTGACCGCCGTCGAGCAGACCCTGCGCAACTCGGCCGTTGAGGTCAAGCACATCGCCGACATGCTCGAACAAGTGCTGCTCGAGATGATCAACAACAAGCTGGGAACGGAGAAGAAGCTGGGCGGCCAGAACGAGCAGACCAAGCTCAAGACCGGCATCGTCCAGCCCCTGCGCCGGATCGCCGACAAGCTGATGCCCGAGCTGACCGAGACCGTAAAGCTGGCGGCGACGCTGCGGGGGGCGGCGCTCAAGAAGCAGGTTGCCATGGCCGTCGCGCAGAACGACCAGGTCCTGGCCCAAATGGACATCGTGTTCGACAACATGATCAAGCTGCAGACGTTCCGGCGAATCGTGGAACAGATCAGAAGGCTCACGGAAGAGCAGCAGGACCTGTTGACGGATATCGAGAAGGAGCACAAGAGGCTTCTCGAGTCGATCCTGGGAGTCAAGGAAGAGGGCTGAAATAACGTGGGACCGCGTGTGACACGAAATCCGGCGCTGTCCAATTCTGATTAGGAGGCGGTGGGATGTTGACGAAACGACGCGCTGTGGCTCTGGTGGGTGTGCTGTCTCTGGTGGTGGCGTTCGGCTCCTCATTGAAGGCCGCCGAGCCAAACGACGACACGCGCCTTGCCGCCCGGCAGAGGCTGGTCAAGGAGCGCTTTCAATCGCTGCTCAAGGACATGTACACCCTGGCGGACCTGTTGGAACGAACCGAGCCCGAAAACGCCGCCAGACTCAAAGACGCCATGAAGGCCGCGCAAGAGAGCCTCGTACAGAGCAACATGGAAAAGCTCATCCGGACCCTCCGCGAGAGCAAGCTCGGCGGCGCCAAGCAGGACGCAAGAGAGGTCCTCGACAGCCTGGCCAAGATCCTCAAAATCCTCACCAGCGAGGACGCGGGACTCGAAGACGGCTTCCGGGAACTGGAGCGCCTGCGAAAGCTCGAGGAAGAGATCGGCAAGCTGCTCAAGGCCGAGACCGGCGCCCTCGTGAAGAGCCGGCTCGTCACCGCGGCGCAGAAAGCACTGGGCGACCTTGCCGCGCTCAGCCAGAAGCTCGACGAGCTCATCAAGGGACAGGACAAGAACCTGAAGGCCACCGGCCAACTGGCGGCGGGCAAGGGCGGCAAAGCCCAACAGAACGCAGCCGCCGGCGAGCAGGGCAAGCTGACCGGTGATGCCAAGAAACTTGCCGACGCCCTCAAAGGCATCGCCAAAGCGCTGAAGGCGGCCGCGGCCGCGGGCAGCGGTGAAGGTGGCGGTGAAGGTGGCGGTGAAGGCGGCGGCGAAGGCGGCGGTGAGGGCGGCGGTGAGGGCGGCGGAAAGGGCGGCGGAAAGTCGGGCGCCCCGGGAGCCAAGCAGGCCGGCAACGCCGGCAATAAGGTCCAAGACGCCGGAAAACACATGGCCGGCGCCACCGACAAGCTGAAGAAAGGCGACCCGAAGGCTGCCGAGCCCGAAGAGAAAAAGGCCCTGGACGACCTGAAGCAGGCCAAGAAAGAACTGGACGACCTGAAGAGCGAGCTCAAAGAGCTCGTGAAAAAGACCAAGGCCGGTGAGCAGCAGAAGGAACAGGCCGGCATCCGCAAGAACGCCGAGAGCGTCGCCAAGGGCGGCGGCGAGGGTGGCGGCGAAGGCGGTGGTGAAGGTGGCGGTGAAGGCGGCGGCAAGGGTGGCGGCAAAGGCGGGGGCAAGGGTGGCGGCAATGGCGGCGGCAAGGGTGGCGGCGAACGCGGCGGCGAGCAGTCGGAGACCGAGAAGGGGGCCCGCGACGAAGTCGACAAGGCCGCCAAGGACATGGAAAAAGCCGAAAAGGACCTCGGCAAGAACGACCGTCAGGGAGCCGGCGACCATCAGAAGCAGGCCGTCGAGCGACTCCGGCGCGCCCAACAGGGCGTCCAACAGCAGGCTCAGCAGCTCGGCCCACAGCTCCAGGAAGACCTGCTCGCACAACTCGAAGCGCTTCTCAGGAAAATGCTGAATGCTCAGCGGGCCGTCACCGCAGAGACCATCAAGGTCCACGGCGACATCACGAAGAACAAGGCCCAGCTCACCCGCAAGGACAAGCTTGCGCTCAAGGCGCTCAGTACCAGCGAGGCGGGCATCGCAAAGGATGCCAGCAAGGCCCAGAACATGCTGGAGGCCGACGGCTCGACCATCGTCATGCTCTCCGAAATGGAGGACACGCGAGAGCTGATGTTGAACGTCGAGAAGCTCCTCAAGGAGTTCGGTTGTGGGCCTCACACACAGGGCCTCGAGAAAGACATCGAGAAGGCCCTGGAAGACATGATCATGGCAATCCAGAAAGAGCGCAAGCGCCGCGAGGAGGAAGAACAGCAAGGCGGCCAAGGGCAGGGGCAGGGCCAGGGCCAGGGCCAGCAGCCGCTCATCCCGCTGTCCGCCGAACTCAAAATGCTCAAGGCGCTCCAAGTGCGCGTCAACTACCGGACCCTCGGGCTTCAGGCGGTGCGCGGGACGATGAAGCCGCACACGGTGCATCAGCAGGCCGTGGCACTGGCCAAGCGCCAGGGCAGGGTCGGCACGCTGGCCAGGGAGCTGTCGGGCAAAGTGAAAGCTGACCAGGCCGCACACGGCGGCGGCGGAGGCTTCTGAACGAACCAACATCCGTTCGAGGAGGTGAAACAATGCGAACGAAGTTTACGGTGTTCCTGACTGTGGCGCTGCTGGCCGCGCCGGCCCTGGGGGCGGACAAGGTGTGGACGCCCCGCGAGATCTGCGAGAAGTTCATCGAAACCGTCAAGGCCGGCAAGTACCGCGAGGCCGCACGGGACAAGGTCCTCGAAATGTGGGCGGCGCAGCAAAAGGTCAAGGCCATCAGCCCCGACCTCATTGACGAGGCGCTGTGTGTGCTGGTCCACAACTACAACCGGTCGGTCTTGATGATTCAGGCCGACCGGCTCGGAGAGGCGTCGGCCATACTTGACAAGCTTGCCAAGAAGCCCGACTCCAAGTTCATGGCCGCCGCGGTCGAGTATCAGCGCGCCCGGATTCTGGTCAAGGAGCGGAACTGGGAGGCCGTGGTCGAGAAGGTCAAGAAGCTTCGCGGCGATGGCGAGTTCGCCAAGTTCATCTTGCAGAAGCGCAAGGTCGAGGTCATGACCGCTCGCGCCTTCTCCCGAGTGGCGCTCATCGACGAGGCGATCGAGATCGCGAAGAAGCTCACCGACACCGAAGAAGGCCGGAAGCTGCTCGCACGTCTCGAAGTCGAGCGCGACGGAGCCACCCTGGACGACGTCGCCGACTCGATGGACGACGTCAAGAAGCGCCTGGACCAGACCGAAACCGGCCTGAAGACCCGCTCCAAGCAGGACCGGATCATTGCCATGCTCGACATGCTCATCGAGCAGGCCCAGGATCAGGAGCAGGGCCAAGGACAGGGACAGGGACAAGGTCAGGGTGAAGGCGAGGGCGAAGGCGAAGGCCAGGGCCAGGGCAAGGGGTCAGGCTCCGGGCCGCCCAAGGGAACAGGCACGCCCAGCTCCCCCGCCACAGAATCCGCGCTCGTAGGCGGCGCGAGCAACGACGAAGGCAAGGCGGCCTCGACCGCGACCATGCGCGACTTCTGGGCGAAGCTCCCCGCGAAGGAGCGCGCCAAGGTCCTCGACGCCCTGCGGAAGCGATTTCCCCGGCGCTATCGCGAATTGGTCGAGGCGTACTACAAATCACTGACGACGGAAGGCAGAGATCGGTGAAAAGCGCCGCGCGTCTGGCGGTGCTTGTCCTTCTGATTGCGCCGCCTACGGCCTGGGCCGCGACCGTCTATACGGTCTCGGCCCAGCAACTTGACGGGAAGATATCGCGCATCACCAACGACGGCCGCCTGGAGCTCGTCGTCCGCGGCAAGAAATCCCTCATCCCGCTCGCCAAGGTGTTCCGAATCACCGTTCAGGAGCGCGCCCCGGCTCGGCCCCGTTCGGCCCGTGCCGACCTCTGGACCATCAACGGCACCCACGTCTGCGGAACGCTCCTTCGCTCCAACCAGGCCCTGGCAATCCTGTCGAGCGCCGTCGGCCAAGCCGTTCACCTCGACGTCACCAAGCTCCTCGGCGTGAAGTTCACGCGGAAGAAAGGCGACGACATCGGCGAGGAAAGGTTCGCGGCGGAAATGGCCAGACCGCACAAGGAGACCGACGTCCTCTTCGTCATCAGTCCCAAGGGCACCGTCCCGTTCAACGTGGCCATCGGCAAAATCGCCCCCGACACAACGACGTTCAACTGGGACGGCGAAGACCGTTCCATTGAAACCGCCCGAGTGGCCGCAGTCGTGTTCGCCAACAGCCCGGCGCCCGGTCGCGCCCAGGTCGCCGCGCGGCTGGCCGACACGTCGGTGCTCCGAGGCAGCATCATCTCGCTGAACGGGGGGCGGCTGGCGCTCGACCTGTCCGGGACCAAGCTCGCCGTCTCCATGGCGAACGTGGTGTCGATCGAACTGACCAATCCGAACGTCGTCTACCTGTCCGAGCTCCAGCCGGCGGCGGCCCGTGAGGAGCCTTTCTTCCCCACCTCTTTTCCCGTCTGGAAGTACCGCAAGGACAAGAGCGTGGGTGGCAACCCCATCACGCTGGACGGCCGCAAGTATTCCCGCGGCATCGGCTGCCACACCCGAACCACCCTCACCTACGACATCGGCGGGCAGTACAAGAAGTTCGCCGCCGTCATCGGCATCGACGACGAGGCCCGCCCGCGCGGGTCCGTCGAGTTCATCGCCCTCGCCGACGGAAAGAAGGTCCTGTCGAAGACGCTCACCGGTCGCGACAAGGCCGTTCCCATCGCGCTCGACGTCGCGGGTGTCAAGCGGCTCACCCTGATCACCGACTTCGCCGCGCTGGCCAGTGTGGGCGACCACGCAGACTGGGCCGACGCACGCATCATGAAATAGCCGCCCCCGTCCCGGAATCCCCGAGATTTTCGCAGAATTCCCCGCTGAAATCTGTTTGTTTTCAAAAACAGAGGGTGTATAATTAGGCAGACAATGCGAGGGAATGCGCAGGAGGCCCCGAGACAGACCCTGGA
>CAZDHT010000051.1:0-246 GCA_964505325.1 uncultured Planctomycetota bacterium | reverse complement strand
GTGTTCATGGGCTCGGACAGCTTCTCCCTGCCCAGTCTCGAGACCTGTCTGGCGCAGGCCGACGTAGTTGCGGTATACACCCAGCCCGACCGCCGCAGCGGCCGCGGCAGAAAGCGGCTCACGCGGTCGCCGGTCGCGGAGTTGGCTCGTCGTTTCGGACTGCATCTCGAGCAGCCCGAGGCGTTTGACAAACGGTGCCTGGAACGGCTTCGGGGTTTCGAGGCGGACCTCATCGTGGTCGCTGCG
>CAZDHT010000050.1:9045-25474 GCA_964505325.1 uncultured Planctomycetota bacterium | reverse complement strand
CCTCCACCACGGCGGCGAGACCGGGCCCGAGATGTGGTGCTTCGTGCCGCCGCCCAGCGAAGAGCTGCCCTACGAGAACTCGACCGTCTTCCCCGAGCACGGCGATATCCTCTACTATCATTACCGCCAGCCGCCGACCCGCGACGGGGTGATGGTCTACGACATCGGCATCTACTGGGACCGCGGCCAGAGCAAGCTCCGGCAGGGCTGGATCCCCGGCAACCTGTTCGCGCAGATTCGCGGCAGGGAGCGGTGGCAGGTTCTGAGACAGGAGGCCGGGCGCCTGCTGACGGAAGGCGACGGCCGCATCACCCTGCGCCGACGCACATGACATGAATGGAGCCAAACACGCGGCAAGTCCCATGTACCATATGGTACACGAAACTTAGCGCTTTTTCGGAGGCCGATGAAATGCTGACCGATGGCAAGGTCATCACGGCGCGGGGGCCGGTCGAGCCGGAGGCGCTCGGCCGCGTCCTGATGCACGAGCACCTGCACAGCGACATATATGACTGGGAGAAGGAGGAGCTCGTCCTCGAGGAGAAGCCGATCACGCCCGAGCGCCGCGAGCTGCTGATGCGTGAGGCGATCCCGCCGCTGCGACAGTGCAATGACCACGGCTGCCATGCGCTCGTCGACGCCACCCCGCCGCCGTGGCGGGCGTGGCCCAGCTTCTACGTCGAGGCGTCCGAGGCCGCCAAAATGCACATCATCGTCTCGACCGGCTTCTACCGCGAGGTCGAGCACGGCACGTACTGGGTCAAGACGCCCGACGACGGCATCTGGCCGTTCGTCCGCCAGGCGTCGGTCGAGGAGCTGGCCGAGATGTGCGTCCGCGAGATCGTCGAGGGCATCCACGGCACGGACGTCCACGCCGGCGCCATCAAGCTCGGCACCAGCGGCCCCAAGATGACGGAGGCCGAGACGAACGCCTTCCGCGCCGGCGCGCGCGCCCAGAAGGCGACGGGCGTCCACATCACCACCCACTGCACCAAGCTTGGCGCCGAGACGACGCAGCTCACGCTGCTCGACGAAGAGGGCGTCGACCTCTCCCGCGTGGTCATCGGCCACACCGGCTGGCATCTGATGGACCCCGATTGCCGCGCCGTCTGCCTCGAGTGGATGCGGCGGGGCGCCAACTTCGCACCGACCAATCTGCGGATGGACGGCGACGACGGCCCGGAGCGCTGGCGGCCGCTGGTCGAAGCGATCCACGAGGTCTTCGACACTGGACTCGGCGAGCATCTCGTATTGGGCCTCGACTGTGCCTTCGCCTCGGAGAGCGAGGCGTTTCATTACTGCATCATCCCACCGCCGCCGTATCTCTACATGTTCACGCACACCTTGCCGGCGTTCCGCGAGATGGGCCTGACGCCGGACGAGGAAGAGCAGATGATGGCAGCGAACCCGCAGCGCATCCTGCCGGTCCGGAGGACGTAACGTGCAGGCCGCCGAAAAAATGCCCGACGTCCGCAAACTGCGCCTCTTCGATAGTTGCCTGACCCTGGGACGCGGGGTCCTGAAAGGTTGCCCCGAATGGGTGACCGCCGACAACGTCCTCGCCCTGATGGATCGGTACGAGATCGCCGAGGCGCTGGTCCACGACGTGCACGCCCGCGTTACCTATCCCCGCCAAGACGGCAACCGCCGCCTGCTCGACATGCTGACGGAAATCGGCAGCGACCGCCTCCATCCGTGTTGGGTAATCGAGCCGCCCAAGCAGCCGGGCACAGCCGCTGCCGAGGCGCTGGTGACCGAGATGCTCGACGCCGGCGTCCGCGCCGCGCGGCTGCCGATGAAGTTCGTCCCGCCGCTCCCCTGGCTGTGGGACGACCTGTGCGCCGCGCTCGAAGCCCACCGCGTCCCCTGCTTCCTCGACTTCGGGAAGGAGACGACCTGGGGCGACATGTCGACCACCGACGTCGACGCCGTCCGCGACATCGCCCTCGCTCATCCGGACCTGCCGCTGGTGCTCTCGTTCGTCTTCGGCGGCCTCGGTGTGCATCCCGCCGTCGTCCCGATGATCAAGCGCGTGCCGAACGTCTGCATCGACATCCAGGGCATCCTCGAGTTCTGGCGCGAGGTGGCGCGAGATGTCGGGCCGGAGCGCGTGCTCTTCTCGACCGGCGCGCCGTTCTCGGACCCCGGCCTGTACGTGTCGAACGTGCAGTACGCCCGCCACCTCGACGAAGACGCCAAGCGGCTGATCTACGGCGACAACCTCCGCCACCTGCTGGAGGGCGTGCGATGAGCGCCATCCTTGAGAGCTGGAAGAACGGCCTCGGGTTCCCCGATACGCTGGTCATCGACGGGCACATCCACATCGGCGGGTGGCCGCACGCCGCGACGTTCCAGAGCCTCGATGAGGCGGAACGGGAATCGGTCGCCTTTCTCGATGCGCACGGGATCGACGCCTTCGTCTCCGTGGGCGGCGGCCAACTGCATGCCGGCCGCGACTATCACTTGGGCAACGACTTCCTCCTCGCGCTGTGGCGGCGGTTGCCCGAGCGGATGATCCCCTTCCTGTCGCTGAACCCGAACGACACGCGGGACAACGTGCTCGCCGAGCTGGACCGGATGTTCGACGCAGGGGTCCGCGGCATCAAGCTCATCAACGCCTATCAGCAGCGCTACCCCGGCGACGGGCCGAACCTGATGGCCGTCTATGCCTACGCCGCCGAGTACGACATGCTCGTCTTCAACCATCAGTGGGAAGAGGAGGTCATCTGGAAGATCTCGGCTGAGTTCCCCGGGGTGACCTTCATCTTCGCCCATTACGGCGGCTGGCAGGACGCGATCCTGAAGGAGCGGGCGAACGTCTACGCCAACATCTGGGGCGTGAGTTCGATGGGCTGGCTGGACCGCGGGTCCCAGGACGTGGGGGCGGAGAAGTTCATGCTCGGTTCCGACGGTTTTCTGAACCCGCTCTCGGTCGGCATCGGGCCGGTGGTGTACGCGCGGATCAGTGACCGCGAGAAGCGTCTGATTCTTGGACTGACGCTGGCGCGCCTGCTGGACGAGGTCGGCGCGCTGCCCCCATCGCTGAGAGAGAAGTACGACCGCGCGCGGGGCCAAGCGGCGGATTGACGCGCCTCGCGGCGGCAGCGGGTCGGTCGTCCACGCCGTCCGGTCGCACAGCCGCTTGAGCATTTCCGTGCCGTGGTCGAATGTCACTCGCGCCGCTCCGCCGGGGCGCCGTGGATTCGGATCAGACGGACGTCCGGCGCCTGCTCCTCTTCGCTGATCTCCACGTCAAGGAAGTGCTTCAGGATCTCGATGTTCGTGGTGCTGTGCGTGGACAGAGCCAGCGTCCGAAACGCGCCACCGCCCGCCATGGCCATGGGCACGAGGAGTTGGTCGGCCAAGTGTTCGCCGGCGGGCACATCGGCAGCAAGGTAGCGCAGCGCCTCCTGCGCGGCGCCGGCCGCGACGGCCTCCGCCCGGACGCCCCGGCGCCCGAAGCCGGTGAAGACCTCCGTAACGTGCTCGCTTTCGACCTCGATCATCACCACATTGCCCGGCCCCGGCGAGTCCACCTCCTCCGCGGAAACGCTATCCTCCGGCCAGGACATCTGCTGCCTGGCCGCCCGGACTTCACGCTCGGCGATCTTCAGCGGCAGCCGCGAGACCAGGCCGCGCACGCGCCGCCGCCGAATCTCGCCCCGTTCGAGCAAGTCAATCGGTGAAAGGCGCTCCGCGGGCGTGATGGCCGCCTCGAATCGCCCTCCGCCCGCCGGGAAGAACCCGTGTCGGTGGATGCGGGCCTGCACGTTCGGGCCCATCTGGCTGATGAGCGGCAGGAACGCCCGCTGCAGGAAATCAAACGGCGGCGCGTAAGGGTTGTGCGTTCCGCCCTCCAGCGTGAGCGTCGACGGGCCCGACGCAATCAGCAGCGCCGGAAGCACGGTCTGGAGGACGAGCGTGGCGCTGCCGGCCGTGCCGACGACGAAGTGATACTCGCCGGGCGTCGCCGGGCCGGGGGCGAACGTAAGCGCCATCGAGCCCATCGCGGCTCCGGTAACTTCCGCGCGGCCGACCGCCTTTGCTGCGTTCACCGCGGTCAAGTGTTGGCGACGCAGCCCTGGCTTCTTGCGCCCCGCGCGGATTCTCTCGATGCGGAACGCCCTGCCCGTGACGAGCGACAGCGCTAGCGACGTCCGCAGAATCTGCCCGCCGCCTTCCCCAAAAGACCCGTCTATGGTGATCATGGTCGGCTCATGGCCATGCACGAAGGCTCTAAGGAATGAAAGAAGCATGCTCGCCGTCGACCCGTGACTGATCCACGTCAAGCTTGCTCGTCGGTCTCTGGTCCCTCTTCGAGCCACCGCTGTGCCTTGGCGGCGATCAGATCGCCCATCCGTTCGATGATCTTCCGCCCCAGCTCCGGCGAGCCGTGCGTGATGGGGTTCTTGCCGCCGATGCCATAGGGGCCGGACATCCGCAGGTTTTCCTGGTCGTCGGTCAGGCCGCGCGTGCGGAGTTCGTCCAAATCGACCTTGTCGGGGTACGCGTACTGCATGCACGATGTCTCCCACGACCCGGCGTGGTCCATGCCGACGGGGATCTCGTCGTCGGGTGTGTGAAGATCGCCCTCGCGGATGGCGAAGCCGACGGCGTCGCTGCCAAGGATGCCGGTGTGGATGGCCCGCTCCATCGCCGCCCGCTGCGGCTCGACGTCGTGGCCGGTGACGCCGACGATGACCTTCCAGCCGCCGTAGACCAGTGCCCGGGTGATGCCCAGCATCGCGGCTTCGAGCGTTGGCCCCTCGTTGAAGCTGAGGGTGAAGCCGGCCCAGTCCTCCGGGCCCCAGTTGCTGTAGCCGAGCAGGCCTTGGTAGAACGGCGGCAGCACGACGCCGCCCGACCGCAATGCCGCCTCGCAGCAGATCGCGTGCGCCTTCAGCGCGTCCGTGCCCAGCGGGTTCTGAAACCCGTGCCATTCGAGGGAGCCGGCCACGACGTAGGCGATGGGCGCGGCCTCGCGGAGCGCCTTCACCTGCGCCGGGCGGAGCAACTCATAACACACGGGCTCGTATGTCGCCAGCATCTTTGCGTCCCCTTTCTCAGTCCAGCACCTTGAGCGGCTCGAGCCCGTGCTTCTCGGCGAGGCCGTTCAGTGTCTCGAGCATGTCCGGGTCGACGTCGACGCCGCTCTTCTCGCTCTCGGCGAGCTGGCGTAGGAAGCGCTCGCCGGGCAGGCGGATCTCGTGGACGCCCTCGCGCAGGCGGCTGCTCTTGACGTGCTTGACGAAGCGGTCCATTTCCTGGACGTAGTAGCCCGTTCCCTCGAACGCCTCGGGGTCGATCACGGTCAGGTTGATGGTCTGCCGCTGCTCAAGCTCGGGGTTGTTGGTCTTGCCGCCGGCCATGGCGGTCAGCGCCTCGGCCCACATGGCGAAGGCTTGGCCTTTGTGCCCGTTGAGGTCGCCGCCCATCAGAAACATCGCGCCGCCGTCCTTCATCTTCTTCGGGTCGTCCGTCACGTTGCCGTCCTTGTCGAAGAAGCACGGCTCCGGCGCCTTCTTGCCCTGCTTGGCGAGGCGGGTGGCCTTGCCCATCGACATGATGGCGGTGGAGAAATCGGCGATGACCGGCTCGCCGCCGGTGGGGAAGCCGATGCCGACCGGGTTGGTCGAGAAGCGGGCATCGACGCCGCCGTAGGGGGCGCTGTCCTTGCAGGCGCGGCTCTGCGCCCAGAGCTGGACGAAGAAGCCCTGGCGGACGAGCGGGAGGACGAACGAGCCAAGCCCGCCCATCCACGTGCCGTTGCGGATGGCGATCATGGCGACGCCGTGCTCGCGGGCCTTCTTCACGGCGAGACCGGATGCCTTCCGCATGGCCAGGTGGCTGACGCAGCCCTCGCAGTCAATCAGCGCCGTGGCGCCTTTCTCCTTGATGACTGCCGGGTCTTTGGTCGGGTCCCAGCGGTCCCCGAGCATCTGCTCGAGGTAGCCGAGTATGACCACGCCGTGCGTGTGCACGCCAGCCGCCTCGGTGGTCACGGCGATGTTGGCCACGTAGCGCGCGTCGTCCTCCGACATCCCCTTCTTGACGAGCAGCTTGGCCCCGAACTCCTTCAGGTCGTCGAGAGCAATCTTGGCCATCACTTCCTCCCTTCGCTTACATCGGTTCTGAGCGTTTCATCAACTGGATCGGGAACCCCCACGGGTCCCGTAGCATGCTTAGCGTGTCGCCGTTCTCGAGGGTGCCGACGGGGTCCACCTCGGTCGCGCCGGCGGCGAGCAGCCGGTCGTGCTCGACCTGCACGTCCTCGGCGTTGAATGCCAGGTGGGTGATGAGCGGATCGGTGTTGCGGTAGTCGGGCACGCTCACCTTGGGGTTATTGTAGATCTCAAGCAGGACGCGGCCGGTCGAGTCGGTCAAAAAGCGCGCGTGTGCCGGCGGACCGCCGCTGCGAACGATCCGCATGCCCAGGTGCTCGACGTACCACTCGGCCGCGGCGACGGGATCCTCGACCGTCCAGGCTGCGTGCTCGATCTTCATGGGTGTCCTCCTGTGTCCGACCTGCGGGCCTGCGTCTGCGGCAATGATACCCGCGCGCCGAGCGGGTTGCAAGGCGGGAGCGGCACGCGCTGCCGCGACCGTAGTGTGACGGACGAATGATCCCGTCAGAGCCCAGGATTGTCATACGTGCGGACCTGCGGTAACATGGCGTGGGGAGGACCGGTCACGTCTGGCCGCCGGGTACGGACGAAGCGATGAGAACGAATCGCCTCGGAACGTTTCGACAACTCGCGATCCTGTTCCTCTGCGCGATCCCGTGGCCTTCTTACGCGCCGGCCGAGGAGGCGCCGCAGCCGACACTGACCCTCGACAAGGCGGCGGCAACGATCACGGTCGATGAACTGAAGGCCCACCTGACCTACATCGCGAGCGACGAGCTCGAAGGCCGCGACGCGGGATCGGAGGGCTGCCGCATAGCGGCCAAGTACTTGCGCAAAGAATTCCGGTTCTATGGCCTCAGACCGATGGGCGACCGGCTCGAAGAGGACGGCGCCCGATACTCTTACTTCCAGAAGCTTCAGGTGGTCGGCACGGCCGAGCTCGCCAAAGAGGGGAACTTCCTGTCGCTGACCGCCGACGGGAGGAAGACCCCGCTCAAGGTGGGGGAGTCGTTCCTTCCCCTCTCGCTGTCCGCGAACGCGGAGGCCAAGAACAAGGAAGCGGCCTTCGTCGGCTACGGCATCACCGACGTCGACGCCGGGTATGACGACTACGCGGGACTCGACGTGAAGGACAAGGTGGTGGTGATGCTGCGGTACGAGCACCGTGAATCCACCGCCAAGATCTATCAGCCGAGCCGGCACGCGTGGCTGAGCACCAAGGTGCAGAACGCCATCGCCCACGGCGCGGCGGGGGTGATCATCGTGAACGGCCCGCGCAACAAGCACGGCGGCAAGGGCGACCCGTTCATCGGCCTGGGGAACGTCGGTCGGACGAAGAACGACAAGGTGCCGGTCGTCCACGCCAAGCCGGCGTTCCTCGAGAAGCTGTTGGTCGGCACGGGCAAACGAATGCTGGAGCTCCAGACGAAGATGGATCAGACGAAGGTGCCCAGCTCGATGCTCCTGCCGGGCCAGCGGATCAGCCTGGGCACGCGACTGACCAAGTCGGAGAAGCCCACGGAGAACGTCATCGGGGTGCTCGAAGGCGGCGATCCGAAGCTCAAGGATGAGTACATCGTGGTCGGCGCGCACTACGACCACATCGGCCGCGGCCACTACGGTAGCCGGTGGCGCCGGCGCGGCAGAGGCAAGATCCACAACGGCGCCGACGACAACGGATCGGGAACGGTCGGCGTCCTGGAGATCGCGGAAGCGATGGCCTCCCTCAAGCAGCGCCCGAAACGGAGCGTGCTGTTCATCTTGTTCACCGGCGAGGAGCGCGGGCTGATCGGGTCCCGCCATTTCGTCGAGCACCCGACCGTGCCGAGGGCCCGGATCGTTGCGATGATCAACCTGGACATGATCGGCCGCTCGCCGAAGGGCGCGGTGTCGATCGCCGGCGCGGGCACCAGCTCCGTCTTCAAGGGCCTCATCACCCGGGCGAACGCGGGCCTGAAGCTCAAGATCCGCACGCGCGACTCCGGCCGCAGCCCCAGCGACAGCATGGCGTTTGTCGCACAGCGCATCCCGGTCCTCTTCTACTTCACCGGCCTTCACAAAGACTACCACACCCCCGACGACGACGTTGACCGGATCAATTTCCCGGACCACGCCCGGATCGTGAAGCACGTCATGCGGCTGGTGACGGCGCTCGCCGGCCGGGAAGACAAGATCGACTACGTCGAAGTCAAGACGCGCCGCGGCGTGCGGCTGGGGATCGTCCCGAACACGGACAAGCTGCCCGCGGTGGTCGTACGACACATCGCCATCAACTCGCCCGCGCACCGGGCCGGCCTGATGGTGGGCGACGTGATCGTCGAGATGGGCGGGAAACCGATCCGCAATCTGATGGATCTGCGCGGGGTGCTCGACAAGCAGAAGCGCGGCAACACCATCTCGATCAAGGTGAAGCGGAAGGCATCCGACGGCAAGGAGAAGACGCTCGAAACGGCCGTGACGTTCTGAACCCGCCGCGCAAGGCGCCAACTCTCCCAGGCGCGTTACCTTCGCAGGCGATTCCAGTGCCCGCCCGCATTCATTCGGGGCGAGTTGTCCCCCGCATCGTTTCCCGCTAGAATGTGGCCCCCTGGTTGGAAGGAAGCGGTGTCGCTGATCATTGCAGAAAACGTCGGCCACGCGTACGGGGACCACGAGGTGTTCCGTGACGTGAGCTTCCGCGTGGCGGAGTCCGACCGCATCGGCCTGGTCGGCCCCAACGGCGAGGGCAAGACCACGCTGCTGCGCGTCATTGCCGGCCTGCTGGAATCGACCGCCGGGGATGTCCACCGCCGGCGAGGACTCCGCATCGGCTACCTGCCGCAAGACCCGCCGCCGCTGGAAGGCACCACGGTCCACCAGACGATGCTCGACGTCTTCGCCGACCTCCGCCGCATGGAGCGCGAGTTGCACGACATCGCCGGCCGGATGGAGGGCGACGCCGGGCTGCTGAAGCGCTACGGCGAGATACAGGCGGAAATGGAAGCGCTGGGCGGCTACGACTACAGCACGCGGATCGAGCAGGTCCTGACCGGTCTGGCCTTCGAACGCGAGATGTGGGACCGCCCGCTCTCGCAGCTCAGCGGCGGACAGCGCACACGGGCGTACCTGGGCACACTGCTCCTCCGGGAGCCGGACGTCCTGCTGCTCGACGAGCCGACCAATCACCTCGACCTCGATTCGACCGAGTGGCTCGAGCACTGGCTCGGGTCGTTCCGCGGAGCGCTGATCGTGGTCTCGCACGACCGGTATCTGCTCGACCGCGTGACCACGAAGACCTGGGAGGTCGCGTTCCGCAGACTGGAGCCCTACCGCGGCGCGTACAGCAAGTACCTGGTGCTCCGGCAGGCGCGGTTCAGCGAACGCATGAAGGCGTGGGAAGCCCAACAGGCGTACATCCGTCAGACGGAGGAGTTCATCCGCATCCACATCGCCGGCCAACGGACCCGCGAGGCCCAGGGCCGCCGCAAGCGGCTCGAACGCTTCCTGCGGGATGACGCGATAGAGCGGCCGCAGACGCACCGGGCCATCAGCCTGGACATCCCGGCCTGCCGCCGGACGGGTGACATGGTCTTGCTGGGCACCCACTTGGAAGTCGGGTACGACCCGGCAGTTCCACTGTTGAGGATCGATGAGCTGGAGCTGGTGCGAGGCCAGCGGGTGGCGGTCGTCGGCGCCAACGGCGCCGGCAAGACGACGCTCCTGCGCACGTTGCTCGGCGAGCTCGAGCTGCTGAGCGGAACGCTCCGCCACGGGGCCAACGTCCAAATCGGCTATCTGTCGCAGACCCATGCCAACCTCGATCCGCAGAGCGCCGCGCTGGACGTCGTCCGCGCCGCCAGCGGCGAGCGCACATCGAAGCGCGCGCGGTCGGTGCTCGGGCGCCTGCTTCTCAGCGGGGACGACGTATTCAAGCGAATTAACGAGCTGAGCGGCGGACAGCGAAGCCGGGTCGCGCTCGCCCGGCTGGTCGCGCTCGGCGCGAACGTCCTGATGCTCGACGAGCCGACCAACCACCTCGACATCCCCTCGACCGAGGTCGTGCAGGACGCACTGAAACGGTTCGACGGGACGACCATCTTCGTGAGCCACGACCGATACCTCATCGAGGCGCTGGCAACGCACGTGTGGGCGATCGACGGCCAACAGTTCCACTGCATCACCGGCAACTGGCAGGCCTACCTGCAATGGCGCAGCGAACGGCGCGGCGCGGCGGGCCTGCCCGGCGATGACGAGACAGGCCGATCGAAACGGGAGCGCAAGGCGCAATACCGCCAAGACCGCAAGCGGGCCAACGAGCGGCGGCGGCTCAGGCGGCGCCTCGACGAACTCGAGGCGGAGATCGAAGCCATCGAGGAGGACCTGGCGAAGCTGAACCAAGGCATCTCCGACGCGGCAGACGCCGGGCAGGTGGAAACCCTCCGCGAACTCAGCAAAGAGCACCAACAGAAGAGCGCTCGCCTGAAAATGCTGTGGGACGAGTGGGAGCAAGTGGGCGAGAAGCTCGAGTAGCGCCTCCTCCGGTCGCTTACCTGGCAGGTTTGAACGTGTACTCCAGGCCGGCGACCTTGACGGTCAGGTCGGCGCCTTTCCGGTCGAGGGAACAGTCCGGCATTCTCGCCGTGTTGGTGCCGGTGGGGTACAGCACGTGCAGGTAGACGCACTCCTTGCGGCCGTCGGCGGGGGTGACGTCCAGCCGCCAGGCGCCCATCTGGCTGTTCGGCCCCAGCGCGCGAACCGCCGGCTCGGTCTTGCCCTTGGGGATATACGTGTAGCCGAGCTTCCCATCCTTCGTCTTGATGATGGATTTCCAGCCCTTGGGAAGGTGATTCTTGCCTCCCCAGTCACACTCGTGGCCGGCGCCGCCGACCTTGGTGAGCGTTGCCTTCGCCGGCAGCAGCGTCCGGCAGAACAGGCGCGCCGGCCCGTTATCCGCCACGGCCAACGCGCCGGTGACCTTCGGCTCGAACGTGGTGTGCAGGGTCCAGCGGTGGCCGATGTCCGCCGCTGTCTTCACGCGGTCGAGCACGAGCAGATACTTGTAGCCAAGGAAAACCAGTTCGCGGGTCCAGTCCCACTCGACGCCGGGGCTCTTGCCGTTCACCAGCCGCTTGAGCAGTGTCAGGTGGGCGAGGGCGCGGGCGTACTGGCCGGTCGCTTCGTGCTCGAGCAGCCTACCCATGGGCCAAGCGGCCCAGGGGCTGCCGTCCTTGCGGCCGGAATGCATGGACTTCTTCCGCAGCTCTTTCCATTCGCTCCACGAGAAGAGACCTTTCGGCCAGTGGGGATTGTGGCTGCTGTAGCTGAACTTCGGGAAGTTCAGGGCCGCGGTCTTCCCGTCGGCACCCTTCCGTGTGAAGACGAGCGAGTTGGCGCTCCACGGCGTGCGGTAGTACCGATGCACCGGGCTCATGAAGCCGATGTAGTCGCCGTTCTTGATCGCCAGCGGCCGCTGCTTGAAGAGGATGAACTTGCCCTGGTCGGCGGTGCCGTGGGTGTCGGGGCTTTCACCGACGCGAAAGTGAACGATCGTCGCCTCGTCCTTCCACGTGTCGCGCCAGCAGACCATGCCGAGGAGGTCCGGGCTGAACACCTCCGCCCGCCCGAGCGCGGACAGCGGCCGCGGCTGGATCTCGGGGTTGTTGAAGACGAACCACTCCCACATATACTCCTGGTGGTAGTCGGCCAAGCCCCAACGCTTCCGGATACGGAGCGCGTGCGTGCGGCCGATGCCGTTTTTATACATCCCGGAGATGGCGTCGATCTGCATGCGGTACTGCGTGTAATCGGTGGTGTCCCGGCCCCAGCCGTCGCCGTCCTTGACGAAGCTGCCGTTGGGATAGGTCATCCAGATCTGGAAGAGCATCTGGCGTTCGAGCCAGTTGCCCTGCTTCTCCTTGATCCACTTGGCGGCGTCCCAGTCGGTGGCGCTGCGCCACGCAGCAACGGTGTTGGCGAGGTCGGTGAACTCGTGGTGGTAGCCGTAGCTCGAGCCGCCGGTGCCGCCGTCCTCCGCTTGCCGGATGCTGCTCATCTTCTCGCGGAAGCAGTCGTAGGCGAAGCGCAGGTGCTCGTCCGCCTTCGGGTGGTCACCGTGGATGGCCAGGGCGCACGCGGTCAGCCCGGCCAGGGCGCCGGCGAAGCGGCTGTAGAACGGGTTCTCCTTCTGCTGCTTGAGGTAGGATATATTGCCGCGACAGCGCATTTCCAGGTACGCGGCGCGGTTCTTCTTCATCTCCGGCGTGAAGTCCGGATGGTCATAGAGCCAGTCATAGCAGGCGGCCATCCGCTGGTCGACGATGCCCCAGTACGACGGGCTGTGCCCGCTGGTCCGCTGGCCCATGAACCGGTCGAGCAGCTTCTTGCCGGTAGCTCGGTCCTTGAGCAGCACGTACTTGATCGCCAGCTTCATGTTCTTCCGGCCGTCCTTGAGCCCGAGCCGGTTCTCCAGCTTGGCCATCCGCGCCTGGTAGTCGGGCCGCTTCAGCCAGCCGCGGATTTGCTCGAGCGACGGGCCGTCCCAGGCCTTGGCGCGCCAGAAGAGCCGCGGCCGCTCTTTCCGCACCTTGGGCAGCGGGAGCGCCTCGCCGCCCGGCGCCGGACTAATGAGAATCAACAGCAGGATCCACCCCGCACGGAGGACTAGTCGTGGCATGGCTCTTCACCCCTCACTTCCCAGCCTTGACGCGCAGCGGAGGGCCGTCCGGGTCCCGTTCGTACTTGGCGCCGCTCGCCTTCCAGAACTTCTCCCACGCGCCCCGAATCGCGGCCGGCCGAGGGAGCCGGTCGATCCGGACCTGCTCCAGCCTGCCTGCCCTGGGAACCAGGCGGCGGCCGGCGGGCGCTCCAGGATCGAACATCAGGGTCAGCGCCAGGAGGGACTGCGCCGCCGTGCCGGCTGTCTCGCTGTCCAGGAGTCCGATGATCGGCGCGACCGATTCGGGCGCCGCGATGTTCGCCAGCGCCGTCGCCGCGAAGCTCTCGGCCCGGTCGCCGTGCCCGCCACGCCAGCCCGGGTTGCGGCCGCGCTTGAGGAGCCCGACGAGGTCGGGGATGGCCTTGACCGAGCGCACCACGCCCAGCCCACGGATGACGCGGTTCAGGTTGTTGCCGGTCAACTGCTCCCCCGCTCTCAGCTCGGCGAGCAGGGCCGACTCCGCGCCCGCGCGGTCGGTGCTGAGCGGTAGCATGAGAAACACCGCACGGCGAAGGTACCAGTAGCTGGTCCTGCCGGCGCGGTCGGCGCCGCGCGTCTGGCGCAGGATCTCGGCCAGCGCCTCGACTTCCGCCTTCCCGACCGAATAGCCCGCCCCGAGCACCTTCTTGAGGATCGCCGTCTCCGCCACCTTGTAGACGTTGGAATCCTTCGACAGCGCACCTTGGAAGACGTGGGCAAGACCCGCCGGGTTCTTCCGGTCCAGCAGCACGTATGCCGCCGTCACCCGAACGAGTTGGGACTCGTCCTTCAACGCCTGCAACAGAAGTTCCTCGCCCGCCTTGCCGCACCTGCCGCCCCACAGGCCCCACACCACCGCGAGGCGCAGGCCTTCGCCGCCGCTCGCCAGGTACTTGCCGAGCAGAGCGTCCACCTCCCGCTCGCGCCAGTTGCGGACCTCGCGCGGCGCGGTCGCCGCCAGCACCGCCTGGGCGTCTTCGCGGTTGGCAAGGGCGCGGGAGGCGCGCGCCGCCACCTTCAGGACCAAGCCGTCCCAGTCGAGCCGGCGCTTCACACGGGGACTCAGCTTCGCGGCCTCGCCCTGCAACTCTTCGACCCGCATCTCGGCGTTCATCAGCCGCAGGGCGATGCGCCGCTCCAGGATGCGATCCTGCAGGCGAAGCTCGCGGGCGACTTCCATCAGAGTCCGCGCCGGGACAGTCACCGTGCACCCGGCGGACCTGCGATAGGACAACCTGGCGCGCACCACGCGCTGGTTGGTCATGTCGCCGATGTAGGCGGCCTCACGCGAGACCATCACCGTGCGCGGGTCGGCCAACGGGATACCCGGACCGTGGTCGTCGGCATTCCCGTAGCGCCCGAACGTCATGAGCTCGTTCCCGTTGGTGTCGAGCACGATGATCCTGCTGCGCAGTTCATCGGGCACAAAGACCCGCGCGAAGTCGTCCAGGTCAAACCGCGGGGTCCAGCACTGGCATCCGCTTCGGGGCCGTGCCGGGCGGATCATCGAGACGCCGAAGTAGCTCCACAGCGCGCCGTCCACCACGAAGTCGCCGCGGCCCTCGACGGCGGTGAACTGCATCTGCCCGGGCCCGAGCTGGCGGGCCTTCGGAACCCCCGTGCCCATCAGCCTGACCTTCCCGCCGGCCGGCTTGAACTTGAGCAGGCTGCCGTAGTGGTGCACGAAGCGGTCGAAGCGCTGCCGCGTGATCTTGTGATCTATCTCCTCGGGAACCAGCCGGCCCAGCGGCTTGAGGTGGTCGATCACGTAGATGCAGCCCTGCCGGTCGACCCGCACGCCGGCCGGGCTTCCCGTCTCAAACACAATGAGCGAGTCCTTCTTCCGCGTGCCGTCGAAGTTGACGGCCGAGCAGCGCATCGGGTTGGCGTAGCCGCCGCGCTCGTGAATCCAGTAGATGTCGCCGTTCGGCGCGATGGTGACGTCCCGGCCGTAGTAGCTGCGCAGGGAGTCCTCCTTCGGGAAGTTGTAGATGTATGTCCCGGTGGCGGAGAACGGACGCGGCATGAGGTGGCGGTCCAGCCGGCCGATCTCGCCCCGCACGTGCACCACCACCGTGCCGTCGGCGCCGGCGGAAATCTCGGTGATGCCGTTGGCCTTGGCGGCCAGTAGGGTGTCGAAGGTCTCAATCCTGCCGGTGCGGCCGTCCATGCGCCACCAGCCCTCGTACGGCCAGTTGCCGTAGACCAGCTCGCGCTCGCGGTCCACGCCGTAGAGAAGCGGCTGCTTGGGCCGGGCGCCGGCGGAGAGCACTTTCTCCGAGGTGAACTTGTCCCCGGCGTCGACCAGGCGGATCAGCACCCGCGTTCGGGGATCGCGCTTCGGGTCCCGGGCTTTCACGTTGCCCACGTAGAGGATCGGCTTGCTGCCTCGGCCGTCCAGCGCGATAGAGGGCCAGTCCGTCCGCAGGTCGCAGCGGGCCACCGGCTTTCCCTCTGACCGGTGGCTGAACTTCACCAGGTGCTGATTTCGGAAGCCGGACGTGGCATAGACCGCGCCCGTCCTCGGATGGACCGCCACCCGGCGGGGCCACTCGAGCGGGATGCGCGTGAGGAACCCGCCGTCCGGGTCGAACACCGCGATGCGGTGGTTGTTGCGGTCGGCCACGTACAGATTGCCCTGGCCGTCGAAGGCGATCCCGCTCGGCCCGTTCAGGCTCCGCGTCCCGCCGCCCGGCTTGTCGGGGGTCCCGATGAAAAGCTCCGGCTTCTCGTTCTCCCCCCACTTCACTCGGAACACCGCGTGCCGGGCGCCCGAGATGTAGATCCGCCCGTCCGGCCCCATCGCAAGGGACAGCAGGCCGGTCTCAAATCCCTTCCCCAGGACGGGGCCCAGGTACCCGGCCTTGGGCGCACCGCCGTCCGCCGCGATCCGGAGCAGCCGCCGCGACAGGCGCTGCCGCCACGCCACGCTGCGAAACCGCTTGGCCTCCGGGTGGCCGGCAGGCTGGGTCACGTTGGTGAAGATCAGGTCCCCCTCCGCGGTGACGACCGGCACCTGGTACCGTCGGCTGCCGTACTGAGGCAGCAGCGAGGTGGGAAACCGCTCACCGTCGTCGAGGACCATCTCGCCCAGCGGCCGGGCCCGGCGAAGCGGGATGTTGCCCGGGCGCGGCAGGATGGTCCGCACGTACTCGCCGTCGCCGGTGAACACGCGGAACACCCCGTCCAGGCTGTCGCGGCCGACTTCGCTCATCACGTAGAGCTCGCCGTTCGGCCCCACCGCCAGGCCGTGGACGGTACCCAGCTCGCGCGGGTTCCAGCCCAGTGACTTGTCGTACCGAGCGGTGAGCCCCAGGTTGACCTCGACCCGATAACGTCCCGCCGGCACGCAGCGGCCGTCGTCGTCCCGCCCGTCCCAGATAAGCGACTGCCCGAGGCTGTTCCTCGCCAGCGGCGCCGGAGCATTCGGCCCCAGCATCCCCGCCACCAGATGACGTACCGTCTTGCCGTTCGCGTTCCGGACCAGCACGGCGACGTCCGTGGCGCGGCTGACCCAGAACTGGATCCTCACGCCGTCCTTCTCGAACTTCGCGGCCGGTGGCAGAACGAAGTCCGGAGCCGGGCCGCGCCGCCACGCGGGGCCGGACGCGCCCACTCGTTCCTCCGCCGC
>CAZDHT010000050.1:0-9035 GCA_964505325.1 uncultured Planctomycetota bacterium | reverse complement strand
GCGCAGCCGCAAAGCACGACCCCCATCAGGCCGAGAACAACTGCACACCTGCGTCCGAATGTGCTCTTCATCTTCACCTCCCGAATAAACAACAAAGGCTGACGAATGCCGGAATGGGATTGCCCTTACATGCCACATCGTACACGTCACGGGCACGCGGTAAAGAAAAAAGTTGAACGCCCGTCCCACGCACCTATACTTGCCGCCGAGCCAAAGACGGGAACCCGGCGAGCGATACAAAGGGTGAACAGATGCCACAATTCGACCTGGGCGAATGCCTTTACGATGCCGAGTACGCAAACCTGAAGGTGCATACGGTAACAGAAAAAGGCTGACGTGGAAACGACCAAGCGGTTGAGCAAGAAAGACACTAAGTGCCCGACACACGAAGTAATGTGCGGCGTATGAACTTCGACCGAATTGGCGACGTGGAGTCCAAGGACACTTGCGTCCGGTGGACGGCGCTCAGCGCGGACGGCCCCGCGCGAGAGTTCAGGGTCAGCCGCCCGCTTGCCAACGGGTGGCGGTTGCAGATGTCGCGCGCCGACGGAACGTTCGACAGCCGCGGCGCCGCCCAACTCCTGGCCGCGGAACTGGGCGAGGAGATCCGAGCGGACCCCGCTCCACTGGCCCTGGACGAGTTCGGCCCGGGTGCGTGGCGGATTGCGTCGCCGGATTGCGAATCGAGCGTCGAGTTGTTCGCCGATCCGTTCAGGCTGGTCTTCCTCGGCGTGGACCGTCGCCCGCGCGCTGAGATCGAGGAGCTGTCGATAGAGGGCGACACGCTGCAAATCGCAGGGTCGCTCCGGCGCCACGCGCGGCTGTACGGCACGGGCGAGCGCTTCAACGCCGTCGACCAACGCGGCAGGCGGGCCGTCATCTGGGCCGAGGACCGATGGCTCGAGACCGAGGGCAACAGCTACCTGCCCATCCCGTTCGTCCTCAGCACCGCCGGCTACGGGCTCTTTGTCAATCGTCTCGAAGGGATGACCATCGATCTGGGCACGGACGACCCCGATCGCTGGGAGATATCCGACCTGGAAGCGCCGCTCGACCTGTACGTGTTCGTGGACGACTCGCCGCGTCGCATCCTCGCATCGCTTGCTGAACTGACCGGCCGCGCGCCGGTGCCGCCCGAATGGGCCTTTGGCGTGCTGGTCAGCCGCCACGGACGAACGAAGGAGTTCTGCACGCCGGAGGGTGTCCGTCAGATGGTCCGAAAGATGGACGAGTTCGACCTGCCGTGGTCGGGTGTTATCCTCGAGGGATGGCCGACCTACGACAGCGAACGCTACGACGAACTCAAGGCGCTCGTCGATGAGCTGCACGCCTGGGGCAAGAAGGCGCTGGTTTACGACGCGTGCGGGCGCGTGCGCGGCCCGCTCATCGCGGAGGCCGAGGGCACCGAACCGTTCTGCACGAGGACAACTGACGGCGCGTTGGACCTGGCGGAGTCGCGGGCCTGCAACCCGGCCGACGCGCCCGACCGACGTACCAGCCGCTGGATCGATCTCACCAGTCCCGACGCCGTCCGATGGTGGACGGGCGAGGTATGGGGCCGGCTGCTCGACGAGATCGGTGTGGACGGCGCCAAGATCGACTTCTGCGAGCAGTTCCCCGAGCACGACGAACTCGCGCTTCACGATGGCCGCACCGCGCGCGGAATGCACCACTACTATCCGGTCAAGTACAACACGATGATGTATCGGCTGTTCCAGGAGAAGCGCCCCGAGGGCGGGGTGTGCTGGAGCCGTGGCGGCGGGATCGGCGCCGCCCGATACCCGTTTGCGTGGTGCGGCGACCAGCTCCGCGAGTTCCGCTACCTCCGGGCCATCCTCGCCGCCGCCCTGAGCGCCGGGCTCTCGGGCGTCCCGTTCATGGGCCACGACCTCGGCGGCTACATGCCCGCGAAGGACCCGGAGAGCAACCCCGAGCCGGAGGTCTTCGTCCGTGGAGCGCAACTTGCCTGCCTCGGCCCGGTGATGTCCACGCACGGAACGGTTACGCGGCCGTACGATTTTTATCCGCGGACGATCGACATCTATCGGCTCTATTCGAAAATCCACTACGCCTTGATCCCGTACCTTGTGGAGCAATCGCACATCGGGTGCGCCGCGGGCCTGCCGCTGATGCGGCACATGTTCCTTCACTGCCCGAACGACAAGCTCGCATGGGGGATTGAAGACCAGTACTTCCTGGGTGAGGACCTCCTCGTCGCGCCGGTTCTCGAGCGTGTCGAATCGCGCAACGTGTATCTGCCGTCCGGCACGTGGCATAACCTGTTGACTGGCAACAAGTTCCGCGGCCCTATCCAGCTCGCCTCGTATCCCGCGCCGCTCGACAGCGTCCCCGTGTTCGTCACGGACCGGCCGGGCAGCCGTGTGTTGATGCCCGCCATCGACGCCATCCGCGAACTGAAGGAAGCCTGTGATGAAAGCCGATGAGCTACAGCCGCTCTGTTTCCGGCCGCTGCCGCTGGGCCGCGTCCGCCCGGCGGGCTGGCTCCGCGACCAGCTCCGCATCCAGGCCGACGGCCTGAGCGGGCACCTCGATGAGTTCTGGCCGGACATCCAGCGCAGCCGGTGGTTCGGCGGCGACGCCGACGGCTGGGAGCGCGCCCCGTACTGGCTCGACGGGGTCGTCCCGCTCGCGTTCCTGCTCGACGATTCGGCGCTCAAGGAGAAGGTGATCGGCTACATCGACTTCATCATCACCCACCAGGGGCAAGACGGCTGGCTCGGCCCGCGCCAGGAGCACCGAGGCAACAAGCCGGACGCCGGCCGCTACGATCTCTGGCCACAGTTCCTCATCCACAAAGCCCTGATTCAGTACCACGAAGCCACCGGCGACGAACGCGTCATCCTCACCGTCGAGCGTGCTCTCCGCAAGATCGACACCTGCATCGACAGCGCGCCGCTCTTCGACTGGGCGATGTTCCGCTGGTTCGAGTGCCTCATCCCCATCTACTGGCTGTACGAACGGACCGGCGAGGCGTGGCTGCTCGATCTCGCGGTGAAGCTCCACGCCCAGGGATTCGACTACACGACTTTCTTCGAACGCTGGCCGTGCACGGCGCCCACGCCCAAGGGCCGCTGGAGCTACATGAGCCACGTGGTCAACAACGCCATGGCGCTCAAGGCGCCCGCGCTGTGGTCGCGGCTCACAGGAGACGAGGCCGACTCCGACGCCGCGTACCGCCTGATCCAGCAGCTCGACGAACATCACGGGATGGTGACCGGCGTCTTCTCCGGCGACGAGTGCCTCGCGGGCCGGAGCCCCATCCAGGGAACGGAGTTGTGCGCGGTGGTCGAGTACATGTACTCGCTCGAGGTCCTGCTCACTATCCTCGGCGCCCCGGCGTTCGGCGACCGCCTGGAGAACATCGCCTTCAACGCGCTGCCTGCCACGTTCTCTCCCGACATGTGGGCGCACCAGTACGACCAGCAGGTGAACCAGGTCGAATGCAGCATCCGCGACCGCGAGACGTGCTCGTGGACCACCAACGGCCCCGAGGCAAACCTGTTCGGGCTCGAGCCGAACTACGGCTGCTGCACGGCCGACCTGAGTCAAGGCTGGCCGAAACTTGCCTCGCACCTGTGGATGCGGCACGAGCACGGTCTCGCCGCTGTCGCCTACGCACCCAGCGTCGCGACGACCGAGATCCACGGCGCGAAGATCGAGGCGAAGCTCGACACCGAATACCCCTTCCGCGAGACGCTTCGCTTCGCGGTCACCACCGACCGGCCGGTCACGTTCGCGCTGAATCTCCGCGTTCCGGCGTGGGCGGCCGACGCCCGAATCCTCGTCGGCGGCGAGGAGCATGTCCCGGAGCACCGCGACATCTATTACGCCATCTACCGCGAGTGGACCGGCACGACGGAGATCACGATGACCGTGCCGATGCGGGCCCGCGCGGAACGCCGCCACCACAACGCCCTCGCGATCCATCGCGGCCCGATTGTCTACGCCCTGAAGATCGGCGAAGAGTGGAAGCGCGTCCACGACGACCAGCCGCTCCGCGAGCTCCCTCACGCCGACTGGGAGGTCTACCCGACCACGCCGTGGAACTACGCACTCGACGTGGACCACCAGACGCTGGAGAGCGACGTGGCGTTCGCCGAGCATCCAGTAGGCGCTCGCCCGTTCTCGCCGGACGGCGCGCCCGTGACGGCGACAGTCGAAGGCCGCCGGCTGCCCGAGTGGCAGATCGAGCAGCATTCTGCCGGCGATACGCCCGAGAGCCCCGTCGAATCGTCCGAGCCACCGGAGAACCTGACGCTTGTCCCATACGGCTGCACCAACCTCCGCGTCACCGAGTTCCCGACATTGAGGCAGCGACATTGAGGACAGAGGATCAGGTCAAGTTCCCGCCGCAGTCCGTCCCGCTCAAGGACGGCCGGACGGTGACGCTCCGCTTCCTGCGCGAGGCGGATGCCGAGGCGCTGGGCAACCTGTACGAATCCGTGCCGCGCGAAGACATGCGCTTCTACCTCCCTCACGACCTGACCCGCGCGGCAGCGGCGAAGAAGGCGGGGCGCGCGGGTGATCCGTGCTTCGTCTGTCTCGTGGCCGAAGCGCCAAACGATGTCATCGCCGGCTATGCGTGGTATCAGTGGAAGGCCGCCGACGACGAGAGCGGCTTCGGCATCTGCATCCGCCGCGGCCGGCAGAGCGTCGGGCTCGGCGGCGCGTTGATGTCGCGGCTGCTCGAGATCGCTGTCACCGTCGGCCCACCGGTCATGAAGCTCACCGTGCAGCACGCGAACACGCGTGCCGTTGCGCTCTACAGAAGGATGGGCTTCGAGGTCGTCCGCGAGGGCGTGCGTGAGAGAGACGAGGAGCGAGGCTTCGACGAAGAGCCCCAATACTGGATGGAACGAAAGATCCGCTGAGACCGCTAGGAGCGCAGCACATGGCAAGTCGCAATCCCCCGCTGTTGACGGCCCATCCCCTGGCGCCGCCGCTCATCCGGTGGGGTGACCGGCGGACCCGCGTGAAACCTGTGCCGGGCACAGATTTCGTTCGGCCGCTTCCTTCGAAGACAGAAGCCCGAAATCTGCGCCGAGCGCAGATCCCGGCGCCGCCGCGCAGGCAGCAACTCCTCTCCATAGAACCACTTACGTTGTCAAAGAGCCGTCGGCGCAGAGCCGTGGGCGCAGAACGTGAAATCTGCGCCCGGCACAGATTCTGGCCCTGCCACAGGCGACCAGAACTGTGCGCACATCGGTCTGGCATCTGTTCCGCCGCCTTGCCGGTGAACGCGAGGACGTGAGCCGGGATGAGGGAGCGGCTCCCGCTGCCACTATTTAGACGCATGGCGAGGGCATTTTGTTCGCCTCTGCGGCGGACTTTTCCGGTTTTCTGGCGGGGTTTTTCCTAAAGACTGGGCAGGAAACGCCTTACCACTCCATTGTTTCCGGCACATCTCCCATTTCCGGGGAATGCTCTTGAAGCCGCATGGCCGTGCCCGAGGCAATGACTGTTCTGGACAAGCAAGAATGCTTGTCCTACCCCTGCGCGTCGGCATCTGTGGTAGGACAAACATTCCTGTTTGTCCACGACAGGCATCCGAATGACCATGTCCCCGGTATTGAGAGATGAACCTTTTTTCCGCCGTCCAGCGGGGGCGCCCTGACCTTCCCACCGTCTCCGCCTACCGCACCACCAGCTCGACCGGCTCTGCCACGTCGCGCAGCTCGGGCTCGTAGTACTGGTAGACGACCGACTGCGGGGTCTTGACCTTGACGGGGAACTTGGCACGGAGCCGGTACTCGAACGTGATCGGCTTGCCGCTCCGGATCTCGCGGAAGTACAGGATCACCTGGCGGCCGGTCATCGAGTAGCGCTCGATCACCCCCTTGTCTTTCAGGCCCGCGAACGCCTCGGGCATCACGGCGAATCCGGGCGGAATCCCCAGGTCGACGATGGTCATGTTCGCCACCCCGGGCCGGTTGTAGCCGATCGTCACCGTCGCCTTGAGCGTGTCGTCGCTCTTCAGGCTCCGGGTGTTGTAGTCCACGTCGATGGTCAGTTCCTTCTGCGGCGCCGGCCGAGCTTCCCTCGGCCAGGGCCGGTAGTGGGTGGCGACGATCTGGTAGGCCAGGTTGCCTTTGCCGGCGGCTTCGAGCGCGACGATGTTCTTGCCCGTCTTGACGAACGGCCGCAAGCTGACCAGGTGGAAGACGTCGCTCGTCTCCTCGGTGATCTTGAGCTCCTTGGCGACCCTGCCGTTGGCCGTGATGGTCACGTTGACCTCGCCCTTCACTTCGCCGCTGGCGCCGCCCCCGGCCAGCAGCGCGCGCATGGCGTGGACGGTCGCCTGGGTCGAGTGCCACGTCCCTCGCGGGTCCTTGTTTGCGATGAGCCAGGCGAGCGCCTTGTGGGCGGTGCCGGTGTGACGGCCGGACTTGAGCATGGCGTACGCGGCCAGTGCGGTGGTCTCGATCTCGAGCACGTTGCCGTAAGAATGGGTGAGGCCCTTCGCGCTGCTGGTCCAGTGCACCAGCTCGCCGTCGACCTTCTTCCCGGCGTCGAGCTGGTCGAGGAACCGCTTGGCCTCGGACCGGTCGGCGGCGATCATGGCGTTGGCGCACAGCGCCACGGTATAGGTGTCGTCCTCGCTGCGGGCGTTCTTCAAGATGTACTCAAGCGCCCGCTGCATGCGGCTGTCGCTCTCGCCCGACTCGGCCATGGCCCAGGCGATGTAGGCGGTGGTCCGCAGCACCGCGCCCTGGAACTGATTGATGGCGCCCTCGGCGATGCCGCCCTGGGTCGGCGCCCACGCGCCGTCCGGTCTCTGCTGCGAGTACAGCCAATTCCGCGTCCGCGTGATCACCGCCCGGTCGATGTCGTACACCTTCGCCATATCGGTGAACTCCATCAGGCCGTAGGCGGTGAGGACGGTATGGGCGGGGGCTTTGCCGAACCACTCGAACCCGCCGCCTTTGACCTCGTACGACAGCAGCCGCTGGTAGCCGAGGTTGATGTAGTTGAGCGCCTTCATCTCGATGTCCGGCTTGATCTGCTTCGTGCGGCGCATGTAGTCCAGCACCAGGATGTTGGGATACGTCGCCGACGAGGTTTGCTCGAAACAGCCGAACGGCATCTGGAAGATGCCGTCGAGCCCCTCGACCACCTGGCTGAACGCACCGGGGTAAATCTTGACGAGCAGGTCGTTGGCGCCATCGATGGCTTCCTCGGGGATGACCAGCTCCTGGCTGAGATTCTCGGCGAGGCGCCCGTTGATCGTCTCGATGAACTCCTTGCCGTCCGGCCGGACGATGACGCGCCGCTCGACCGCGTCGGCCATCTCGCTGCCGTGGGCCTTGAGCAGGAGCGAATGGCGGCCGGGCTTTCGCGCCCGGATGCCGAAGTGGACGCTGGTGATCTGCTTCGGGTCGATCCGGAGCGTCTGGGTCGGTGGGCCGGTCAGCTCGAACCAGTCGCCGCGCTGCACCTCCAGCCGAACCGTCTGTGGCTTGCTCATGTAGTTGTAGACCGCCACCGGCACGCTGACGAAGTCGTTCTGCGTCAGTGCGACCGGGAAGTCGATGTCCACGAAGAAATCCTGGAACACGCGGAGCGGGAGTTGGCCGGCGCCGAGCTCGCCGCGCTTCGAGACGGCGCTCATCGCGATCCGCCAGGTAGTGATCGAGTCGGCGAGCGGGATCTCGAGTTGCGCCCGGCCGGCCGGGTCGGTGATGAGTTCCGGCCGCCAGAGCAGCGTCTCGGGGAAAAACCGCCGCACCCGCGTCGGCGCCTTCAGGCCCTTGGCCGGCTCGCCGGCGCGCTCGCGCTCCGCCGGCGTGGGCATCCTGGCCGCCATGTCCATGTCAATGCCCGGCTCCATCGCGGCGGCGAAGTCGGCCGCGAGGCCGCGCGCCTCGTCGCGCGCCGCCGCCGACGGCACCCGCACGCTGCTCAGCGACACCACCAGCAGGGCGGCCGGTAGCGCCGCGACCACCGCCCGGCTCAGCGCCAGCCAGAACCACCCCCCGACGGAGACGCGGCGCGTGGCACAGTGGTACCCCGCCGCCAGCGCCCCGACCGCGAGGCTGGCCGCTACTGCCGTCCATCCAACGCAGGACCAGGCGGACGACTCGGTGAGGAGGCGCTCGCCGGCGGCGATGCCCACGGCAGCAAGGCCGCCCCAGGCGAGGACGTAGGCGACCGGCAGAAGAGCGACGAGCTTCCGAAGAGCCGGCACGCCCTGGGCCGCGTCGCGGCGGCGGAACCGGACAACGGCCGCGATGAGGAAGCCGAGCATGCACGCTGCGGCGAGGCCCGCCGCCCACAGGACGTACGTGCCTACCGCAGAGAGGTGCAGGTTCTCTGCGATGACGCCGACGAAAAACCCGGCCGCGATGGGTGAGTAGAGGCCGAGCGCCCACCAGACGCCGACGCCCGTCCCCGCCCGGCGGAGAGCGTGAACGTCCGAACCGGCGCCGTCGATGGGAGCGTGGCGGAACAGCTTGAGCGCGGCGTACGCGAAGAGCGGCAGCATCAGCAGCAGGAACAGGCCGAACGGCGCCAGCAAGCCGGCTCTTGCGAGGCTCCGGTAGTGCTCTTCTTCCTCGCGCTCGTAGCGCTGCTGTCGGGCAGCGAACGTCTCGGCGGCGTCGCGCTTCGGCGCCGCGGCGCCCTCCGCGGCGGAGAAGAGGACGACCGTCGCCTCTTCGCGCTCCGGCGTCTGCTCGACCTCCGGCACGACGGCGTCGTTCGGTGTCGCGGGGAACTGCGCGTGGATCTCGTAACGCGGCTTCAGGATCTCTTCCTGAAGCGCGAAGTAGATCCGCTCCAGCCCCGGCCGCATCTCGTGCAGGGCGAATACTGCCTCGTCCACCCCCGCCAGGCTCAGCGCGGCGGGCGCCGGCGCGCCGTCGGAGCGGGTGACGATGAACTTCAGCAGCGCCTTCTCGGCGGGACGGTAGGTGTCCTTGTCGAGCTTCGCCGTGATCTTCAGATCGTCGGCGCGGTTCACCTGGATGATCTTCGTGTCGCTGACGATGTTGCCGTCGGCCATGATGCGGTAGGCG
>CAZDHT010000049.1:0-25588 GCA_964505325.1 uncultured Planctomycetota bacterium | reverse complement strand
TGCCCTATCTCTTCACCGGCTTGATGGAGTCGAAGTAGTCCCGGACCAGGCGAGCGAACTCGGGAGGGATCACGCCGCTGTCGATCTCGGCATACGCCGACCGGGCGGCGGCTTCGTAGTCAGCGGAAATCTCCGCCGGCGTTTCGCGCCCGGCGCCGGACGAATAGATGATGCCCGTGGGGGCCGCCTGCTCCGGCGGCTTCCTGCCGATCGCGCCCAGTTCGACCAGGTCGTCGTCCGGCTCTCCCCGGGGCTCGGTCTCACGCTTGCGGGCGAACTCGGACGTGTCCGCGGTGCGCATCGCCGCCCGCTTCCGTTCGGCCAACTCGCGCATATGGCCGTCCATCGATTGCGATTCCTTCAGCGCCCGTTCGAGGCGGTCGAGCTGCTCTTGCAGCGCCCGCAACTGCGCCGCCGCGTCCTGACCGCCCCTCGCCAGGGCTTCCGCGGTCTTCCGGATGGCCTTGCTCAGTTCGGTTTCGCCAACCTGCTCCTGCATCGCTCCGGCGAGCCGGCGGAGCCGGTCGCTCAGCCTCAACCTGCGCTCGGCGTCAATCTCTCCCGCCAGCAGTTCCTTCTCGATCTTGACGAACGCCAGCCGAAGGCCGCCAAGACCCGTCGGCTGCGATTGAAGGTCCGACCCGCCGGGCAACTGCTCAACGGCCGCAGTGACCGCGCGCTGCTGGCGCTCGGCCTCGGCCTGGGCGGCGAGTCGCGTCTCGACCTCCCGTTCCATCCGCCCCAGGAGATCGGCCGGCGGAAGCAGCGAGACGAGGACGAGAACGATGAGCGCGGGAATGAGGAGGCGAGCGGCGAGCGTGGGAGCGAAGTGAAAGACATCGGCGGCGCGCACCTCGCGGAACCGTTCTCGGGCATCCGCCGCGACAGCCTCGGCCCACGCGCCGTCGGAGCGGCTCAGTTGGAGCGCGCTTGCCAGACGGTCGCCCAGCCCCAGCACCCGGTCGGCCCGAGTCGCGGCTCGAAGCAAGGTCACCTTGTCACGGACGCCGACCAGGAGCGCCGCCACCGCAAACGCGGCCAGCGCGAGGATTGCCGTCACCGCGACAGCGTCGATGCCCAGGTAGATCAGCCTGTCCAGTCCGACCACGGCGGTTGCCAGGCACAGCGCCCAGAACAGGCACACGGAGAGCCGTCGCGCGAACACCACGGCGCGCATCCGCCAGGCCAGGCGAGCGAGCTTTGCACGGAGCCGTACCATATCCGCCTCACATCGTGCCACACTTCCAAACGATTGTCGCCCGGGACAGTTCGCCAGGTCAAGCTTGTTTTCGACCGAGATTGCCCTTGCCGTCCGGGCCGCGGGGCAGTTAAAATCTTGCGCTGGGCAAGCTGGTCTGGTACAATTCATAGTAGTTAGAGCGGTTTTGCGGCCGCGACCGACGGCGCGTCAGATCCGGAGCGATCCGATGACGGAGACGGGGTCCGAGAACAAGGTCATCTACCTCGACCACGCGGCGACCACGCCCGTGCGGCCCGAGGTGCTCGAGGCGATGCTGCCGTTCTTCTCCGAGAGGTTCGGCAATCCCTCGACCCTCTACTCGGTCGGCACGGCCGCCAGGGAGTCGATGGAGACCGCCCGCAGCCAGGTCGCGGCGCTGATCGGCGCCGGCGCCGACGAGATCTTTTTCACCAGCGGCGGCACCGAATCGGACAACTGGGCCATCCGAGGTGTCGCGGACGCGTTGAAGAAAAAGGGCCAGCACGTCATCACGTCGAAGATCGAACACCACGCCGTGCTGGAGACCTGCCGCGACCTCGAGAAGAGCGGCGGCGAGGTCACCTGGCTCGACGTCGACCACGACGGGTTGGTCTCGCCGGACGACGTGGCCGCCGCCATCCGCGACGACACGGTCCTCATCTCGATTATGCACGCGAACAACGAGGTCGGCGTGATCGAGCCGATTGAGGAGATCGGCAAGATCGCAAAGGATCGCGGCGTGCAGCTTCACACGGACGCAGTGCAGACGGTCGGCAAGCTCCCCGTCGACGTGACGGCGTTGGGATGTGACCTTCTTCCCATCTCGGCGCACAAGATCTACGGGCCGAAGGGCGTCGGCGCGCTTTACATCCGCAAGGGGACGCGGATCGCCAAGTTCATGCACGGCGGCGAGCAGGAAAACCGGCGGCGGTCCGGCACGTCGAACGTCGCCGGGATCGTCGGCCTGGGGAAAGCGGCCGAGCTCGCCCGGCTCGGGCTCGAAGATGAGATGAAACGATTGACGGCCTTGCGCGACCGGCTGATCGACGGCATACTCGGGTCGATCCCCGACGCTCAGTTAAGCGGTCCGCGTGACCGGCGGCTGCCGAACAACGTACACTTCTGCTTCGCCGGCATCGAGGGCGAAGGGATCATCCTTAGACTCAACCACGCCGGCATCTGCGCCGCGACCGCATCGGCCTGCACCAGCGCCACGCTCGAGGCGTCGCACGTGCTGCTGGCCATGGGCAGGCCGCACGAGGTCGCACACGGCTCGCTGCGGCTGACGCTCGGCCGAGGCAACACCGACGCGGACGTGGAC
Source organism: uncultured Planctomycetota bacterium (assembly GCA_964505325.1). GTDB lineage: Bacteria > Planctomycetota > PUPC01 > PUPC01 > PUPC01 > CAZDHT01. The sequence continues at coordinate 23,048 of CAZDHT010000049.1, read as the reverse complement.
CGGGTGCTCGAGGTGCTGCCGAACGTGATTGGCCAATTGCGCGCGATGTCGCCCCTGTACACGCCGAGCGAAAACGACCGTTGAGGACGGAAACTGTGACCAGCAGACAATTTGGCCGGAAGACCACTGGAGCATAGCGATGGGCGAGCAATACACTGACGAAGTGATGAAGCATTTCCTGGAGCCGCATAACGTGGGGGTCATCGACGAGCCCGACGGCGCCGGCAAGGTCGGCAACCCCGTCTGCGGCGACATTATGGAACTCCAGATCAAGGTCGAGGACGACAAGATCGTCGACGCGAAGTTCCGCACGTTCGGCTGCGGCGCCGCGATCGCCACCTCGAGCGTCCTCACCGATATGGTCAGGGACAAGACCCTGGTCGAGGCGCTGAAGATCACCAACGAGGAGGTGACTCAGGCGCTCGGCGGGCTGCCGGCGCGCAAGCGGCATTGCTCGGTCCTCGCCGAAGAGGCGCTCCACTCGGCGATCAAGGACTACCGCGAGCGGCTTCAGGGCAAGATCAAGAACGGCGAAGAGCCGGTAAGCCGCTGCTGCCTGGACGAGAGCTGCGAGCTGTGCAAGCTGATCGCCCGGCGCAGCGAAGAAATCGCCAAGAAGCACGGGGACGCGGATCATTGAGCGAAGCGGAAAGGACGCTGCTGGCCCTCTGGCGGTCGGCCGCGGCGGACTGCCCCGACCGGCTGTTCGCTGTCGACGAGGACCGGGAATACACGTACGGGGAAGTCGACGGATCGTCGTCCGCGCTCGCCGGCGGGTTGCGGGAGCTCGGGCTCGAGCCCGGCGAGCGAATCGCCTTCGTCGTGCCCAACTGCATCGAGTTTGTGGTCGCCTACCTCGCCGTGCAAAAGGCAGGCTGCATTGCGCTGCCCGTCAACATCCGCCTTGCCGCCGAGGAGATGAAGTTCATCCTGACCGACGCGGGGGCCGCAGCGATCTTCCTCCACGCCGACACCCGCTCTCCGGTGGACACCATCCTTGACGACGTGCCGAACATCCGCCGCCGCATCGCCATTGGATTTGAATCGGACCTATACGACCCATACGACCTATGGGTCCGATCCCCGCCGCTCGACAGCGAAGCGCAGCCCGACCCGGACGACGTCGTCGCGATCATCTACACGTCCGGCACGACCGGCCGGCCGAAGGGCGCGATGATCACCCACGGCAACGTGGTCTTCAACGCCGAGTCCGCCGAACTCGGATTCGGCTTCCGGCCCGACGACCGCCACATGCTCGCCGTCGTCCTCTTCCACGTGACCGGGTTGAACACCATCCTGCCGGCGGCGATTCGGCATCGCAGCAGCGTCGTCATCACCGCCAGCCTCAGCCCGCTCGAACAACTCCGCTTGGTCGAGAAGCACCAGGCCACGACGCTGTTCGGCGTCCCGACCACGTACATCATGATGGCCGGGCTCAAGGGCATCGACGAGATGCAGCTGGGCCACCTCCGCCTCATCGCCTACAGCGGCGCCCCGATGCCCATCGAGGCGATCCAGAAGCTCCGCGATCGCTTCCCTCAGGCCGACCTGCTGAACTTCTACGGCCTGACCGAGACGACCTCCATCGCCAGCTCGCTCGACCCGACGCGCGCCATCTCACACGCCGCGTCGATCGGAAAGGCGGTCCCGCGGGTCGAGTTCATGATTGCCGACGACGACGGGAGGCCGCTCGGCGCGAACGAGGTCGGCGAGCTGTGCATCCGCGGCGGCAACGTCTTCAAGGGCTACCTCAACCGGCCCGACGCCACGGCGGAGGCGTTCCTCCCCGACCGCTGGTTCCGCAGCGGCGACGCCGCGCGGGTCGACGACGACGGCTTTGTGTTCCTCCAGGGCCGCAAGAAGGAGATGATCCTCGTCGGCGCCGAGAACGTCTATCCGGTCGAAGTCGAGAACGTGCTGTGCTCGCATCCCGCGGTGCGCGAGGCCGCCGCCGTCGGCATGCCCAGCGACGTCTTCGGCGAGCTGGTGCGCGCCGTAGTCGTGCTCAAGGACGGCGCGACGGCGACCGCGGCCGAGATCCGCAAGCACTGCGCGAGGCGGCTGGCCGGCTTCAAGGTGCCCCACAAGGTTGACTTCATCGACGCCCTCCCCCGCAACCCCTCCGGCAAAGTCGTCAAGCGCTGGATCACGGAGTAGCACCGCAACGCTCCAAGTCAAAGTGCCTGGCACTATGAGAAATTGCAAGTCGTTACACAAGCGGCGGCGCGGAAAAGTCTTGGGAATTTCGCGTGCAGAAAAAATAAAAAGTTGTACTCCAAATCGTGTAGGAAAACAATTCCGTCGCAAGGCTTCGGCGCTGGAGGACTTGTGAGAACGGTCCAAACGCGGCGGCGCGCGCGTTTTGCATTTCTGTCAAAAATCACCCCTACATGTGGAGGCGGCATGTGCGCGGTTGGGCACACTGGCGCAGAGGCGCATTCGTTGCGCCCGGGCCCTCACGAAGAAGTCAGCGGAATAGTGGGTGAGGAGAATCTGCACCCGGCGCAGATTTTGGACGCGCGACGCATCGGAACACTGTATTGCACTGGTTGGACTGATAAGTGCCTGTCCTCTCGGTACTTATCTGTGCGACTCAGTGGCTTGATCTGTACCCGGCACAGATTTCGCAGGTCCGCGTCCATCTGCGTTCATCGGTGGTGAGTTCCTCAAATCTGCGCTCAGCGCAGATTCTGGACGCCGCGCCGGCGAGCGCCGGGATTTCGCGGATGCACCGCGGCGTTTTTGCTTGCGTCGTGCCGGGTGTGCCGGTAGATTGTCACAGTGAGCTGTCGATGGATGGGGCGCTGATGAGCGAAGGCAAGTTCATCGTATTCGAAGGGATCGACGGGTCGGGGACCACGACGCAGTCAAGGTTCGCCGCCGAGTGGCTGCGCTCAGAGGGGCTCGACGTGGTGGAGACGTTCGAGCCGACCGACCGCGGCGTCGGGCAGTTGATCCGGCTGGCGCTGTCGCGGCAATTGCCCGGCCGTGAGGGCGAGGAAGTGGAGGCCGAGCTGTTCGCGCTGCTGTTCGCCGCGGACCGGCTGGACCATATGAAGGGCGTGATCGTTCCCGCGCTGGAGCGGGGCCGGTGGGTGGTCAGCGACCGCTGCTACCTCTCGTCGCTCGCTTACCAGTCGGTCGGCTGCGAGTTGGATTGGGTCCGGGCGCTGAACCGGCACGTGCGGCGGGCGGATTTGACGGTGCTTCTGGACCTCGACGCGCAGATCGCCTATGAGCGCTTCTCCGTCGAGCGGAAGAACCATGACGTCTTTGAGACGGTCGAGAAGATGGCGGCCATTCGGGCGAGCTACTTGAGGGTTGCCGATATTCTCGAGCGGGAGGGCGAGCAGATCGTCCGCATCGACGCCTCGCAAGCCGTCGACGTGGTGGCGGCTGAGGTGCGGAACGCGCTCGCGGGGCTGCTATGATCGCCATCATCGACTACCGGGCGGGGAACTTGCAGAGCGTGCTGCGCGCCGTCGAGCACCTCGGCCACGAGGCGAAGATCACGAACGACGCGGACGCCATCCGTTCGGCCGAGCGGGTGATCTTCCCCGGGGTCGGCGCGGCGGGCGCCACGATGGAGAGCCTGCGGGCGCTCGGACTGGATGTCCTGCTCAAGGACGAGGTCTTCCCGAGCGGGAAGCCGATGCTCGGAATCTGCATCGGCATCCAGGTCATCTTCGAACGGAGCGAGGAGGACGACGCCGAGTGTCTCGGGATTCTGCCGGGACGCGTGAAGCGGTTCGATGAGTCGCGCGGCCTGAAGATCCCACAGATCGGATGGAACAACGTGACGTTCGCCAGGCCGCATCCGATGTTTGCGGACGTGCCCGACGGCGCCCACTACTACTTCGTGAATTCGTATTATCCGGCGCCGTCGGACCCCGGCCTGGTGTACGCGACCTCCGAGTACGGCGACGTGTTCCCGTGTGTCGTGGCGAAGGACAACCTGGTGGCCACGCAGTTCCACCTGGAGAAGAGCGGGCCGGTCGGGCTGAAGATGCTGGACAGCTTCTGCAAGTGGGAGCCCGGCGCATGCTGACCAAACGAATCATCCCGTGCCTGGACGTGCGCGGCGGCAAGGTGACCAAGGGCGTCAAGTTCAAAGGGAACGTCGACGTCGGCGACCCGGTCGAGATGGCCCGGCAGTACTACGAGGACGGCGCCGACGAGATCGTGTTCTACGACATCACGGCAAGCAACGAGCGCCGCGATATCATGATCGACGTGGTCCGCGCCGTCGCCCGCGAGATCTTCATCCCGTTCTCGGTCGGCGGCGGGCTCCGGACGCTGGAGGACATGCGAAAGGTGTTGCTCGCCGGTGCGGAGAAGGTGAGCATCGACAGCGGCGCGGTCCGCAACCCGCAACTTATCAGCGAAGGGGCCAGGGCGTTCGGCAGCCAGTGCGTGGTCCTCAGCATGCAGGTGCAGAGCGTCGGCCCGTCCGGCCAGATGCCGAGCGGCTACGAAATCGTGATCGACGGCGGCCGGACGTTTACGGGAATCGACGCGTTCGAGTGGGCGAAGCGCGGCGAGGGCCTCGGCGCCGGCGAGCTGTGCGTCAACAGCATCGACCGCGACGGCACGACCGCCGGCTTCGAGATCGAGCTGACCCGGGGAATGGCGGAGCGGGTCGGCATCCCGGTGATCGCATCGGGCGGGGGCGGCTCCGTCGAGCATCTGGCGGAGGTCTTCACGGAGGGCAAGGCGGACGCGGCCATCCTCGCGTCCATCATCCACTACGGGCAGTACACCATCGGCGAGATCAAGGCGGACCTCGCGACCCGCGGCATCGACATGCGCCTGACGAATCCGTCCGCATGCGGCTGACGGAATGCAGGGGCACTTCCGGCGAGGGGCGTTCTCCCCGCGGCTGCGTCATTTCTCTTTGGCGTCCGGCTTGGCGAGGTAGGCCTCGTACTTGGCGAGCTTGACGAACAGTTCGGCGTGCTTGTCTCCGCCGGGCTGTGCGGCCAGCCGATTGAAGTGGGCGAGCGCTTCCTGCCGCCGCCCGGAGAAGTAGTAGCAGTATCCCAGCAGCAGTCTGGCGTCGGCGTCGCCCGGATTCGCGCCGACGTATTTCTCGAGCTCCGCCAGCTTGTCAAAGAACGTGGCCTCGGCCTTGTAGAACTTCGGCAGCTCCAGCTTGACGAGGCCCCAATCGGGGAACCTATCGAGGGCCAGGCGCGCGTTCCGGCCTGCGGTCTTGTACACTCCCAGGGCGAACAGAGAATGGGCAACGGCAAACCGCGCAATCGCATCCGTCCGGTCCAGCTTCATGGCCTTCTGGTACAGCAGGGCCGCCTGCGGGTAGAGCCCGCGGGCGAAGCGCTGGTCCCCCAGGTCAAGGAGCCGGTCGCGCTCCAGGTTCCGGCGCTCCTGCTCCAGCCGCTTGCGGGCCTCTTCCGCCGACTCCGGCTTCGCCGGGACCAGGTCTCTCGTCCGGCGCTTCAGGTAGATCTCCGTGCCCGGTGCGCCGGGCAGGTCCATCATGATGATCGAGTTGCCCACATCGGTGCCGGCCCAGCCGTCGCCGATAATGCGCCGGTCGACCGAGCCCGTTCCGCCGGATATGACGGCGCCGCTGGGGGTGAGCCAACTCAGGATCGTGCCGCGCGGCGCGGCGACGACCGTCGCCCTGTGCACGGACCGATTGACATCGCCGCGGACCCGCAGGCGCTTCCCTTTGCCGAGTCGAGCGTAGACTTCCCAGTCGGCCCGGTCGATCTTGTCAAGCACCGGGACGTCGATGACGTACCAGTCCTTGTGGGTGCCGCGGTGCCAGCCGACGCGCCAGACGCCGTTCGCGTCGACATATGGCGCGTAATGGAGGCCGCTGTGCCAGCCGTAGCGCCGAACGCGCCGGAACCGCGTGATCCGCGGCCGGTCGTTCCGCAGGTCGACATCGGCGCGGATCCGGGTCCGCGCCTCCGCGCTTCCGGCGGCCAGCCAGGCGAGCGCCGCGATCAGCAATCGGATGGAAATACGCCGCACCTTCGGACTCCAGGCGCCCGCGACCATCTTGCAGCTACATGTATGGTACATCACAAAGTACGAGGATGGCTAAGGGAATTCGGCTTTTTTCAGGAGCTCGATCCGCTCTTCGAGAAGCTTGAGTTCCCTGGGTTGGTTGAGCGCCTTGAGCGCGTCGCGGCGGCTGTCCAGCAGCTTGCGGAAGCGGTCGAGGTCGCGCGCGATGTCCTCGCTGTACTTCCGGACGGCCCGGTCCGCTACCCCTGCGTTCGACAACAGGTACGCCGTGCAGCGCCCCACGACGTCCCGGGGCAGCGGAACGTCCTTGCCGTCCTCGACGATCTTCGCCTTGCGGAGCATCTCCTGCGCCCGCTCGAAGAGCCCCGACCCGCCGGAGACGCCGAGCGCCACGTACAGCAGCGGGCCGGCGCTGGTTCGACCGGCAAACCGAGCCGCAATCTCGAGGGCGCGCTCCTCCTGCCCCTCCGCCGTCAGCGCCGCAAACGCGGACCCCGCTCCTCCCAGCCCGATGGCCGTCAGTCGGCGGATCGTCTCCGACACCTGCTCGTCCTGATCTCCGGCAAGTTGGAGCCTGAGAAGCTGGGACAGGACCTCGATACTGCCCCGGATCTTCGAGAACGACTCGAACGCCTCCGCCGCCTCGCGTACGGCCCCGCGCTCCAGGTGGGCCCGGGCAACGAGGCTGAAGATTCTCGGGGCAACGCCGGGCGACGCCGTGGTGTGCCGAAGGTGCTTCCGCATGAGGGCGCGCACCTCGGGAACGTACAGGTCGGCGTTCGAGACCAGCATGGTGTACAGGGCCTGCGCGTGGCGCGGGCTGCCGTCGGCGCCGAGCCGGAGCGCCAGCTCGTGCGCCCGCAGATTGACAGGATCCACGTAGGTTGCGACCAACCGCGTGATGCCCAATGCCGTCCGCTTTCGCCCCTCCTTCGCCGCGTTGTCGGCGACGTCCAGCATCTTGCCGGCGGGTCCGTCCGCGGGCGGGTCGGCCACGGCGACCAGGCGGCCGGGCGCCGTCGCCACCACGATGCCGTGCTTCGTCGCCGCCATCGGCCGTGCGGTGCGAACGTTGAGGCGGCGCAGAATCGCTCCCGTCTCCGCGTCGAACTCGACGTAACCGTACCGGTTGCACGCGGCCACTCGGCGCCCCCGGACGAGCAGCGCCGTCGGCTTCAAGGCCGCAGACTGCGGCGGGCGGATGCCGAGATCGGTCGGCCGGCGCCACACGAACTCGCCGGTCTTTGCATTCAGTGCGACCACGTGGCCTCGCTGCGTCGCAAAGAAAACGCGCACACCGTCCGAAACGAACAGCGATTCCGAGTCCGCCGCGGAGAGGTGCTTCCACACGGGCTTGCCGGTCCGGCGATTGAGCCCCCACACTTCGCGGCGCGCCGTGCCGACCACGACCACGTCGCCCACGACGGCCGGCGTGCCCGCCGCTCTGCACTCGGCGGTCCAGCGGATTCCGCCGGAGCTTGCCTCGACGCAATACAGCTTGTAGCCGGCGACGACGAACACGTCCTTGCCGTCCGGCACGGGCAGCGAGCGGTCGAGAAGCGTCCGCCAGAAGGTCACGCCGCCGACGACATGGTCGTTGCGCCACGCCACCTTGCCCGCGTTGAGGTCGACCTTGGTCAGCCCGCCGTCAAAGCAATAGAACACGCCCTTTCTGACCGGGGTGGCGGAGAAACTGTCGACCGAATCGCTGAGCCCGGCAATGGGCGCTGTGTGCGGCACGGGCTTCGCGTCCGGGCCCACTGCATGGCCGCGAATCCCGATCCGGCCGTCTTTCAGCTTGACGAGAAGAGCCGCCCCATGAGGATGCGCCACGACGCCCCTGACGACGTAGTCGACCGGCCCCTTCTCCCGAGTGGCCGCCCCAGTCTTCGGATCGATCGAGACCCGCCTGCCGGTGCCCTCATCGAAGACGTGGACCGGCCCGTACGCGCTTACGATCGGCGCGAGCCCGCTGTCCATGACCAGGTCGAGCTGCTTGATCCAGCGGAACGGCGACAGGGCGACCGAGTCGGCATTCCTCGCCTGCGGCCCCGCCTTGGTGATGGCGGCGCGAAGCTGGTCGAGCTCGGGCCCCGGCCGGAACAACTGGTCCACCAGCTTCATGTACCTCCGCGCGGACGCGGCGTCCCCCGCCTCGATGCAGTCGTCTATCAGTTGCTTCCATCCGGGGAGTTCATACATCGACGCGAGGACGCTCCGCTTGTCGGCGAGAATGACCGCCCGGTGGAGGCCGGCCTTCGCGAATTCGTCCCGCCCCACCTCGTGCTCGATGCTGACGCGGCGGACGTTCAGCGGCGGGTCGGTGTGGGTAATCGCGGTGACCGGTCGGATCCCAGGTCTCGCTCCGGGGGGCGGCTGCAACGGCGGCCATTGCAGGTCCACCTCGAGGAACTCCGGCCGGGCGAACTCACCGAACCCCATGTCCGCCAGGCTCTCGAACAGCGCCGGCTCGATGCCCCGGCGGAACGGTGTGTTCACCGACCGGTACCACCCGTCGAGGAGCATCACGAACGCATGCGTCGAGCGCCCCTCGTTCAGAAGAAGTCGGGCGAACTCCGACACGCGGGCGGCGTCCGAGTAGAACGCCGAGTTGCGCCCGCGCACGGCGATGGCCAGCGCGTCCTTTCGCATCGCCCGGTCGGCGGGCGCGGCAAGCTTCGTCATCAGGTCCTTGAACATCTTGGCGGACGCGGGCGACTTGCGGAACGCCTCGAGCAGTTCCTTCGTCGTCTTCGGGGCGGGAACACCATCCTCGCCGAACCCGCCCAGATCGTCCGCTGCCGGCGGCTGCCCTTCCTTTTCTTCAGGAGGGACCTGGAGGTTCACGCTGTCCTCGAGCCATCCGCCCGAGCCCGCGGCGCTGACCAGCGGGGCCGGACGGACCGCGACCTTCTTCAGCACGGCGGCCACGTTCCGGCCGTTGCCGGGGTCCCCGGCGCACACCTCGATCCCCCGGCCCCGGCTCACCCAGATGCGGCCGGCATCGTCACAGAAGATGGCCGGCGTGATGTGGTGCGGCAACGCGCCCTTCCCCGGCGCACCGTAGACCGTCCAATTCTTCATGTCCGTGCTCAGCACGCGGCCCTTGTCCGTCACGCACCAGACCCGCCCGTCCCGGTGCACGGCGGCCGCGGTCAGTTCGCCCGCCTCCGCCGGCGCCTCGGCCAGCACGTAGTTCTCGCCGGCAAGGACGAGCAACCCCGACGCCAGGACGATCACCGGCCGGCCCTTGACCATCACCGCGCCGCGCGGACGGAACGGCCCCCGCTTCGCGAAGCTGCGCCAGCGTTTCCCGTCGAACCGGCTGAAACGCTTGAGGTCGATGACCCACAGTTCCGCCGAGTCCGGCGAGGCGAGCAGCTTCCGGAACGGCGAGTACGGCAGCGGGCAGTTGACCGGGAGGGCGTGCTCGCCGTCGAAGATGAACACCCGCGAGTGGCTGGCGATCCACAGCCCGTGCTTGCCCTGGGCGAACGACGTGACTCGGTCGGTGCCGCCGTACACGTGCCACCGGCCCGGCACGGTGCCGCTCTTGCTCGGCTCGAAATGAGCGACGCTGCCCCAACGGTACCGGCGAAGCCGGTCGGCAAACGTCGCGCCGGGCCGATGCGACGCGGCGCTGCCCAGCCACGTGCGGCCGTCGCGATCGATGAACACGGCCTGGACCGGCTTGTACACGTTGAGCGCCGACGGCGCCATCATCTGCCAGCGGCGGCCATCGAACAGCGCCAGACCCTCCGACAGGATCGCCACCGCGCCGCGCGGGCCCGCGGCGAACGCCCGCGCGTGAGTGACGGGACAGCCCTCCCCCGCCCCCAGCACTTTCCATCCGCGGAACTTGTCGGGAAGCTTGTGCTCGGCGGACAGATTCTTGAACGCATCGATCAGTTGAACCACCGCCTTGTCGTAGACGTCTGCCTCCGGCGAGATGAGCTGGGCGCGAATGTCGCGCGGCAGCCCGGTGTTTTCATACACGTCGAGCAGCGCCAGCGCCGCCTCCCGCACCGCCGACGGGTCGTCCGATACTGCGGCGAGAGCGGTGAACGCCTTTGCGGCGCCGCGGCCGTCGCCCAGCCCGATGCGGAGGTGGACGTGCTCGGCAAGCCGCGCGGCGAGACTGCCCTGCAGCTCATCGAGCGAAACGGCGGGCGGCTCCGGTGCGGCGAGAAAGCACGCCACCGACATGCACAGTTCGATCAGCACGATGCGATCCCCTCATTGCCCGGTATTCACCACTCGCTGCCGGCCGGCCACCGGTCAACAATTTGCCTCAAACGCCTGCGGGAAGTACGAATAGCCGGTCACGTCCAAGGGCGCTGTCTTGACCGCCCACGGCACGCCGATGTCGCTGTAGAGCCCGGGCTTGTCGCCGGCCTCGGTCATCGCCTGAGTGATCCCCTTCAGCTCATACACCAGGGTCTTCTCGCCTTCGCGCTTCTTGACGTATCTGTACTCGTCGACCGGGCTCTCGTGCTTGTCGACGTGCTCTTCGGGCACCTGGTGCACCATCCCGCTCGAATCAAAGGCCGCGTTGGATACCGTTGCGAACTTGAGCGACTCGGTGATCGGCGAATACAGGGTGTCGCTCTCGCCGAGCAGATGGAGCGCGAAGTTCTCGATACACCGCTTCGTCGAGCCCGGGATGCCCTCGTGCTCGATCTCGATCGCCCGTCCGTCGTGGCGCGTGATGCGGATCGGCGACTCGCGGGTCTCGCGGGTCCACGTGAAGGAACCGAGGTCGCCGAGGATATCGATACGCGGGTCGGCGTAGGTCTTGTCGGACGTGACCAGTGTCCCGAAGAAGTACTCCGTCACGCCGTTATCGAACTCGGCCTCGATGCAGGCGGTGTCCTCGCCTTCGATGGTCGGCCGCGCGCGGTACAGCTCGCCGCGCACGCGGACCGGGTTCGCTATCCTTCCGGCCTCGCTCGAGGCGAAGTACATCCCGTTGTACAAGTAGTGCGCCTGCGGGTTGTTCACCGGGCCGTCGAGGGTCCACAGCCCGTCCATCTTCACCCGGCCGGCCCACGCGGAGCGCTGGTAGTAGCGTTCCTCGCGCAGCCAGCCGGCCCGCACGACCACCCGTTCGATCTGCCCGATGCAGCCCTCGATCAGCGCCTGCTGAAGTGCCCGGACTGCGTCGCTGCTCTGCCGCGGGTACGCGATGTCGAGGAGCACGCCCGTCCTCGCCTGTACGCCGGCCATGGCCTGCACGTCCTGCACGGTGGGCGCGGCGCTCTTCTCGCAGATCACTGGGATGCCCGCCTCGAGCGCGGCGATCACCTGCGGCCGGTGCAACTGGAGCGGCGTGCACAGCGAAAGGAAGTCGAAGTTGCGCTCGCCGATGGCGTCCTCGTATTTCGTGAAGCACTTGACGCCGCTGCTCTCGAGTTCGGCGACTTGCTCGGCGTACTTGGCCGGATTGCGCACCACCACCGCGGTGAGCTTGGCCAGCCCCTCCTCTTCCAACTCGGCGAACGCCCGCAGGTGGGTCCGCCCGTACCCGCCGATGCCGACCAGACATCCTCGCACGGGCCTGCTAATCGCCATCGATCTCTCCTTGCGTCTGCGTTGAACGAATCGCGAGCGGCCGGTCGCCCGTCATGGTCCGAGGTCAATGTCCTTGATTCGCAGCTCGAGCGTGCCGGGCCCGCTCCACGTGTCGATCCGGGGCGAGAAAACGACCGAGCAGCTCCGCTCGCCGCCGATGATTCTGTCGTACAGCTCGTCGCCCAATCCGAACCCCACGACGCGAAGGCTGGCCTTGCCGTTGCTTACGTAGAACGAGATGTGCTGCCCCTTCATTCCCATCAGCTTGGGCTTGCCGGCGACGCGGAGCCCGCGTGCGACGAACAGCGGCCGGCGGTTCGCCTGGCCGTGCGGAGCCAGCAGCTCCAGTTCACTGATCAGGCGCTCGGAGAGGTCATCCAGCTCGACCTCGGCGTCCACCTGGATGGCCGGCTGGAACAGCTCGGGCGCCAGCTCTTTTGCCGCGCGGTTGAGGTGCTCGCGCAATCCGGGGATGTTCTCCGTGGTGATCTGGAACCCCGCGGCGGCGGCGTGGCCGCCGAAGCTGATCATCCGGTCCCGAAACCCGTCCAGCACGTCGAACAGGTTAAACCCCGGCACGGAGCGCGCCGACCCTCTTCCCACGCCACCCTCGATCGCAATGAGCGCCGTCGGCCGGTTGAATTCGTCGACCAGCTTCGACGCCACAATCCCGACCACGCCCGGATGCCAACTGTCGTGCGCCAGCACAATGGCGCGCGAGCCGTCGAAGTCTGCCTGCTGCAGGACCATCTCGCGGGCGTGCTGGAAGATGTCGTTCTGCAGCTTCTGCCGGTCGACGTTGTGGCGTTCCAGGGTCTCCGCAATCTCCTGTGCCACCGCGCCATCGTCGGTGATCATCAGGTCGATGGCCAGCGCCGCGTCTGCCATCCGCCCTGCCGCGTTCAGCCGCGGCCCCAGCCCGAACGCGATATCCACCGAGGTGAGCCGGCCGCGCCGGATCCGCGCCCGGTCCATCAGCGCGCGCAGCCCCGGCCCGGCCGAGCTGCTCAACGCCTGCAGGCCGTATCGCACCAGCACCCGGTTCTCCCCCAGCAGCGGAACCACGTCCGCCACCGTACCGAGCGCGACCAGCCCGAGCGAGTTGAGCAGAAAGCCGCGAAACTCCTCCGAGATCTTCTGGCCGGTCGAGAACCGCTTGGCCACGGCCCAGGCGACCTTGAACGCGACGCCCACGCCGGACAGCTCGCGGAACAGGTGCAGGTGGCCGGTCAGTTTTGGATCCACCACCGCGCAGGCCGACGCGACCTGCTCGCCCGGTTCGTGGTGGTCGGTCACGATCACGTCGATCCCCGCGGCCCGGGCGTGTTCGCATTCGGCGACGGAGCCGACCCCGCAGTCGACAGTGATGATCAGATCGACGCCGCGCTGCTTGAATTCCTCGATGGCGGCTATGTTCAGGCCGTAGCCTTCCTGGATGCGGTGCGGGACGTAGTAGTCGACGTCCAGCCCAGCCAAGCGGAGGAAGCGGACCAGCAGCGCGGTGGCGGCGGTGCCGTCCACGTCGTAGTCGCCGTAGATGAGCACCTTTTCCTTGTTTCGCGCCGCGGCGAACATCCGCTCGACGGCGGCCTCGATGCCGGGCAGAAGATCCGGGTCCGCCAGGTCGTTCAGTTGAGGGTTAAGAAACGCCCGCGCCGAGTCGACGTCCTTCAGGCCGCGGTTGATGAGAACCTGCGCCGTCAGATGCGATACACCCAACTGCCTTGCCAACGAGTCGCCGAGCTCCGTGTCGGGCGTCGGCAGCAGCCATCGTGCGGACATCAAAGACACATCCAATCTGGACATCGATGCGGCATGACCATGCGTCACGGGTACTATAGAGGTTTGTCCGGCGGGTTGCAAGCCCGTTCGAGCGGAGCGTATCGGAGGCGGCCGGTCAGGCCGACGCACTCGACGGCAAAAGAGCAGCCGCGAGCCCGAAGACTCGCGGCTGCCTCAGATTCGCCCTTGCCCAGGGAAGTAACCTTGCCAAACGGCTCGAGGGGCTACGCTTCTTCAGAGGCGCCACGCGCCGCTACGCCGTGGCTCAGTGCCCCACAAATGGTCAGCGACTATAACGCGCCTCGGCACTTCCAAGGGCAAAAACGAAACTCGCTCGGTTGCGTCGCTTCTCGCTTTCGCCACATGAACTATACCACATGTTTTGCCGCAGTCAAATCGCGCCGGGAAATAATTTTGAAATTCTCAGCGCCGCCTGCCCGCCACCAACGCCGCCACCGCCTCGCGGACCGCGGCGACGTCTTCCAGCGTCCACCGTTTCACCCGGTCCACTGCGCCCCGGTAGTCCCCGGCGCCGGTCAGCAGGAAGCGGACCTGCTCCCGCGTCCATCCCCGCTTCTTGGCCATTGTGATGAGGTACTCGACATCCTGCACGCCACGGCGCAGCGCCTTGACGCGCAGGCTCGCGACGGCGCGAACACCAAACCGCCTCGTGCCGTCGACCACCAGCCCGTTCCGGTTCGGCGCGTCGAACGCGCTGTCTCCGCCGAGCGACTGCCACGGAAGCACACCGTCGGCGCCCAACAGGTACCCCTCGTAGCACCACAGGAGCGAGATCAGGTTCGGGTCCTCGATCGCGTTGCACGCGCCGTATTTAATCTGCACGGAGGGCGTGTTGCGGCGGAGGAGTTCGCAGCGGCGAGGCTTGTAGTACATGGCGCCGCTGACGCAGACCCAGTCCATCAGCCCGGTCATCCAGTTGCGCTGCCAGCGCGGGCGCGAGATGTCGGCGCGGAGGATGAACTGCACGCCTCTGACATCGCGCACCCCCTGCTTGAACAGGTGACCGAGGAAGATAATCGCCTCGAAGTCATCGAAGCAGTCGGGCTCGTCGAGGCACCACCACGAGGTGCCGTAGGTGCCGCGGCCGCGCACGTCGGCGCGGTAGTACCACTTGTTGTTGAAGAAGCACTTGAACTTCGTCCGCGTCCAGCCGCGCTTCTTGGCGTGCTCGGCAAAGCCCTTCGCCACGGCGCGGAACGCCGCCTGGTGCTCCCGCGAGAATGCCTTGTGGATCGGCTTGCTGTTGAGCGCGAACGGCCGCATAATCCCCTTCCCGCGTTGCGGCCCGCGATAGCTGTAGTGCCCGGCCATCGGAGTCGGCCAGTTCTCGTGCAGCGGCAGGATGAAGACGTTGACCGGCACGCCGTCGCGCGGACAGCCCTCGAACAGCGAGCCGTCGAACAGCGGCCCCAGGCCGCGGTCGAACGCGCTCCAGTCGCCGACCCGCCGCCCTGCCCCCTCGCCCGTGAGCGGCGGGGCCGTGCCCGCGCGCACGGTCCCGGCGTGGCGGTACGGCACGGTGACAATGGTGCACCGGTGCGCGTGGGCCAGGCGGTGCGACGCCCTGAACCGCTCCGAGCCCACCGCGCCGGGCGTGGTGTAACAGTTGAGGTCGGCGTAGAAATTCATCTCGTCGGGGAGGACGAAGTCGTGCACCGTCAGGCGCACCGGCAGCTTCACCGCGGGCACGCCGCGCGCCGAAATGCTGATGCTCCCCTCATAGCCGCCCGGCGCCGCGTCCTTCGGCACAAAGATGTCCACGTAGAACGTCTGGTTCTTCTGGCCGTCGATCCGGTTCTTCGCCCAGGGAATCGCCACGCCCTGCCCGTGCCGGATGGGAATCGCATACTCGCCCTGCCAGGCGCCTCCCGCCTTGACGTACCACACCCGGTACAGATCGATGCGGTTTCTGTCGATGGCCTTGTGTGCCCCGCCGGCGAGAGAAATGAGGCCGGCGGGCACGATCCGAACGCCCTCGAGGCGCCCGCCGCTGGCCTCGACGCACAGTTGAAACGCGACGACCTCGCCGCGCGCCGCGGACAAAGTGATGGTGCCATTGGCGCCGGACCACACGTGGCTCGCCCGCCGCAGCGCGGCGGACGCCTTGCCGCCCTCCGGGTCGATCTTGACCGTTTCCGGAAACGCCCACACCCGGATCCGTCCGCGATGCACCGGCGGATCGCCCGCGGCCATCTTGGACTTCGCCAGACGCAGTCTGCCGGGCGACGACAGCGCGGCGCTCGTCCTGCCGCGCATCGTGCTCCACTCGCCCGCGATACCGGTGGGGCTGACCGCCCGCACCTCGACGTTGATCGCGGCGCCCGGCGGCAGCTCTTCGAGGATGATCTTCTGCCACCCGTCCTTCATCTTCGCCATCGGCGGGATTTTCCACAGGCCGATGGTGATCGGCTCGCCGATCCCAGGTGGGAAGGGGATGCGCCAGCGGTCGAGCGGCATGCCGTTCACCTTGATGTCGTACGAGAACGCGCCAGCCGGCGGCCTGACCCACAACGTCACGGCGCCGGAGCTCAGCGTGGCACGGTCAGGCGCCGGCTCCAGCTTGAGCCGGGGCGAATCCGGCCTGGCCGAATCCGCCGCACCCAGCCGCACAACCAGGTACGGCTCGGCACCCTCGACATGGCGCGAGAAGACGTAGTTGTTCGCCGTCGTCTGCCCCGAATGGTCCATCACCAGCAGTCCGTCCGTGGCGCCGGCGGCCATCGCCTGGATCAGGTAGTCGGGCACGTCGACCTTGACCCAGCCGCCGCCCGTCCGGACCAGCTCGGTGTGGTGCTGGAGGGTATTGCCGTTGCCCATCGTCACGTCGCTCAGGTCCGAGCCCTGCCACGCCCACGGCCGCTTATTGTAGCTCGCCTCGCGGAACGTGGCGCCGTGGCCGGTGTCGTCGCGAGCATAGCGCACCGCCTGGCCCTCGACCCAACTGGACGACACGGTGGAGAGGCCGATCTTTCGCAGCGCGTTCTTCTTGCCGGACTCTTTGAGGAAGAGGTGGCCGCCAAGGATGCGCCGCCCTTTCAGCTTCGCCGGGTCGAACCGGATGATGGACATCTCCTGGATGCCTTTCAGCTTGAGCTGGTTTCCGACGCCGACGTTGTAGTTGACTTCGCCGCGGTACGACGAGACCCAGACGTCCGCCACGGCGGGGAGCTTCACTTCCTCGGCCGAGCCGACGGCGCACAGAAGCCCGAGAAGAATCAGCGGGAAACATCTCATGCTTATGCCTCGCAATTGCGTGCCGGGACGTTGATTGTAACAGGCCGCGCCACGCGAGTCCATCGCCTGCCGAAAGCATTTGACAACGCCCAGGTCGCCGCACAGAATAGCCCAACGCTGAAGTGGCAAAGGAGCGGCTGTTGCACCCCGCGGTTATCCGCATGCCTGCCGCGCCGTCCCCACTGGCAGCTCTTGGCCGAATCTCGAACAGTATGGAGGTGCGTCATGAGAACGCGGACCGGTGTGGCGAAGTGCGCGGCGTTGATCGGGTTTGTGGTGCTGGTGTTCGTGACCTACTTTCTGCGCGGCGAGGTGCTCGTCCTCAGCCGTATTCGCTTCTCGTCCGACAACGTGCGCGCAGACGAGGAACTCGCCGAGATGAAGGCGACGCATCCCGTCCGCCTCAAGGAATACGACGCGCAGATGAAGCAGTACGACATCGAGGTGGAGCACTACCACAAGATGCTCCAGCTCTATTCGACGGACTACGACGCGTACGTGAAGCGGGTGAAGGACCACTACCAGCCGCCGGAGCCGCCGCGCAAGCCGGAGCGTCCCCGGTCCCCGGAGATCACCGAGAAGCTGGCAAGAATCGACACGGCCTTTCGCAAGCGGAAGTTCACCTACTTCGACCGCACCAGCGGCCTGAACTGGGTCGCCTGTGCGGCGGCGATCATGCTCGTCGGCGGGCTGGTGTTCCTGCTGATGTTCGACACCGACGGCAAGCGGATCTTCTACGTCATCCTTCTGGCGCTCAGCTTCGTCTTCCTGATCGGCCCGTCGTTCCACACCATCCTGAGCGTGCTGGTTGGGGCGCTGGGATCGCCGGGAGTGTAGTGACTGAACGTCGAACGGCAGGCCGACACAACTGCACTGGATGACCCGGATTTACATGCGGCGACGCAACATACTGTCACACCAAAGGATACGTCTGAGCGGTGTGACAGGCACACTGACTCCTGATCGGCCCGTCGTTCCACACCATCCTGAGCGTGCTGGTTGGGGCGCTGGGATCGCCGGGAGTGTAGTGACTGAACGTCGAACGGCAGGCCGACACAACTGCACTGGATGACCCGGATTTACATGCGGCGACGCAACATACTGTCACGCAAAAGGATACGTCCGAGCGGTGTGACAGGCACACTGACTTGGCTAAGTGTCAGCTTTTTTCCTCCTCTTGCACACGACGGGCTCGCAAACCGGCAAGCTCGTATGTGACGGGCCACCAGCCAAAGGAGACCCTCCGGCCCCGCCCGGCCGCGCATTTCGAGTGCGCATTTCGATTTTGACATTTGGCCTCCACGCTGCTAGGATGTTGACGACAAAACGAGCGCTGTCTTCAATGAGGACCAGAGCGATGACGAGAATCGCGTGCGTCGTGCTGCTGTTGCTGCTGCTGTGTGTGGCGGGCGCCGCTCCGGCGGCGGAGGGGGACCCGACGGTCAAGCTGTACACGGAGGTGCGGGAGCGGCTGCAGGTCAACGCCGAGAACGCGGCGGTGATGGGGCGGCTCCGGCCGCCGAGCGACGCGAAAGACCGCGCCCAGCGCGCCGCCTTCGATGAGATTGTGACCGTCCTCGAACAGGCGGCCCCGAAGCATCCCAAGAGCTTCCAGGTGGCGTACAACTATTACGTGGCGCTGTGGAACCGGCACCTGTACTACGCGACCGACCGCGCGCCCGCCTTGCAGCAACTCGGCGCCGCGGCGAAGCTGACGGAGGCCGGCTCTTCGGAGCGAATGCGGTGCGAGTACGAGCAGGCTCTGAACATCCTCGCCATCCGAGAGAGGCAGGCCGCGACCCTGCCCAAGGGGCCTCAGCGCGATGCGGAGCTTCGTCGGCTCGGTGACGCGGCCATCGGGCAACTCCTGGCGGTCAAGAAGACCGCGTCGGCCGACGGGCCTCACGCGCGGCGCGCCGCCTTGGCGCTGGCTGACCTGTACATCGAGAAGAACGATGTCACCGGCGCCAAGAAGCTTTTGCGCGAGGCGCTGGAGCTTGACGTCGGGCACGGATACGTGACCAACCGGGCGTACGACCGACTGGGCCTCCTGCTGGCGAGGGCGGGTCAGTTGGACCGGGCGCAGACGATGCTCGTCGCCGCCGGCCGGGTCGAGCCAAACGAGGCCCTGAAGGCGCGCGGATATGCGCCGGGCCTGGCCCACGCGCTGATTCTGGCCGGGAAGTACGAGAAGCCGATCCAGTATCTGGAAGCGGCGTATCAACTGGCCGTCCGCGAGAAGGTCCGAGCGAATCCTGAGATTGTCTACGCGCTGGCGCTCGGTTACACGGAGATGGACAAGGCGGGCCTGGCGCTGATGTACTGGAAGAAGTACCTGGACCTGGGCGATCCGGAGGAAGCCCGGCGGAAGGAAGCGAAAGGCCACATCGCCAAGTTGATCGCCAAGTCGATGGCCACTGGCTCGGGAGGGGGCTGAGGGGGCGGGGCTACCTGTGATCTAACGGTACCGGATCGGATCGGGCAGGCCGGCTGCCTCGAACCCGCGAAGTCTCAGCACGCAGCTCTCACACTTCCCGCAGGCGAGGTCCTCATCGCGATAGCATGACCACGTCAGGTGCAGCGGCGCCTCCAGCTTGATCCCCTTCCTGACGATGTCGGCCTTGCTCATCCGGATGAGCGGCGTTTCGATTTGGATTTCCGTCTCGGGCCTCGTCCCGGCGGCGACCAGCTTCCGAAAGGCGTCGAAGTACGCCGCCCGGCAGTCCGGGTAGCCGGAGCTGTCCTGCTCGACCGCGCCGATGCAGATGCTCCGGGCGCCGATGACCTCGGCCCACGACACGGCGACGCTGAGAATGTGCGTGTTGCGGAAGGGAACGTATGTGCTCGGGATGCCCTGTTCGAGCGCGCCGGTCGCGGCCACGGCGACGCCCGGATCGGTCAGGCTGGATCCGCCGATCCGCGCCAGATAGGCAATGTCGGCAACGAGGCGGCGCCCGGGAGGAACGCGGTAGAAGTCGGCGATGTCGTCAAACGCGCGGCGTTCGCGTCGGGCGGTGCGCTGTCCGTAGGTAACGTGCAGGAGGGCGAGGCGGCTGTTCTGTGCGGCGATGGCCGCGGTCACACAGCTATCCAGGCCGCCGCTGAGCGCGACCACGGCCAGCGGCAACTCGGCTTCGCCGCCCGTCGTCATACCTTGTCCATTTTCGTGAACAGCCACGCGGCGACGCAGGCGAACAGCACCGTCGGAAACGCTCCGGCGAACGGAGGCCACCGCCAGAGCAGGAACTGGCGGTCCGCCAGGTCGATGGAAATCACGTTGGCCGCCATGTAGAGGAGCGTCATCACGATAGCGATGGACAGCCCCAGCACGACGGCGTGCGTCGCCTGGCGAACGACCAGGACCATCGCCAGTACCATCAGGGCGATGTTGGCTATCGGAAGGGCGACACGGTTCCAGATCCTGACCCAGCAGCGCTTCCGGACCCGGCGGTTGGTGTATTTCGATCCGCGGTCCGCCAGCTCGACGAGGCTCATCATCGCGCTGGCGCGGCGGAACTCGCCCGCCTGGATATCGTCCGGCCGGATCGACGCTTTCAGGACGTGGCCGTCGGCCAGTTGCTTTCGTTCCAGCTCGTGCGTCTCCGGGTCCATTTTTCCGAACTGCCATGCGCCGAAGATCAGCCACCCGTCCTTGATCCACACCATCCGGCCGATGTGCACGCGGCCCTCATCCGTCCCCGGGCAAATGATCTCGACGTCCGACGCCACCGGCCAGAATTCCTCCGTCTCGGTGTAGGCGCCAAACCGGTACTGGGTGGGGACCGGCTGCTCGTCGTACGGCATCAAGGAGATCTTGTCGGGGTGCACCGCGTTCTTGTACTCCTCCAGCCGGCGATGAGTGGCCGGGCTGGTAAAGCTGTCGGGCGGCTGCTTCTCCCATATCCACTTGCGGAGCACGCCCGTCCGTCGGCCGCGGAAGTGCTCCAACCCTTCCATGTACCAGGTTGGCCCCAGCTCCAGCGCGAAGGCGCGGGCGGCCCGCTTCTCGTGACGCGCCCCCTCTTCGTCGTGCCACTCGATAGAGATGTCGGTCAGCGTCGGCAACGGGGCCTGCGGGTTGAACGAGCTGACGAGGAACAGCCGCTCCGTCTTGTCCACCACCTGCGCGTCCTCGACCTCGCCGGTCTCGCCCTTGCGGGCAATGCGTTCCGCCGCCCGAAGCGAACCGTGCAAGGCGGGCACCAGCAGTTCCTGGTTGAGCGCGCCCAGGATCATCACGCCGACCCCGCAGCAGATGAGGGGAACGGATATGCGCCGGCCGCTCAGCCCCACCGACCGCATGGCGGACAGCTCGTTGGTCCGCTGGAGCCGGAGGATACAGATCACCGCGGGTATCACGCTGATCATCGGCATGATTTGCGCCAGGTGCGAGGGGAGCCGCAATGTGTAATACCTGGCGGTCAGGCGGACCATCTTGAAAATGGATTCATGCGCCAGGAACTGGTCGACGTTCGAGAAGAAATCGATCACCACGTACAGGCCGGCGAACCCCACCACGCACAGGATGAACGGCCCGAGGAACGTCACCACCACGTACCGATCGATCTTCTTGACGCGGAGCGTGTCTTTCACCGCTTTAGCATCTTCCTGAACAGGTAGCCTGCGACGCATGCCACCGCCGCCGTCATCCCCCACACCGCGACCGCCGAGGGTACGACACCCGCCCGGCCCAGCTTGGTGGCAAACGCCATCAGCGGGTAGTACCCGCCCAGGACGACCAGGACGCCCAACCCGAACGCAGCCAGCTTACGGCCGCGCCCGGTCATCACTCCCAGCGGGACGGCGATCGCGCCCAGCAGGAGCGGCGCCAGCGAAAACGCCGACCGATTGTGGACCTCGGTCTGCCACTGCCAAGTCTCCCTCAGCCACCGACGCCACTTCTTTCCCTCGTATTTCTTCCGGTCGCCGGTCATGCGCGAGGTGTCCGGAGGCTTCCGCTCCCCCGTGCGGAGGCTGCGAAGCCGCGCCCGGACCTTCAGCATCAGCTCCGCGGTGGTCATGTGCTTGCCCTCGTTGGGCAGGAACTTCAGGTCCTCGATCGAGCGCAGCTGGATGGTGATGGTGGCGCTGCCGAACGCCGCCCGCTCGAAGTCCAGCGGCGTGGTCCCATGAATGACCTTGTGCATCATGCCTTTCCCGGCGTCCGGGTCGTTCGACCCCGCGGGCGGCGGGTCGCGTTCGATGTAAATGACGATCTGGCTCCGCTCGTCGGAGTACTCGTACCGGGCGCGGGGCGCCCGGATGTAGGTGACCTGCTTCTCCCGGCTCTTGCCGCTCCCCAGTATCTTCTCCGGAACCACGATCACGACGTCGCGAAACCCTCCTTCTTCGTCCACGTCGCCTACGTACATCTTGTACTGCCCGACGCGGAGGACCGGATCCGTCACCGCCCGGAGGGTAGCCAGTTGCTCGGATGCGCTTACGCCCCGCCGGATGCCGAACCGAAGGAACCGCGTCCGGGGGACCCAGTCGTGGTTGAGAACGCCGCACAGCGCGGACAGCAGGACTGCCGCCGCCGCCGCCGGCGTCAGGACCCGCCACAGGTGAATGCCCGAGGCGCGGACCGCCGTCAGTTCGTTGTCCCCGGCCATCCGGCTGTACACCATGATGCACGCGGTGGTGAACGCGGCGGGGATCGTCCACGGAAGCGTGTACGGGATCACGAGTGGCACGTACCTCACCAGCGAAGGCACGGGCAGCCCTTCGCTCACCGCCTCGTACGATGCGGCGAGGACCATCAGCAGAGTCAGCGCGCCCACCGCGACCCCGAACGACTGCCACAGCTCGCCCAGCACCTGCCGCTCCAGGCGCGTGACAAGGACGAGCTTGTTCGGGAACCGTCTCACCAGTCAGGCGCGCCCGGAATAGTAGGGTTCGATCTTTTCCGCCACTTTGGACAGGGCCCGCCGCCCGGCGCCCGGCTTCCGCGAATACACCGCCAGCATCCTCGCCGCGTTGCGGGCCATCAGCTCCCGCAGCTCTCTGGGTTCAAGCACTTCGGCGTCGGGGCCGTACTGCATGATCCACCAACTGATCTCCTGGATGCCCCGGACGTTGACGCGATAGATGATGTCGCCGCCGGGCAGCTCCTGGATCGTCTGGCCCGGGCGCGGCGCGCGATCCCGGATCAGGTCGGCCACCCGGCGCCGGAACCGGACTGCCACGTTCACCGGATCGCCGCCGTACACTTCCCACCAGCCCCGCGTGTACTCCTGCAAAGAGAAGTCCTTCGGCTGCGGAAAACGGAGCGGCGTGGACATCACCGAGATGATGCGGCTGACCCGGAACTTCCGCACCTCCTGGCGGAGGTGACACTTCCCGATCAGATACCACGCGTGCCGGCGGAAGATCAGCGCGTATGGATCGACCTCCCGGTCACTGGTCCGACCCGAAGCGCGCGAGGCATAGCGGACCCGGATCCG
>CAZDHT010000048.1:0-25745 GCA_964505325.1 uncultured Planctomycetota bacterium | reverse complement strand
CGCCCAGGTGTCCTTCCGCGCGCCATTTCCTCAACGTGTCGCCCCAGAACGATTCGTACGCGCCGATGCGATCCACCGGCCGGCGCTCGAGGATCCGTGCGATGCGTTCTCTACTGGTCACGGGGCGTCGCTCCTATCAGCAGAGGGATATGCCCGTCAGCGGGCGCAGCAGCGCGCCGCGCGATTATACCGGCGGCAGGTGCCGGGTCAACAAGGGCGCCGAATGACGGGGCGCGGGCGCTTGATTGACGCTGCGGCAAACGCTACAATCTCGGCTCGATACACTTTCGCTTGGGAGCATGTGGGTCATGACAAACGGCGGTAACGGCCTGTTTGCTGACATCGCGCGAATAGAGAAGCAGGCCGACGAGATCCTCGGTGCGGCCCGTACCAGGGCGGACGACATCCGCAAGAAGACCGAAGCGGACGTGGTGGAACTCGCCGAGCAGACCGATCGCAAGATCGAGCAGGCCCGGGCGAAGCTCGCCGAGGACTATCAGGTAAAGACCGACCGCGCCCTTACCCACATCGACGTCGAATTCCTCAAAGATGAAGAAAGCCTGGAAACGACCCGCGAGAATCGCCTCGACGAACTCGTTGGCTGGACGGCTTCCCAGATACTAGACCGGGTGGTGAGACCAAGCACGGATGGCGATTGAAAAGCTCAAGAGAGCCTGGTTCCTCGTCGAACGCGGCGAACTCGACTCCCTCATCCAGGCGCTGGCGGACTCGAAAACCACCCATGTGGTCGATCTGAAGGAGGAACCACAGGCGGCCGGACAGGAAGAGGCGAGCCCGGCGGGGCAGCTATTCCTTTCGCCTAACCAGAGCTCGGGCTCCGCCGCGGCGGCCGAGAAGGTCAACAAGCTCTCCCGGGTGCTCGACGTTCTCGACGCCTTCGCGCCGCCGAAGCGCCGTTTTCACGAGAACTTCGTCAACCTCCCGGCCGAGATGAGGCCGGAGGAGTTCGAGCGGGCTGTGGCGGAGGTCCGCGTCGATCCGCTCTACGAACGGGTGACGGCGATCAACCGCGAGCACGCCGCCGTCACCAAGAAGGCCGACGAGCTGCGGTCGCGCATCGACCAGCTCGACCCGTGGGCCGAGGCGATGGCCCCGCCTACCGGTCTTCAGCGCTGCGGTGCGGATCTCGGGACCGTGCCGGCGAGGCTGCTGCCGAAGCTGCAGCACACGGTCGGCGAATCCGAGACCATCGCCGTCCATGTGGGCCTCACCGTCAAGAGCGCGACCCTGGTTGCCGCAGTCTGGTTGAGGGGTGCGGACGGGGACGGCGATGCCTCTGCCACAGAGCTGCTCGAAGAGCACGATTTCGAGTCGCTCGGCCTTGAGCCGGGCGCGGGGAAGATTGCCGACGTGGTGAAGAATCTGCGCGCGGAACTGGCAGTCGCCGAAGCGCAGGGGGACGAGCTTACGCAGCAGGCGGCGAGCGTGGCCGAGACGCGCCGGGCCGTGCTGGCCGCGCGTGCGTACTGGCAGGCCGAGGTGGAGCAGGGCGCGGCGTCGGGCAAGACGCTCGCCTCAAACCGCATCGCGATCCTCTCCGGCTACGTCCGCGTGCGCGAGTTGAAGAAACTGGAAGACCTGCTCTCGCGGGATTTTCCGTCGGTGAGCCTGGTCACTCGGGATCCGCAGCCGGGCGAGGACGTGCCCGTGTCGCTCGGCGGCGCCAGGATCTTCGCGCCCGCCCAATTCCTCACCTCGATGTTCGGGCTCCCGAGCTACTTCGAGTTCGACCCCAGCCCGTACATCTTCTTCACGTTCCTGATCTTCTTCGGCTTCTGCTTTGGCGACGTAGTGTACGGCTTGATGTTGTTCGGCCTAGGCTGGTGGCTTGCGCGCAAGTCGCGGGACTACCCGTCGCTCGCCCGGTTCTTTGGCCTGCTCATGTGGGGCGGCGTCGCCTCCATCGTCGTAGGGCTGATTACCCAGTCGTGGGCGGCTGATCTGTTCGCTACGGACCCGGTGAGCGGCGAGGCGAAGTACCTGGGCGGAGGCCCCCTCGCGTCGGCGTTCATCAGGATGCAGCAGAAGCTGACACTGGTGAACCCGCTCAAGAAGACCGTGCTCGTGCTCGGCGTTGCGCTCGTGCTCGGCATGTTCAACCAGTTCTACGGCATGATGCTGCTGATGTACCGCGAGTGGCGAAAAGGACATTACTTCGCCGCGGTCTGCGACGGCGGGCTCTGGCTCGTGTTTCTTCCGGGGCTTCTTCTGCTGCTGGGCAGCGCGGCCGCATCGCTCGACCCCGTCTGGGCGCAGGTCGCACTGGGCATGGTCGCCGTGAGCGGCGTCGGACTCGTGTTGACCCAGGGGCGGCGCGAGAAGACCTTCCTCGGCAAGGCCATCACCGGTGTCGTCAGCCTCTATGGGATACTCGGCACCTACGGCACGACTTCTTTCATCGGCGACATTCTCTCGTACAGCCGCCTGCTCGCGCTCGGCCTGACCACGTACATCATCGGCTTCTCCATCAACATCATTGCCGAACTGTTGACGGGCATCCCGTGGGTTGGCTGGGGCCTGTGCGTCTTGGCTGTGATCGGCGGCCACTGCGGCAACTTCCTTATCAGCATACTCGGCGGGTTCGTGCACTCCGCGCGCCTGATCTTCGTGGAGTTCTTCACCAAGTTCTACGAAGGCAGTGCAAAACCGTTCGCCCCGCTTGGCGCGCCCCAGACGGTGCGCGTCATCGATGACCGCTAACGGAAAGGGACAGATATGGAAGAGCTTTGGAAGGTATATTTTCTTCAGACAGGCATGGGCTGGACCATCATCGGCGGCATCGCGGCCGTCATGCTCGGCGGCATAGGTTCCGCGAAGGGCATCCGCATCGCCGCAACGCAGGGCGCGGGCGTCATGTCCGAGAAGCCCGAACTCTTCGGCAAGCTGCTCGTGCTGATGGCGCTGCCGGGCACGCAGGGCTTCTACGGCCTGATTGTCGCCGTCATGATGTGCCTCCAGACGGGCATCATGGCGGGCGAAGTGACCGTAACCCCGCTCGTCGGAATGGCCCTGATGTTCGTCGGCGTGTGTACCGGCATGGTGCTGTGGCTGAGCGCCGTGAACCAGGGCCGGACGTCTGCCGCATCCATCAACCTCACCGCGAAGAAGCCGGAGGAGAGCGGCCGGGCCATCATCCTGCCGGCGCTGGTCGAGACGTACGCCGTCGTCGCGCTGCTCGCGGCGATTCTCCTCATCCTGTGGGTTACGAACAAGGAGGCCACGTTCGCCGAACCCGTACTCAAGATGATCACGGAGACGACGCCACCGGCGGGCTGAGATGAGCACAGAGAACATCGAAAAGAAGGTCCTCGAATCCGCCCGGGCCGAGGCGGAGAAGCTCGTTCGGGAGGCGGAAGAAGCAGCCCGGAAGCGGATGGCCGCCGCCAAGGCCGAGAGCGAACGGCGCACCGCGCAGGCGGCCGAAGAGGCCGGGGCGGCACTGGAGCAGAAGCTCCACCAGCAGACCACGTCGGAGACAGCCGCCAACAAGTTGAAGCTGCTGACGCACAAGGCCGCCATCCTCGAGGAAGTGTTCGCAAAGGCCATCGATCAGTTCATCGGCGACCGCAGCGGCGACTATCGCAAGTGGCTGTCGGCGCAGTTGCAGTCCGTGGCCGGCGAGAGTGGAACGATCATCGCGGCTCCAGACGACCGGCCGGTCATCCAGGAGTTGCTCTGGGACTTGAAGGATGGCGATGGGCTCTCGGTCGCGGAGGACTCGCTCCCGCTGCGCGGCGGCTTCGTGCTCAAGGGCGAGAAGGTCGACCTCGATCTCTCGCTTGATACGAGGCTGGACGAACTGAAGGCGCAGCTTCTGCCGGACCTCGCCGAGAGGGCGTTCGGGAGCGGCGCACACTCACAAGGAAAGCAATAGGGCGATATCCGCGGACCGCGTGTTTGAGGAGAGGGCATCGTACGAAGCGAGGGGTGAGGAGGCGGAGTGAGGGCGAAAGCAGGAGTAAGAGTAAGAGCAAGAGTAAGAGCAAGAGCAAGAGCAGGAGTAGGAGTAGGAGTAAGGGTAGGGTGGCAGGAAGGCGAGGGTAGGTTCCGTGGCTGAGTCAACCGACTGGTGTTACCCCAGTGGCGTGGCGGCTGTGCTCGAGACGTTCTTGCTGCCGCCTCGAACGGTCCGCGAGCTGGCAAGCGCTTCGTCGCCCGACGAGCTGTTGTCCCGGGCGCGACGCAGTCCGGTGTACGCGGACGTCCACCTCTCCGGCGCCGAGGATCCGATGCAGGCGGCCGAGGTGATCGAGTCCGCGCTGGTCGGCTTCGTCCGGTCGTTCGTCAAGCAATGTCCGGACGACCGGGTCGCCGATGTCTTTCTCATCGAGTACGATCTGCGCGACCTCGCGAATCACCTCAAGGCGGTCTACTGCGGCGCCGAGCGGCGGCCGGTGGCGCTCTCCAGCCTTCCGGAGGAGTACATCGACGAGCTGATCGCCGACCTGCCGCGCCTCGCCGAGATCGCGCAGGAAGTCGCAACGCTGAACGAAGCAGACGAAGGACCGATGCGCGCGTTCGCGGTTGACCTGGCGGTCGACGGGGCGTTCATCGGGCTGCTCGCGGAGTTGACGGCCCCGCTCGGCTCGCCTCTCGTGGATCAGTGGGCGGAGCAGCGCCGGAACTTCGCGTCGATCGAGGCGGTCATCCGCGCCAGGGCATCGGGCGCCGAGCCGTCCGAGATACACGGCATCCTGCTCCGGCGGCTGCCGCGCGATGCTTCTGTGCGCGCGCTGGCCGACGCGGAGCCGGACGGCGTCGGCAAGGCGCTCGCGGAGCTTGTGCCCGCCGGGGTCGCGGCCGGGTTCGACGGATCGGGCGGCGCGGGTGCACTCCAGGAGCTGGCCGCCAGGTTCGATGTGCTGCTGGAGCAGACGCTGGCGCCGGCCCGTTACGTGGCGTTCGGCGCAGAACGCGTGTTCGCCTACCTTTGGCAGTTGTTCCGCGAGAACCGGAACCTGCGGGCGGCGCTGGGCGGGTTCGCCGGACGGATTGAGCCGGAACTGGTCGTGTCGAGCATACGAGGTGAGAATGGCTAGGATGGTCGTCATCGGGCACGAGCGGCTCACGCTGCCATTTGGCGCGCTCGGTTTCGAGATGGTCGAGGCCGGACCGGCGGATTTCATGGGCGCACTTCGCGGGCTCCTCGACGATCACTCCGTGGGTCTGGTCGCCTGTGGCGAGTCGTTCGTCACCGAGCCGGTGATGCAGGAGTTCAAGGAACTGTGTTCGGAGGCCCAGGCGGCCGTGCTGGTCGTGCCCGACGGGCCCGAAGCGCAAGGCACCGGATACGAGCTGATCCGATCAGTCATCGAACGGGCCGCGGGGGTGGATCTGCTCACTTCCGTCGATGAGGGCGCCGGCGCGGCGCCGACCGAGAGTTAGGGAACCTGGGAATGATGGCAGAAACAGGCGCAGGCAAGATCATCAAGGTGTCGGGGCCGCTGGTGGTTGCGGTGGACCTCGAAGGCACAAAGATGCACGAGGTCGTCCGCGTGGGCGAGCAGCGGCTCTTCGGCGAGGTCATCGAGATCCGCGGCGACGAGCACTCCATCCAGGTCTATGAAGAGACGGAGGGCCTCGGCCCGGGCGATCCGGTCGTCCGCACCGAGATGCCGCTCACCGTCGAGCTCGGGCCGGGCATGCTCGGCACGATCTACGACGGCGTCCAACGCCCGCTCGAAAAGATCATGAGTCAGACGGGGAATTTCATCACGCGCGGCGTCGAGATTCCCGCCATCGATCGCGAGAAAAAGTGGCGCTTCGTGCCCGACGTCAAGGTGGGTGATGCGGTGGTCACCGGCGACATCATCGGCCACGTCGACGAGACCCAGGCAATCGTCCACAAGATCATGGTGCCGGGCGGGGTCGAGGGCAAGGTCGCCTCAATCGAGGAGAAAGACGCAACGGTCGAGGAGACGGTCGCAGTGGTCGAGAGCGATTCGGGCTCGCACGAGTTGACGATGCTCCAGCGCTGGCCTGTGCGGGAGGCCCGGCCCGTCGCCGGCCGAATCCCCCCCACGGCGCCGCTCGTGACCGGCCAGCGCATCCTGGATACGCTCTTCCCGGTCGCCAAGGGTGGTACAGCCTGTGTGCCCGGCCCGTTCGGCTCGGGCAAGACCGTCGTGCAGCACCAGCTCGCCAAGTGGGCGGACGCGGACCTGATCATGTACGTGGGCTGTGGCGAACGCGGCAACGAGATGACCGATGTGCTGCTCGAATTCCCCGAGCTGGAAGACCCCCGCACCGGCCGCCCGCTGTTCGAGCGGACCGTGCTGGTCGCCAACACCAGCAACATGCCCGTCGCCGCGCGGGAGGCGAGCGTGTTCACCGGAATCGCCATGGCCGAGTACTTCCGCGACATGGGCTACGACGTGGCCATGATGGCGGACTCCACCTCGCGCTGGGCCGAAGCCATCCGCGAGATCTCCGGCCGGCTCGAGGAGATGCCGGGCGAGGAGGGATACCCCGCCTACCTGGGCAGCCGCATCGCGGCGTTCTACGAACGGGCCGGCAACGTCATCTGCCTCGGGTCGGACGAGCGGCGCGGGAGCGTCAGCCTGATCGGCGCCGTCAGCCCGCCCGGCGGTGACCTCTCCGAGCCGGTCGTGCAGGCCACCCTTCGGGTGGCCCGTGTGTTCTGGGGCCTGGACGACCGCCTCGCGGCGCAGCGCCACTTCCCCGCCATCAACTGGCTCACCAGCTACTCGCTCTACCGCAAGGAGATCGACCGGCACGTCAACGAGACCATCGGCCCCGAGTGGGAAAAGAACCGCACCGAGGCCAGCAGCCTCCTTCAGCGCGAGGCCGAGCTGGAGGAGATCGTGCGGCTGGTCGGGATGGACGCGCTGTCCGACTCCGACCGGCTCACCCTCCAGGCGGCGAAGATGATCCGCGAGGACTTCCTGCACCAGAACGCCTTCATGGAGATCGACACCTATACCTCGCTCGACAAGCAGTTCAAAATGCTGAACGTCATTACCCATTACCACCACAAGGCCCGCGCCGCGCTCGAGGCGGGAGCGGACATCGACAAGCTGAGCCAGCTCCCGGTGCTGGAACGGATCGCGCGCGCGAAGCTGATGCCCGAGGACAAGCTCGAAGAGTTCGAGGGCATTTCCAAGGAGATCGACGAACAGATCGCCGCGGCGGCTACCGAGAAGACCGCGGAAAAAGGAGAAGAGACATGAGCCGCTTTGTTCCAACGTGGGCCTTCTTCGTACTACTCCTCACTGGCTGTGTGCGGCGCGCGGAAGCACCCCTGTCGCTTGCCAGCGAAGACTGGATCAAGCAGGGCAAGCGACTGGAGCAGGCGATTGAGAGCAAGGTGTGGATCGGCCTGACGAAGAAGCAAATGGAAGCAGAGCTGCGGCGCCTGAAGTTCCGTGGGCCGTTGCGCTACCCCCCGAAGCCAGAGGCCCCCTCAGACTGGCAGAAAGAGTTCTGGGGGACGGACTTCGACCAGGCTCTCTACGTTGGCCAGGTCTACCCTTCATCGGACTTGTGGGTCCTGTTCAAGGGCGGCAAAGTCAGCCGTGCGGTGACGATCTACATCGAGTGAGCGGACGGAAGATGTGAGGAGCGAACGTTGCTGAAAGAATACAAGACCGTACGTGACATCATCGGGCCGCTGATGCTGGTCGAGGATGTCGAGGGCGTAACCTACGGCGAGCTGGCCGAGGTCCAGCTCCAGGACGGGTCGCGGCGCCTCGCCCGGGTGCTCGAGGTTACCACCAATACCGCGCTGGTCCAGTTGTTCGAGGGCACGCGCGACATCGCTCCCGGCCGTGTCAAGCTGCGGTTCCTCGGGCGCGGCCTGCGGATGGACGTCTCGCCCGACATGGTGGGCCGGACGTTCGACGGCATGGGCCGGCCCATCGACGGCGGCCCGCCCGTCATCCCCGTGAAAAGCGTGGACATCAACGGCAACCCGATCAACCCGTGCGCGCGCGACTACCCCAACGAGTTCATCCAGACCGGCATCTCGACCATCGACGTGATGAACACGCTCGTCCGCGGGCAGAAGCTCCCCTTGTTCAGCGGCGCCGGCCTGCCGCACGCCATGATAGGCGCCCAGATCGCCCGCCAGGCCAAAGTGCTCTCGACCGAAGAGGGCTTCGCCGTGGTGTTCTGCGCCATGGGCATCACGTTCGAGGAATCCGACTACTTCATTCAGGACTTCAAGCGGACGGGCGCCATCGAGCGCGCCGTCCTGTTCATCAACCTGGCGAACGACCCCGTAATCGAGCGGCTCGCCGCGCCGCGCGTCGCGCTGACCACCGCTGAGTACCTCGCCTTCGAGCTCGACATGCACGTGCTGGTGATCCTGACCGACATGACCAACTACTGCGACGCGCTGCGCGAGGTCTCGGCGGCGCGGAAGGAGGTCCCCGGCCGTCGCGGCTATCCGGGTTACCTGTACACCGACCTCTCGCAGGTATACGAACGGGCCGGGCGCATCCGCGGTCTGAAGGGCTCGATCACCCAGATCCCCATCCTGTCGATGCCCGACGACGACAAGACCAACCCGGTGCCCGACCTGACAGGCTACATCACCGAGGGGCAAATGTTCATCGACCGGCCGCTCCACAGCCAGGGGATCTACCCCCCGGTCGATGTCCTGCCCTCGTTGTCGCGGCTGAAGGACAAGGGCATCGGCGAGGGCAAGACGCGCGGGGACCACTCGGAGCTGATGAACCAACTGTACGCGGCGTACGCGCGCGGCAAGAGCGCCAAGGAGCTGGCCGTGGTCCTGGGCGAGTCGTCGCTCTCGCCCATCGACCTGCTCTTCGTGAAGTTCTCCGACGAGTTCGAGCAAAGGTTCGTGGCCCAACGCCCCGATGAAAACCGTTCCATCGAAGAAGCCCTTGACCTTGGATGGGACCTGGTGGGCATATTGCCGAGAACGGAGCTGAAACGCTGCAAACCCGAAACGCTCGACAAGTACTACAAGGCGCGGACCGAGGAAGCTGTCAGCTCTCAGCCGTCAGCCGATAGCTGATAGCTGAAAGCTGACAGTCAACAGCTTATGAAGAAAAAGGTCAGTCCCAACCGGATGGAGCTGTTTCGGCTGCGGAAGCGCCTCGTGCTGGCGCAGCGCGGACACAAGCTCCTCAAGGACAAGCTGGAGGGGCTGGTCCGCGAAGTGACCGACCTGCTGGGAAAATACGGCAGCCTGCGCCGGCGGCTTGACGGTGCGTTCCCTCGTCTGCTGGCGCGTTTCACGCTCGCCACGGCGGTCGCGCCGCAGGACGCCATCGCCGAGGCGGTGCGGCAGAACGCTGCACCGATCGACCTCGATGTCGGACGCGCCCGCATCATGGGTGTGTCTGTTCCGCAATTCCGCGATCCGCAATCCGTAATCCGCGATCGACGGTTTCGCTACAGCCTCACACAGACCCCGCCCGAGCTCGACATCGCGTTCGAGGAGCTCCGCAAGCTGCCCGACATGCTGTTCGAACTGGCCCAGGTGGAAAAAACCCTGTTGCTGCTGGCGCACGAGCTCGAGCGGACCCGCCGGCGGACCAACGCCCTCGAATACGTCCTCATCCCCGAGCTTCAGGAAGACCGCCGCGACATCGAGCAGAAGATCAGCGAGCGCGAGCGCAGCGACATCAGCCGCCTGATGAAGATCAAGGAAATGATCATGGCCCAGCGATAGCCCCCTTACTCTTACTCTTACTCGTACTCTTACTCGTACTCCCCTCCGCTGACACACAAGCGAGAGTACAAGTAGGAGCAAGAGTACGAGCACGAACCGGAGTCGATGCCTCCATTGTAGGCTGCGAAAAGCGGTAAGAGGTCGGTAGCAAGCTGCCGTACCGCTGCGTCGGAGCGGCACGTCTCCGCTCCCCTTCGACAAGCTCAGGGCCGCTTCGCTGGTGCCAGTCACTGTTTTTCGCCGGCCGCGGGTCGCACGGCGGAAAACGGGACTGGCACCCGCTGGCTGTCCCAACTTTCTGCACTTCAGCTGGCTGAAGTGTTACTCAGAAGATGGCGGCGCTGGCCTATTGCGCAAGCACCGCGAGATCGATTCTTGCGGGGGACATTGGCGGGTGCTATCATCTGACTGAGGGATGTCGGCGCGCCTGACTTAAAGACGGGAGGAGTTACGATGAAGACGCGTATCCTGCTCTTCGTTTTGGCTTGGGTGCTGTTTGCTCCGATGGCCGCTGCCGCCGACCAGGTCAAGGTTGTCGTGGAGAAGGTCGATCTGCTCCGCGACAACAAGCCCGTCGCCACCGTCAAGAAGGGCGATGTGCTGGACGTCGTTGCGCGTCGCGGTGCCTGGGTGGGTGTGAAGCTCACGCGCAACGGCAAGTCCATCCTCGGCTGGATCAAGAAGGCGCAGGTTGAAGATATTGTGCAGGAGACACCGGCGGAGATCTGGAAGCGGCAGATGAAGGAGGCCGAGCAAAAGGCGCACGAGCAGGAGCGCCGTGAGCGGCAGAAGTACGACGAGTTACAGAAAAAGGAGTGGACGTGGCGGCCGATCCCTAACGGCCAGAAGCCGGTGGCAATCGTGCCCAAGGACTGGGACGGCAAGGCGCCGCTCGCCCGGCAGTTCGGCAAGATTCAATCAGCGATCAACGCTGCCGAGAACGGCGACGAAGTGGTTATCCGTCCCGGCCGATATCGCGAGAACATCGACTTCAAAGGCAAGGCGATCACCGTTCGCAGCATCAATCCTGCCGACTCAAAGGTTGTCGCCGGGACGATCATCGACGGCAACAAGAAGGGTTCCGTCGTCACCTTCCAGAGCAAGGAGTGGCTCGACAGCGTCCTCGCCGGCCTGACGCTGACCAACGGCCTGGGACCAATGAAGAAGTACGGCGGCGAGGCCAAGCCAAGCTCTTCGGGAGGAGGTGTGCTCTGTTGGCAAGCGTCCCCTGTCCTCACGCACTGCGTAATCACTCGCAACGAGGCCGTTGGCGGGGCAGGCATCCTCGTTAGTTCCGGCTCCCCGTATATTGGGGCTTGCACGATCTCGGACAATGACGCAACCCGGGGAAGAGGCGGGGGTATTTTCGCCAGCAAAGGGGCCCACCCTCGTATTCATCAATCCCGCATTCTCCGCAACATCGCCGATGCGGGTGCAGGTGTGTTTTCTCATAGGTCGCACGTCACCATCACGGAGAGCATGATCTGTCGGAACGTGACGAACGAAAGCCTGACCGCGATCATGTACTACAATTGGTACCAGCCCATCCGTGTCAGGAATTGCGTGATCGCCTACAACTCCGCGCGCTCCGGAGTGTCAGGGGTAGCTGCGCAGGGCACCTATGATCGGAGTCCCAGAACGTTCACCAACTGCATCTTCTGGCAGAACGGCGAGGACCTGTTCAATTGCCACGCACAATACTCCTGTTATCAGACGAAGCGGATTCAGCGCAAGCACTGGAAGGACCAGCCGGTGTGTCTCGGCAACGTCCTTTCTGCCCCGTATTTTGTCGATCCGGAGAACGACGACTACCGCCTCCAGCCTTGGTCGCCCTGCATCGGCTCCGGCCTTGGCGGCGTCAACATGGGGGCCTATCCGCACCAGGACGTGAAGAAAAGCCCGGACACCGACTCCGACAAGTTGCCCGACGCTTGGGAACTTCATCATGCCCCCGACCTCAAGGCGCTTGGCGCCGGCGACGCCGATAAGGACGGCGTGACCGATTTGGAGGAATACCGGCAGGGCACCCATCCGCTCCGTGACAGCATGCACATGCACGTCCGCGCCGGCGCCGACCCGAAGACCGCAGACGGATCAAAGGAGCATCCGTTCCCCGGTGTCCAGGCCGGGCTCGACGCCGTCGCCGACGGAGGCGACCGAAATGCACGCTGGCAAATGATGATGGCCGCATCGCAGCCGGCACCTACAGAGGCGGGGTCGCCATTCTCGTCAAGAGCATCACCCTCTCCGGCGGCTGGACACAAGACTTCTCCAGCCGCCGGCCGTTCGCGCCCGACGACCACACCATCCTCAGGGGCGGGAACCCTGTTCTGCGGATCGATGGCAGCAACCGTCCGCGTGTCGTGGGGATCGGTATCAGCGGCGGCAGGGGCCCCTTTGCCGGCGGCATCCTCTGCTGTCCCAACACCGCCCCGTTGTTCTCAGAATGCGTCATATGGGGAAACAACGGCGGCTGGGGAGCGGGTGTCTCCAGCCGTTTCGCCAACCCCGTGTTCCGCAACTGCATCATCGCTCACAACCGCGCGTCAAAGCAGACGGAGAGAACAGACAACTTCGCGCGAGCGGGCGCCCTTGGTGCGGTGGGGGACACACTGACGCTGGTAAACTGCACCCTCGTCGGCAATCAAGCTCAGACCGCGGGCGGCGTAAGCGTGCACTGGGGCTGTCGGGCCCGCATCGTCAATTGCATCTTCTGGAACCAGAAGTGCCGCTGGGGAACGGACTTCGAAATCGGGCCTAGGGACAAAGATGGCGCCACAAAGCTAGTCCTGCATCATTCGTTGATCTCGAAGAAGAAACAAACCGCTCGAGTGCGACCCGGCGGCATCTACGAGAAAGGCGAGGGCGTGTTGGAGGGGAAGGACCCGTTGTTCGCCGATCCCAAGGGCCCGGACGGCAACCCGGCCACGGTGGAGGACAACGACTATCGTCTGATGCCCGGCTCGCCCTGCATCGGGACTGGCGATCCTGAAGCGGCTCCTCCTCGCGACGCCGACGGCAAGCCGCGCATGAAGCTGAGCGCCGGCGGCTCTCGCAAGGGCTTCTGCAACATGGGCGCTTACTAACCCAATCAGGCGTACCACTAAGTGGCCGCTCGCGCAGCACCGACATCGAGCAGAAGATCAGCGAGCGCGAGCGCAGCGACATCAGCCGCCTGATGAAGATCAAGGAAATGATCATGGCCCAGCGATAGCCTCTCTCGCTCTCACTTGTACTCTTACTCGTACTCCTACTCTTACTCCGCTCCCCTCCGCGAAGCGACGAGAAAGAGTACGAGCGCGAGCCGGACAAGGCGCGTGCGATGGCCGCGGCCATCGTGTACAATCAAGGAGCGACCGGTCGACCCAGCGAGGCGATGTCCTGATGCACAGATTGCTTCCTGTTGCGGCGTATCTGCTTGTCCTGGTTTCCCCCGTCCTCGCCCAGGACAGGCCGGGCACGGTCCGCGTCGTCGACTCGAAGGAAATCTGGAAAGCCGAGGGGATGACGGTCAAGCACGCGCAGTTCACGCCCGACGGAAGGCGGATCGTGTTCGTTGCCGAGGGCGAGGGGGGGCCGATCCTGGCGAGTGTCACCTCCTCCGGCGCCGAGTTCGTGGAGATCTGGAAGAAGAAAGGACTACGGCTCAGCGGCGTCTCCATAGCCATGTACGGCGACCAGTTGGATGCGCAGTTCGATCACAGCGAGGCGTCGATCGGGGTCGCCGCGCGGGTGGACGGAAAGGGCGGCGCGAAGCAGCGGCAATCGGTCGGCATCGCGTGGGAAGGCGGCCCGTACAACTGCATTGCCGTGTCACACTCCGGCCGGTTGCTGGCAGGAACGAAGGACCTGCCCTCACCCGTGGGCGTTGTCCGAGGTGCCGGGCTTTGGGCCTGGCGTCCCTGGGCGCACATACCGCCGTGGCCCCGAGGCGCAGCGCCAGAAGGAAAGGAGGACGGCAAGCCGCCGCCGGCCATCCTCAGCCCCAAGGAGTGGCTGGTCGGCGTGGCGTACTACAAGCACATGATCGCGTGGGCGCCGCCGGAGAAGGGCGAGAAGGAAAGCCGCCGCATCCGGTTCGTCGGTGCGCGGATCAAGCCGTTCCCCGGGATGAAGTACCGCCCGCTGTGTGTGTGGGAGGTAAGTATCAACGACAAGCTCGAGCGGGTCGGCGAGCCGAAGCGGCTGGGCACGTTCGGCTGGTGGCCGCGGTATTTCCGCGGCGACCCGGCCCTCCACGGCTGCACCGCCTGGAACGTCGGGATCGGACACGGCCAATACATGGCCAATTTCAGCACCGGCAAGGTGTACAAGTTCGAGGTGCAGGCGTTCGGCCGCGGTACGCGCGCCACGTACAATCCCGGCTGCACCCTGGCCGCGCTGCCGGGCAAGACGCTCCGAGTGCTGAAGCTGGAGAAGACAGATTAGCCGAGGGGCACCCCGTGAAGAATAGGCCCTCTAGGTCCCATGGGACCTGTCTGCTTTGCATCGCGCTCGCGCTGCTGGCCATTGCGCCTTGCGCCCTCGCCGCCGAGGCGCTGGACCTGCGCGTGACGACCGACCGCTCCATCGATCCCGCCAGCCTCGAGACGATCTGCAAGAGCGTCTGCAAGCCGGGGATGACCGAGAAGGAACGCGCCCTCGCCATCTGGCGGATGTTCAACACGAACATGTTTCACTGGGACCGCATCAGCCGCGGCCACTGGGACGTGCTCTGCACCTACGGTTACTCGCTCTGCGGGACGATGTGGCGCACGATGTCGATGTTCTACCTCTACGAGTTTGGCGACGGCAGCGTCCGAGGCGGCGGGTTCGGCGGGTGGACGTTCGACACCGAGTGGGGCCGCCTGATGATGGAGGGCTGGCTGGTCGACAGCTACCTGATGGGCAAGAAGCACATCCAACGCGACGAGATGTACCGCCCCTACGATCCCAAGAGGGCGAAGCCGAAGCCGGTCAGCGGCGGGCACACCATGGGCGAGGTCAAGTTCGACGGCAAGTTCCACTTCCTCGATCCGCACGCCGGGTTCTATGTCTATACCGCTGACGGGAAGGACATCGCGTCGTCCAGCCAGTTGTGCAGCGACCCGTCGCTGGTGAGCGATCCGGTCAAAATCCCGCCGCGCTTCATGCCGTGCGACCGCGGGCTGCCGCTCTTCTTCTATCGCGCCAAGGGCGGGTCCGGTGGCAAGGGCTCGGGCAAGAAGCCCGAAAACCAAGTCTTCCCGACCAACCTGCGGGCCGGCCTGAAGTACGTCCGCTACTACGGCAAGACGTTCCCCCACGCCTACGTCTACAGCAAGGGCTGGGAGCGGATGCCGAAATGGTACACGGCGAAAGGCCCGAGGCACCTGTGCAACAACGAGGAGACCTGGCGGCACTACGGCAACGGCGAGGTCGTCTTCGAGCCGGCGAAGAACAAGCTCTGGCGCGAGGCGATCGTCAAGAGCGAGAACCTGGCCGACAACCTGAAAGGCGGCCTGCACGCCAAAGACCCGGCCAAGCCGTGGTCGCTCACCGTCGAGTTCCAGACGCCGTACATCTTCGTCGGCGAGAACATCTCCGGCGATGCCAAGGGCGACGTAGCAGTCCAGCAGGGACAGGGCGAGCGGCGAAGTGTGTGGAAGAGCCGAGGGAAGTCGTCGACGATCGACGTGAAGCCGGTCCGGGCCACGAGGGATTTTGGGCGGACAATCTCCTACACCGTAACCGGCTGGCCCGCCGCGTCGATCAGGGGCCTCCGTCTTGCCGCCGTCTTCCAGTACAACTACTTCATGTCACCGCGCCCGAAGCCGGGCGACAACAGGGTCAAGGTCACGTGGTCGCCAAAGTCGACGATGGCCGACCGCGCCGTCCGCGTGACGTGGACGTGGAAGGAGAAGGCCGGCGACAAGACGGACGTGAAGCTCATTGCGAAGAGCGGAACGCAGTACGCCGTGAAGGTCGGCGAGGTTGACATCAAGCCCGACGCCGAGCTGAACCCCACCTACATCGACGCGCTGGCGGCTGAGATCGTTCCGTCGCGGGAATGATCTGCTGCGGTCAGCGTCGGGCGTTGTCCGGCACGTCTTTCAGGGCAATGCTCCCGGTCACGTGATACCCCAGCTTGACGCTCAGGATCCGCCCGTTGCCCGGGTCGGCAATGAACAGCCGCCGGTCGGTGTGCGTAGCCACGTAGGCCCCGTGGAACAGCGCCACCTCGTCGCCGCCGACGGAGCGCGGCTCCGCCAGCCCGCCTTTTGTGATGAGCGGCACGCCTTCGTCCATGTTCCCGTACCGGCCCATGCGCAGGATGACGTTGCCGGCCGAGTCGAGCACGGCGACGCTGTAACGGGTGACCTCCGGCGCAAACGAGCGGGCGAAGTAGTCGAGCGCGAACCGCGCGTTCCAGCACGAGCATCCGCCGATGTTGCCGCCGGAATAGCCCACGCCGCCGTACAGCCACTCGGCATCGACCATCCACGCCAGGCCCTGGTTGCCGCCTGACGTGTCAAACGGCCGCTTCGGGTACTGAGTCTCCGGCAGCGTAATCTTCGTCCCTTTGCCGGTGGTCAGCACTCGACCCTTGCCGCGCGGGAACTTCATCAGTGAGCCGGAGGTGCGGTCCGGATAGCGCCGCGGCGCTTTGCCCGGCATCATCCGCGGCGCCGAGGACATCATGTACAGGTTGTCGCGCTCGTCAAGTGCGACGCCATAC
This sequence comes from uncultured Planctomycetota bacterium, assembly GCA_964505325.1. Lineage (GTDB taxonomy): Bacteria > Planctomycetota > PUPC01 > PUPC01 > PUPC01 > CAZDHT01. Next base: position 9,366 of record CAZDHT010000048.1, on the reverse strand, counting down.
AGGTCGCACTGCCCGGGCGCGACATCCTCGGAGATGAGCTTTCCGTGCCGGTCCCACACATGGAGGCAGGTCGCGCCGCACCGCCCGCCCATCAACCGCCCGGGGAAGACCACCGGCAGGTACTTCTTGCCGCGATGGACGTACTTGGCGCTGGTGCGGACCTGCATGCTGATGTTATACCCGCACGCGACGACCATGTGCCGCTTGGCCGAGACGTGCATCCCGCCGTGGTGCCAGTTCCCGTCGCTGGGCATCATCAGGCACGCCTTCAGGTGCGCGTACCGCGTCCCGCTCATCCAGCCGTAGCCGACCTTGGTGCGCTCCTCGCCGTAGTCCCAGGGCACCTCGCGCCAGCCGCCTGCCGGGTCGAACCGGCCGACCACGTTGATCGTCCGCAGGTAGGCGAGCCCGTCGAGGTCGAAGCACATGTCCTCGGCGTTGAACGGGACCTGGACGACGCGGTGCCGGCCGGTGTCCGGCTCGATCTCGAACAGTTGATGGAACGACTTGCCGACCGAGGCGCCGTCCCCTTCCGCGACGTAGAGCTTGCCGTTCGCCGGGTTCACGTAAAGCCGCTGGCGGTAGTAGACCGGCGCCTGGAGCGGCATGTGCTTGCGCTGGCAGTCCACCGCAAAGTCACGGACCGTCTCCAGCTTGCCGCCCTTGATCGCGCGGACCTGGGCGTTGGTGTGGCGGATGCGGCCGCGGTTCAGCACGTTCTGCGCCGCCCACGGCTGCGCCAGCCAGACCCGGACGGGGTCCGACCAGGAGTCGATGGCGGCGACCAGTTCGACAGGGTACATCCCGCCCCAGCGCGTCGCGAACTGACCCGGCGGCGCCAGCGGATACGCGATCTTCTTCTTCGCGTTGTCGAACGGGCCATACACCACAAGCTGCTGCCGAACGCCCTTGTCCTCGTACTCGTTGCGCACCATCCAGGAGAATACGTAAATCTCGCCGGTCTTCTCGTGGATGGCGACGTGCGCCGGCCGGTACGCCTTGATCGTCTTGAGGTGCTCGCCGTCCGGGCTGAACACCTGGACGCGGTCGTTCATGTAGTCACTGACGTAGACGCGGCCCTTGGGGTCGGCCGCGACGGATGAGGGCACCTTGAAATGCTCGTTGTCCTCGCCCGCGTCGGACAATCTCAGCCCGCCTTTGAAGATCACCGGGGCGTCGTTCTTCTCGTAGTCCATCCGCATCACCACGGGGATGGTGCGCACGTCAACGAGCCGGGCGATGTCTTGGGTGGCCCGGTGGATCTTGCCGAAGTGATACGCGGTCAGGTAAAGCGTCTTGCCGTCGGGGCTGAGCGCGACGCTGTGCGGCGAGACCTGCTGCGGGAGGCCGCGGCGCTGTGCATGCGGCAGCGTCAGCTTGGGCCCGGTCAGCGGCAGCCCGCCGGTCGTCCCGTCCGTGCCCAGCCGGTTGAGCCAGAGGTAGGCGAGCGCGATGCGGCCGTCGCGGACCGCCATCGCCTGGGCGGCGCGCCCGTACATCGCGAAATGCTCGGTCAGGTGCGCCAGCGGCGAGTCCCAGTTCTTCTTCCTGTGATCAGTGTACGACGTGCCGGCGTTCGTGCCGCTGGTCAGCATCGTGCATCTCAGGAAGTTCGTCTTCAGCGGGAGCCGCTTCCCATCCTGCGGGAACGTCCGCCACTGGAGCCCCTCTGTCTGCTCGACTTTGTCGCCGGGGAACGGATAGACGGTACGGACGTAGTTCCCGTCACGGTCGTAGAGGATAAGCGAATCAATGGACGTGCCGCCGAGGTAGACGTACACGCCCTCCTTCGCGGCGGCGAAGAGCGGCGGCGCCAGCGCCGGCCGACGCTTCGGCATCCAGAACAGCGTCCGCTCGAACTGCGGCCGGAGCCCGAGCGACACGCGGACCGTCAGGGCATCCTTGTCGTCGATGTACGTCCCCTGGTCGTTCTTCCCGTCCCAGATGATGCTCTGCTCGAGCGAACCCTTCCGGAACGGCGGCGGAGCGTTCTTCCCCAGCACCCCGCTGGCGAGGTGGCGCACGATCTTCCCGTTCGCGTCCTCGATGGCGACGGTGGCGTCGCACGCCGCCTTCGACGCGAATGCGATAATGACCTGGTCGCCCTTGCGAGTGACCGTCGGCTTCCGTGTGAACTCAAAGACCTGCTGCCGCTTGACCTTGAACTCATCCAGATCACTCCCCCACGCCGGCGCGCTCAGCAACAGACCCGCCACGACCGCACTAATGACCGCTGACCGATGACTGATCATTTCTGCTCTTTCGCAATCTCGGCGGCCAGGGCGTAGAGCCGTGCATCACGTACGTGATAGCCCGACGACCCCATCGCCAGCCAGTGCTGCCGCGTCTGGTAGCCCACCCGCACGTAGTGGCGGGCGCGGTCGAGGAGGAACTGCTCCGCCCGCTCCGCCAGGCCGCCGCTCACCTTCTTCTGGTCCAGCATCTCGCGGACATAGACGACGGCCTCGGCGACCTGGGAGCCGCCGCGGAACGCCTCGACCCGCTCGTTACAGATGGCGCCGTCGGGGCCGGGGCTGATGAACGAGATCACGCTGATCGCGTGGCCCAGGGCGTACCTGGTGTCGCACAGGTGGATGAGGCGGTTGGACTTGCCGACGCGGACGGGCCAGAAGTCGCCGCCCAGCCGCCCGTACCCGTGCAGGTTGTGCTGCATCATCGCTTCCGGCCCGATGCGATACGCCTCGACCGGATGGTTGTCGCGGAAGGCGCCGCGCGGGATCTTCAGGTCGGCGATGGGGAACCCGGCCCGCCGCTTGCGCCAAGGACGCGGATAGGCGGCGTAGCGGCTCCGGTTGCTGTCGGGATTGCAGAGCAGACCCGAGCCCCACACCCACTCGTTGCACAGCACGGTCATCTTGCCGAAGCGGCTGCGGTAGCCGTGGCAACTGCTGATCCACTTGCCGTCCGGCCACATCGCCTGGTAGTTCTTAATCGTCTCCTTGGTCGGCGCCCAGCAGTAGCTGACGTGGCCGAGCAAGGCGACGTCGTACCAGCCCCGCTTCTCGATCCGCTTGCGAAGCTCGGTGAACACCGGCTTCCAGACCGCGCCGTTCTCCGGCGTCCCGTACGCGGGGAGGGTCAGCGGCGTGAGCGCGCCGGTCTTCAGATCCAGCACGCTGACCTTGGCCGGCGCCGCGTCGTTGTTCCGGCCCTCGAAGTCGCCGTGGTAGATGGCCAGGTGCCGCGGCTTGCCCACGTGCTTCTGGTACAGATCGAGGTAACGCTCCATCACCGAGAAGTCGTATTTGTACGATCCGTCGGCCTGCTTGATCCAGCGGACCATCGACTCGAGGTTGTTGATGTTCGGCGCCCGGATGATGAGCGGGACGACGCAGATGCGGCTGCCAATGCTCGCGAGCACGTCGAGCGATTTGCCCATCAGCTCGAAGTGCTTGTCCGACCACGGCTTGACGTTGTAGAAGAGGGCGACCGAGTCGGGCGACTGGTAGATGTTGCTGCCCAGGCGGAAGTCCTTGGGATCGGGGATCCGCCAGTCGTGGACCTTGAGGCGGACGGCGACGTCCTGTGGGCCAAAGTCCTGCGCCTCGATGGTCACCTTGCCCGTGTAGTCGCCGGGAACCGCGTCGGCGGGGACGCGGACGGTGACCCAGACAGGGACGAGCGCGGTGGGGACGGGCTGCAGGTTGCGGCCGCGGATTTTCATCGGGGCCGCCTGGATCTGCTCGGGCACTTGGCCGAGCAGGCGGTCGAAGTACGGCCAGTTCCGCCAGCCGTACGGGTTGCGGCGCCGGGGCGCGGCGGGCTCGGCGTAGCGGATGGTGACGGCGTCGGCGGGGATCTTCGCCTTCCCGTCGGCGTGCGTCAGCCCGGTGGCCCGGACCTTCAGGGCGTAGATGTCCTCCCGCGAACTGACCAGCACGCGGCCGGAGAACGTGCCGTTCCGCGCGCCGACCATGACGATGGGCGCCAACTTGTCTGACGGATGAGCGTAGTCGTAGCAGCGGAGCGTCTCCCACGGATGGCAGATGGAGAGGTGGATGCCTTCGGACGGCGCGACGTTCTGTTCGAGCCCGGTGGTGGCCACGGTGGTCAGCTTGGCCTCGACGACGCCCGCGTGCGGCCACTGGCACGGCCCTTCCTTCCACCCGCCGGGCACCGTTTTCGCGGTCACCGCGACCTCGTGGACCGGGGCGCCGTGCACCTCGATGGCAATGACGTTGGTCCCCTTTCGCAGCAGCTCGTTGGGGATGGCGACCGCGTCGAGCCAGCCCTTGGGCGGGATGGGGCGGATGCGCTTGGCGAGCCGGTCGAGGTAGTCGCGGTTCTTGTGGTCCTTGAGGCTGTACAGGCGGCCGTCGGGCCGGACGTAGCACTCCTTGGGGTACGCGCCGGCGAGCGTCTCGAGGGTGATCTTGCCCTTGGGCAGGTGGCCGCGCTGCAATTCCACCCCGTTGACGTAGACGACCGCACCGCCGTAGTAGCGCAGGATGAGCTTGGCCATCCGCACCTTCTTCGGATCGGCGACCTTGAATCGGCCCCGCAGACAGACCAGGTTCCACTCGGCGGGGTTGCCCGGCTTCCAGATTTCGCCGAACCGCGCTGACTGCGGGATGAGGACGGCGCCGCGGGTCCGCGGCCAGTAGGCGTCGTCGAAGCCGACCTGCGTCCACGTGGCCGGCGGAAGCCACGAGCGCGCGACACGGACGGGCGTCTGCTTGTCCTGCCCGCGCCCCTTGGGCCATAGAAGGGGCTTGAGCGTGCCGTCGTCGCTGATCAGCGTCGGCGTCTTCCAGCCCATGCAGAGACGGAACGAGCCCTCGTCGATGTCCAGGACAAGTTGAGGGTTGTTGGGGAGCCGGCCGGCGGCGGTGCCGGGAGCCACAGTCAGAACGAGGAAGATCACGAGGACCGCACGATGCACCGTTGTCACCTCTTCAGATCGGAACGGCCGGGACACAGAGCCAGATTATACCCTCGCTGGTGACGGTTTGTCACTTGCCATCTCCCCCGGGCGCGGCGGCGTCTTTGAGCGCGACCTTCTCCGTCGCGTGGTAGCCGAGGGTGACGCTGAGGATGCGGCCGTTGCCGGCGTCGTGGATGAAGAGGCGGCGGTCGGTGTGCACACCAAGGTACGCGGCGTGGGACAGAGCGACCTCGTCGCCGCCGATCGAGCGCGGCCTCTCCGGCCCGCCCTTTTTGATGAGGGGCAGGCCGTCATCTACGTTGCCGTATTTGCCGACGCGCAGGATCAGGTTCCCGGCTGCGTCGAGGACGGCGACCTTGTAGCGCCGCACCTCGGGTGCGAAGGAACGGCCGAGGTAGTCCATCTGGAACCGCGAGTGCCAGCAGGTGCACGAGCCGCCCTGGCCGCCATAGCCCACCCCGCCGTAGTACCACTCGGCGCCCTCCACCCACGTCGTGCTCATTCCGTACTTGGTGATGTCCGGGTGGCGCTTGGGCCGGAGTTGCTCGGTGAGCTTCACCGAGGCCCGGCCTATGCTCAACAACCTCGCCGCTCCTGGCTTGACCTTGATCACCGTCTCGGATTTCTCGTTGAAGTACCGTTTACCGTCCAGGATGCGCGGCGCGGCGACCATTACGTAAAGGTTGTCGTCGTTGTCGATCCCGATGCCGTCGGCGTTGGTCAGGCCGGGCAGAGCATCCTTCCAGACGGTGTGGCCGTGCTTGTCGAAGATGTGGATGACGCGGCTGCCGGTGCGGCCGGGGTAGATCATCGGCGAATAGGCCTTGTTGACGCCGCCGGAGAAGTACTTGTCCTTCGGGCTGCGTGTCTTCGGTTTCTTGGAGATGTTGCAGACGACGGCGAGGTGGCCCTTGGGCGAGATCCACATCCCGCTCGAATGCCACCACACCGGCCGGCGCCCAGGGATGGGCAGCGCGGCGATGGCCGGGGTGCTGGGGATGCTCCCGCTGCTCGCGAAACGGACGACCACGCGCTCCTCGCCGTAGTCCCACGGCACCTCGCGCCAAGTCTGCGGGTCGAACCGCATCACCTCGCGGTCGGTCTTCAGGTAGGCGCGGCCCTCGATGTCGAAGATGATATCCTCGGCGTCGAACGGCAGCCGGCGCTCGCGGAGCTTTCCCCTCTCCGGATCGAGGGTCATCACCGAATAGAAGGACTTGCCGGCGCCGGTCTGCTCCTCGCAGATGTAGACGATTCCGGTGGCGGGGTTGACGACGAGCCGCTGCCGTGAGAAGGAGGAGGGCGTCACGCGCTTCACCTTGCGATACGCGATCTTCCCGAAGTCCCGGACCACCCGCCATTTATCGTCCTTCCAGCGGCACAGGCGGACCCCGCGCTTGATCCAGCCGCCGAGGTGGGCCCATTGCCCGGCCCCGCCCATCCAGTTCGCCTCCGCCAGCGAGACGGTCGCCTTCCGGCCGACCAGCCAGAAGGCCGGCTCCTTGGCGTAGAAATCCACGGTCGCCTTGTACATCTGGCCGCCGGTGGCGATCCATCCGCCCCTGCCGCTGGCGCTCACTGCTGGCAGAGGCTCAAGTTCCGGCTTCTTCGGCCGCTCGAACGTGCCCAGCCGGGTCACCGTCGGCAGGACCCGGCGCGGGTCGAACTTCCGGTCGCGCATCACCCGGCCCGATGGCCCGATCATGGGCCAACTGAACGCCCAGATCTCGCCCGTCTTCGGATGAATCTTGATGGTCGCCGGGTAGCGGACGGGGATCGTCTTGAGGTGCTTGCCGCCCGGCGAGAAGATCTGGATGCGGTTGTTGATGTAATCGGCCACGTAAACGCGGCCCTTCGGGTCGCACGCGACGCAGGTCGGGACGCAGAGCCGGTCGTTGCCCGCCCCGAAGCCGTCATCCGTTTTTTCGACGCCGGCGAAGACCGTCGGCGGGTCCTGCTTCGCGTATTCCATCCGCTTGACCACGTGGAAGCAGTTCGCATGGCCGAGGTACGCGCCGGTCTTCCAGATGAAGCCGGTCATGTAGAGGGTCTTGCCGTCGGGGCTGAACGCGATACTGGTCGGGCCGACCACTTGTTTCCGCTGGCGGCCGATCCGCACCTCGAACGAGACGCTCGGTCCCTGGACGGGCAAACCGCCGCTCGTCCCGTCGCTGGCGAGCCGGTTGAGCTTGTGGAAGGCGAGGGCGATTTTGCCCTGATGGGTCGCCATCGCGGTGGCGCCGAACCCGCCGGCGTGCCCGCCGCCGCCCCAGGCGCTCGAGCCCGAGGTGAGCAGCGTCGCCTGCTCGTAGCCGACCTTGAGCGGCAGGTTGGCGCCGTCCTGCGGGAACTTGTGGCGCTGGATGTCCACCACCTGGTCGATCTTGTTCGCGGGGAACGGGTAGATAGTGCGGACGTAATTCCCGTCGTGGTCGAACAGCCGGAGGTGGTCCACGCCGAGCCCCTCGAACACGTAGACACCCTCGGGCGCGGCGACGAGCAGCGGGGCGAGGTTGGAAATCCGCTTGTGCGGGCTCCAGTAGTGTGTCCGCTCGAACCGCGGCTTCAGGCCCAGCGACACGCGGACGGTCAGGGCGTCCTTGTCGTCGATGTAGATGCCGCGGTCATCCTTACCGTCCCACAGGATTACCTGTTCGAGCGAGTTTTTCTTGAACGGCGGCGGCGCGTTCACCCCCAGCACGCCGCATGCCAAGTGCCGAATGATCTTTCCCTCGGCGTTCTCGACGGCCACGGTCACGTCGCAGTAGCCCTTCGACGTAAACGTGATGGTCACGTTGTCACCCCGTCGCGTCACGCTCGGCTTCGCGGCGAACTCAAAGACCTGCCGGCGCTTGATCTTGAATTCGTCGAGGTCCGATGCTCCGCAGGCGAGGGGAGCGCCGAGCACGATCCCCAAGAAGCACACGAGCAGATGTGGCCGCTTCATACGCCCTGTTCCAGCGCGCCGATGGGCGGGAGAATCACACATTCTGTATTGTATCGCTCCCGTCTTGTGCCTCAAGGTAATTCCGGCAGACCACCAGCAGATGACCTCGGCGCTGGACACCGCGCGGGGGGTCTGCTACCATAGCCGCCCAACCATGACCCGGCCTGTCCACGAACGGCTCCACGGAGAGAGGAATGAGTAAGCGACGCTACGCCCAGGTCGGCATCGGCGGGCGGTCCGGCATGTTCACGAACGCGGTCACAGAGACCTACAAGGACTCGTGCGAACTGGTCGGGCTGTGTGACATTAACATCGGCCGCGTCGAACTGCGACGGAAGCAACTCGCCGAGAAAGGCATCGATGTCCCCGGCTACCACTCGGACGACTTCGATGTAATGATCGCCGAGACCAAGCCGGACTGCGTGATCGTCACCACCAAGGACTGCTTCCACGACGTGTACATCTGCCGCGCCATGGAGCTTGACTGCGACGCCATCACCGAGAAGCCGATGACGACGGACGAGAAAAAGTGCCAGCGGATCGTCGATACCGTCGCCGAGACAGGCAAGGACCTGCGCGTGACGTTCAACTATCGTTACTCGCCGTCGCGCTCGCAGGTCAAGGAACTGCTGATGAAGGGCACCATCGGCAGAATCCTGTCGGTCGACTTCACCTGGAATCTCGACACCAGCCACGGGGCCGACTACTACCGCCGCTGGCACCGGAACAAGGCCAACAGCGGCGGACTGATGGTCCACAAGGCCACGCACCACTTCGACCTGGTCAACTGGTGGATCAGCTCGACGCCCGACGCGGTCGCCGCGCTCGGACGACGCGCGTTCTACGTCCCGGAGCGGGCGGACAAATACGGCCTGCACAACCGCACCGAGCGCTGCCACACCTGCCCGCATATGCCGGACGGCTCGTGCCGGTTCGCGCTCGACCTCGCCGCCAAGGACGGCCTCCGCACGATGTACCTCGATCAGGAGCAGCACGACGGCTACTTCCGTGACCGTTGCGTCTTCAGCGGCGAGATCGACATCGAGGACTCCATGAATCTCACGGTCCGCTACGCCAGCGGCGTGCACATGTCATACTGCCTGAACTCGTTCCTGCCTTGGGAAGGCTACCGCATCGCGTTCAACGGCGAGAAGGGCCGGCTGGAAGCTCAGGTCCGCGAGTCGGTCTACGTCAGCGGCGACGGCACCACGCCCGGAGAGACCCTCCTGGAGAAGAGCTACATCCACGTGTTCCCCCACTTCGCCGATCCGTACGATGTCCCTATCCAGAAAGGCAAGGGCGGACACGGCGGCGGCGACTCTCCCCTGCTCGACGACGTCTTCGGCCCGCCGAGGGACGACCCGCTCAAGCACGCCGCCGGCCTGGCCGAAGGGTGCTGGTCGATCCTGACCGGGGTGGCGGCCAACATCTCGATGGCCGATGGCGGCCGGCCCGTCCACGTCCCGAGCCTCGTCTCCGGCATCCCGGAGCCGAACTGGACGGAGATGAAAGA